>DAHVEJ010000218.1 GCA_027313145.1 Phycisphaerales bacterium | reverse complement strand
GAGCGGCGCGGAAAAGAGGATCGCGGTGAGGAAAATTGCCAAGCCGTATGAGATTTTCACGCAAGAACCGGATAATCTTCTACGCATTAAGAGTCTCCAATAAAGGACAGGCGGCCAGCCCACTTTTAGACAATTTAGTATCCGCGCCCAAGCATAGCCAAGTCCGAGGATGAACAAAGAAAATGCGATAGCACCCGTAACAATGGCACCGCCTCGGGCCCATCGTGAAAATTTTCCAGACATCATCGACTTCGCCGCCAGTCATCGGACGATAAGAACAAAAACATTCATAAGATGCAACCGTCCAAAATGCAATCGCATGTACACCGTACAAGCTGCGTCCGAAAATTCCAAATAGTATCGTCCGGCACTTCTGTCACCTGTAACCCGCAATTTGCAACCGACAACTTGTGGGTATCACCATGCCCCAGTCTGCACATTCTGCATCGGTTTCATGACTACATCAAACGGTGGTTGATACTGCGTCCAGGCCTGAATATTGTACGTCCGGTCTTCCTGCGGTGCCGCGGCAACATCGCCGATGCCTTGGTACGGGTATGCGTAGTAGCTGTATATATTATCGTGATTCTCGCCGCAATAAGGGTTGGTCTCCCAGGCCACATGTGCATCGGCGAAACCGACATTTTCGCCTGCACCGTCATGATTGCCGGAGTTATATACATAATTCCCATAATGGTTGAGAGATGGTAGAATTGTCGTATTGCGGTAAAGCGTTCCCAATGAAGGTGACGACCCGTTGGGGTCGGGTGCCATATCGGCAATCACCGGCAGATTAGCTCCGGACTTAGATGTCCAGAATGTTTCGGCTTGACTGGCTTGAGCTACCGGCAGACCAGTCGCTGCGGGCGCCCAAGGCTCCGAAATGGAATAGCTAAGTCCCACTTGCGAAGGGTTCGACAAATTGAATGTCCCAGCTTTTTCAAAGCCGAAGTTGGGATACACGCCACCGCCGGGTGCTCCATATTCCAGCGAAGGAGTGACCGAAAATTGATCGGACGGGCAGATAAAACTTTTCGTCGAGCAATACCCCGTCAGTATCAGCAGATACATCGAGGCCTGAATGGACCCCGTGTTCGCCGCCGGCGGACTGCTTTTTCCCACCAGATAGAACCAGTCATTTGCCACTGCAACCGGTGGTTGCGAGGAGCTGTACCAAGGACCGGCCGGCTGGCCTGATCCCAGCCGAATTTGTCCACCATAGGGACCGGGCGTACAGGGAAATCTGGTACGATTGGCCTGAGCGTAGATAATCATGCTTTGTGCGATACTTCGGATATTGGCGGCACATACGCTCCGATTCGCCAGTTCCTTGGCTCGTCCCAGCGCCGGCAGCAAAATGGCGATCAGCAATGCAATAATTGAGATTACCACCAGCAGTTCGATAAGCGTAAACGCCTTGGGGATGCTCCGCCGCTTTACAGCACTCATTTTGGTTTCTCCTGCCCAAGGGGCTGATACCCGCCTTAAAAATCCGACGCGCAGCACCATGCAGTCCGGCCGCTATCGGAACTGGAATCACAAGTCCTGCGCGGCGATTCCAGCAGTATTACCGCGATTCAGGCCGTCCGACGTTTGCGGCTTAGCAGCAGCAGGCTTACCGCCGCGCCCATGCTTAATAACCCCAGCGATGCCGGCTCCGGAACCGCCGACCCGCTGACGGCGAATATGTCCGTCGCACCCGCCGCCGTTCCGGCGGACGGTGAAACGGCCAAGTTGAACGTCAGCGAATCCAAGGCTCCATACCCGGACGCATCCACAAATCCGCCGCCGCCAATTCCGAGATGCGAAATATTCAGCACCGTTTCATACAAGTTGGGATTGCTGGGCAAACCATTCACACTGGTCGATGAAATTGGACTGGTAATAGTGATCCGCCCCAATCCGCTCAAGGCCAGTCCGTAAGGATTGCCATCGGGTGTGGTGCTGTCGATATTGCCGCTGAACCAATCCAGAGCGGCGTAATCAGTGGTGACGGTCTGACCGTCGGCGAAATTAAGCGTTACCGCCCCGACGCTGTCATTCTTAGCCCCCGCGGACATGGCCAATATGGCCAGCGTGGAAAACGCCGTGGGCTGTGACAGCGTCATGGTGCCGGAGGTGACGGTGGAAGTCAGACGCAGCACATTGTTGGTATTGGTGTAATGTTGCAGTTGAAACGTCGTTACCCCGTCTCCGTTGCTTAGAAATTCATGCGATGTGGGAAGCCCGCCCTGCACAGTGCTGCCGTTCACGGATAACCCCGCCTCGTAAAGAGCGTTATTTTTCACGCCGGCGGGCGTGGCGATACTGGATGAAACCGTGGCACCTGTCGGCAACGAGGCGGAATTTTCAACCACCACATCGGCGTTGAAACTGCCTGCCGTCAGGGCAATCGGAGCGCGTGGTACGGTCACGTAGGCCGGTGCGGGCGTTGGCGCAGTGTATCCGCTTGGGGCGCTGGTGGGGTTGCCGGAGGTAAAACTGAAATTTGTAAAATCCTGTTCCACGGTGTCACTGCCCGTGGCACCGGTAAAGCCAATGTAGGCGGTATTACCAAGGTCCGACGCCAGCGTGGTCGGCGGCGTGGGGATCATGTTAGCGGGACCGGGCAATTGAATATTGTAGTTAAGCGAAGTCGTTGCCGTGGGATCAGTTGCGGAAATATTGACCACGCCATCAGGCTGGTAATAGCTGATGGTGAAGTTAATCGGGCTGGTATCCCTTGACATGACCAATGTACTGCTGTTCGGGTTGTCTATGCCCGCCACAAATGCGCCATTCTGTCCAATCTGCAGAAAACTGCTGGCCCCGTGGCCAAAGAGTTGAAAGCCCAAGCCCCAGCTTGGGTTGACGTTCACGAGTCCCGCATACGCGCCACTGCCGGCCTGGGTTGGCGACAGGTTCAGGTAGCCTAATTGGCTGCTGCTTCCGCTTCCCAATGCATTTTTTCCGGCGTTCTGCAGGACGAACATGAATCCCTGGGAAGGAAAAGCCGTCGTATAGCTCATCTGATAGGTGAAGCTGGCCGTCCACGAATCAGCGATATTCTGCTGGGTATTGTACCAAGCGCTGGAATCTTCATTCGTGCTGTTGCTGGTCAACTCCAGATCACCGCCGGCGATGGCCGGCAGGCCGTTGGATGTGGACCCTGCCGTGCCATTAAGCGTCCAGTTGGACGCACTGGAAAAGCCATTGGTGATATCGGCTCGTATCTGACCAGCCGCCGCCAAAACCAAGCTCGATGCACAAAGACTCCCGACAACCTGTGGAATGAAACGTTTCATAACAACTCCTCTCGGGCTCTCACCCGAAATAAAAAGAAAACACCAAGAAAAACTTTGTGACCGAAACGCTCGATCACACAGTACGTTGACTTTTGTTTCTTGCCGGTGCTGGATGCCAGAACAAGCCCCCGGCAGCGGCCATTAAGATCTCCGAACTATTAAAACTATACACCTCTGTGATCAAAACGGAAGTACCTTTTTTGGTCAAAGTCAGTGATTTTTTCGCCAAATTTCCGCCCCTAATTCGTACAAACAGCAAAATGCTGATCACCAGGCGTAATACAGGCCGTAATAGTCGTAATGCACCTTCACCCGCGATATCGGTTGCCAGACAACGGCACCATCGTTGTAGAGCTCATGCACGCCAATCGGCAGCCAGTTGCTGTTGGGTTCATCAACATGCGAGGAAACGGGGTAATTTCCGGAATTGCCCCTGCCCCACCAGACATCTCCGTTAAGACCCGATGGGTCCGTCATGCACATATCGGTTACCAACACGCGCCCCGGATTCGACGTCGCATGCATCGCCGGCAGATGCACAGTGTTCGTCGTGTTCATATCGACACCTCCACCATACGGTGGCTTGTGAGTGCGCTCTCGAATAACAGCCCAAAGGTCATAGGCGGGGCTGTAGCCTTGATCCGGAAATGTTGTGGTCGCGTCAATCGGTCCGTCGCCGCGATCCACCCAATAAAGATAGCTGGTATAGAAGGTCCACTGATTCTCAAGGCCGCGGCTATCGTAAGTGATCGCCCCCAAGTTATTTTGATAGTTTATGTAACCAGCCTCCGGGGAATAAAGCAGAGCGATCCCCTGGGCGTTGGGCGTGAGTATCCCAGGCCGTGCGTTGACCATTTTGCCGCCTACCTCGCCAAAGGAATCATAGTAAAGCAGACTGAAGCCCCAACCCGGATAGGTGTCCCTGGCCGGATACCGGAATCCGCCGTAGGGGTTAAAAGCCGTGCAGCCCGGCGGGTACGCGCCGGAATACTCAGTGGCGTATTCCTGCATGGCGTTGCCGATCTGCTGCATATTTGATGCGCATTGAACCTGCAATGCCAGACTTCTCGCCTTGGCAAGTGCCGGCAAGAGTAGCGCGATAAGCAATGCAATAATAGATATCACCACCAACAGTTCCACGAGCGTGAATGCTCTCTTTTGGGTCGGTCTCTTAAACAACATGATACTTATTCTTTCGGGTTGTCAAACGATAAAAAAAACACCAAACAAAAACTTTGTGACCGAAACGCTCGATCACACAGTACGTTGACTTTTTTTCCTAGCCGGTGCTGGATGCTGGAACAAGCACCCGGCAGCGGCCATTACGATCTCCGAACTATTAAAACTATACACCTCTGTGATCAAAACGGAAGTCCCTTTTTTGGTCAAATTCAGTGCCTTTTTTCACCAAATTTCCGCGCTCAATTCGTACAAACAGCAAAATGCCGGATCACCAGGGGAACCGCATACCATAATCCTGGTGCACCTTTACCGGTGCCACGGGACAACCGTGTGCGCAGCCGTTCCGGAGCCGGCAGCACTGGCGATAATGAGCCTGGTCTCGGTGCAATGGACTTTTTATTTCACCGGGACGGCTTTACTCGGCTCAGACATAAAGCGGGGCGGCGTATCCGTTGGAGAACTGCCCCAGCGACGATTGGGGTGGGATGAAAGCACAAACCGCAACGCTGCCGGGCGGTTGGTTTTTAACGCCGTCAGGGGCAGCCAGAGATGCTCCATCGCCTTTCCATCAAATGTCAAAGATTGCACGTACGGGCGGTCGGGCCCGGCATGAAGCCCCTTGATCAGCATAGTACGGCTATGGCCAAAATGAATCGTCATGCGCCGGAATATTGGACTGCCTGGCACAAATCCGCCGACTGCAGGAACCTCCGGATAAAGCCCCATAGCTGAGAATACATACCAACTTGACAAAGCGCCGCCGTCATCGTTTCCCGGCAGTCCTGAAGGCAAGTTGGTCCAGAGCGTCAACTCAATGCGGCGCACGACCTGCTGGGTTTTCCATGGGCGATTGAGAAAATCATAAATCCAAGGCGTGGATTCTCCCGGTTCGTTGCCATTGAAATAATAAATGCTGTGCGGCCCGGCGTTGAGCCGCTTAAAAAATGTGTCCAGCCGCTTCACCGCGGCCGTCGGACCACCCATACGGGTGATCAGGCCGCGGAAATCAAACGGCACGATCCATGTATATTGGGCCGTGGAACCTTCCGCCCATCCGGTGATGTCCTGCGGCTTGACCGGCAGCCACCGGCCATCAGCTTGGCGCGGCTGCAGATACCGGGTTTTGGGATTAAAGACATTACGCCAGTAGGCGGCATGGCGTTCCAGCAGCGCAGCGGTGTGATTGTTACCCAATGCCGCAGCGTATTGTGCTGTGGCAAAGTCGGCGGTCGCGTATTCCAAGGTTCCGGCGGCGGCGCGATTGTGTTTCTGGGCTACCCATCCTCGGCGTAAATAACCGCTCAAGTGATTGCGGACTTTGTATCCATCCGAAGTGGTTCCGGGAACCAGAGCGTTTCGTTCCATGGCCCGCAAGCCGGCATGGGTGTCAAAGTCTCGCCCGCCGAATGCATATATATTGGCGATCAGCGGAAGATTACCATCGCCCACCATGCCGTTGGAATTGCGGTTGGTCTGCTCCCATCGCGGGATGCCGCCGCCCTTGTCCTGTGCGGCATCGTTGATCAGTGACTGGGCGACATCTGAAGCAATCCTGGGAAATAAAAATCCCAACAGGGGTGCCTGCGAACGATAAAAATCCCATCCGGAAATATTGTCGTACTGACTATGTCCACGGGGCAACTGATGAATCTTGTCATCGAAGCCGATGTATTGACCGTTGACATCGTCAAACAAGCTGGGCTCAAACATACAGTGATACAGCGCGGTGTAGAATATGGTTTTTTCATCAACGGTACCGCCGTGAACCTGAATATGTCCCAGCGCCCGATTCCAGACCTGCTTGGCAGCGCGGCGAACAGCATTGAAATGCCACCCCGGATTTTCCGTTCTACGATTGAGCCGGGCGTTGGCCGCACTGACATAGGATAACCCCACTTTCATCAGCAGGCTCTTATGCGCTGTATTTTCAAAGGTGACATAGGCTCCGGCATCACGACCGCCGGACAAGACACCGCCCGAAATAACATGAGAGCGGTTCCATACGCCGGTGGCCGCGGGCGTCCGATTAAAAACTGCGTCAAAATAAGCGTGATATGTCGGCGCGGGGCCTGTCGATTTAATCGGCACGGCATTTGCTAAATCCCCGGATATCCCCAGCGTCCCGGCATCGGCCC
>DAHVEJ010000217.1 GCA_027313145.1 Phycisphaerales bacterium | reverse complement strand
GCCTTCCTTGGCTGGACGCTCCTATCATCACCTGTCAAGCAATTTTACGCCAGAGGCGAAAACTAAAAGACCCTGGGGGAACACCGGTTCTAAGTGGGGGCAACTTGACCGCGTTGGGGGCGGTGGCTTTGGTCGTGCTTTTATGGGGCGGTGGTACTGTAGTGGAATCGGTGGGTAATAACCGCAAGAAAGCGGCTCGGTTGGTGATAAACAAATGCGTGGCCAATATAGCGAGAACCAAGAGGGCGGAACCGAATACCGCCATCCAGATCCTTTGATCTGCTTTCTCGTAGTTTGCCTTGGTATTGCGTGAACTCGCAATAGCCTCCCATTTGATTTCCGTAATGGTCATGGCCAATCCATAGGTGCCTAGCCAAGCTGGCATTTGGGCATTAAACCAGCGCGCGGGAAAAACGTCATCAGTGATAAGCCGGCGGTCGGCTCGACGATTTATATGATACCTAAACTGATCCCGGAGAATTTCCGCGATTAAAATCCCCGTATCTCTCGCCGTCAAGGACCCTTTAATGAGCAGCCGTGGGGCAATTCCAGGGGAGTTAATGAATTTTTCGATATCGGTGATGCCCCAGCAGCCGCAGAGGCACAAATTCCACTTATTACGACCGTTCTGCATGAGGTCGACGGGAATGCAAATCTCAATATAATTCGGTTGTAGGTGTCGCCATGTACGAACAAACCGAACATGGGGCGAACTGGCCTCAGCGCTTAACGGATGAACTTGGGGAAGGCCTTCGGCTATCGATAGGGCATAAAGATCAGTGCCGCGCACTGGTCTTGGCCTGACTATTTTGGAGGGGCCGAACAGAAGCCGGGAACGGCGAACTTTCGTGGGAAGTACCTGGGCGATAATTGCTTCATCTTGCGACATTTAATTTTCCTCAAGCCACAGAGCGAAGGCCATCATTTTGACCATATAGACGATGGCGGGAATCCAAAAAAGCAGAAAATACCATTGAGTCGGGAATCCCCCCAGCAGCAGCCAAGTCACCAAGCCAGCCAGCAGAGAGTACACGCCCAGGACGAAAGCGTTGGTGGAGTTTGATTTTCTCCGCACTGCGTCGCGGATAAAACTGAAGGTGCTGACCGGAATGAACAGCACGACCAAAGCCCAAATTAGCAGCCGGTAAAAATAATTATCGTGGTCCCGTTCGCCGAACTGGATCCCATGCGGTGACCTGAGAGTATAAAGGTGAGAGGATAATAGCTCGCCAGTTTTGACGTTGGCGAGATTGACTTGGATAGCGGCGGTGGTTATTCCGCCCACGGAATCAAGGCGAGCAACTTTGCCAAACAGAACGGCGTCAACTTTTCGGCGTTTTGCCTGAGCAAGTGCCGCGGAAAGATCGGCCGTTCCCGGGTCGGCGAAGCCAAAGGCGTGTTCGACTGACGCAACAAAAGTTCGACTCCGAACGGAAAGAATTCCGGATTGTTGCACAGCGAGACGTAGTTGGCGGGTGACGTAGTTCGATGAGTCGTGGCGAAGATGCACTACGATGGCGGATCTGGCGGAGCCGTGCGATTGTGCTATATCTTCCAGTATCTGGGGAATAAGACTCCGCACAATTTTGCGGCAGGGTTTTGCAATCTGTGGTTGGTGCGGAGCGACGTAACCCCACGCGTGCCATCCGAAAATTAGGACTAGGCATACTGCGCTAATATGCCTGGCTGTGTCCAATGTTCTTTTCGAGATTTTCATCAAGAGGCTTATCACTTTATTTACCCCGTTATCCTAATTTCGCGGAGGCTAGCCGTTATCGTCGTCATCGTTGATGGGAACGGCGCTAGCGGAAGGCCATTCTCGGTTTCTTTTGATAATCTCGGCGTCACGGCGAGAGCATGGAATCACCTGTTGGACCGCACTCTCAAGGTCGGACTGGCAAACCGGTTCGGGCTGGAAGGGGGGTACCGCACCCGAAGACCGCTCTTTGCGGGCAACCCATCTGCGAGACGCCATTATTTTCGCGAGGTCACAACCCCCCCCCTTTCTGATGGTGAATTTCTCCCCCAGCGAAACCGTTGGTCATATCAACAATGCGTTCTATATCCACGTCATCGGATACTGGGACATCCTTGAGACCCGCTTCGATAATTTGTTGGCGGACCGGTGCTGTTGGCAAGCCGATGTGGATGTACTGGCTGATGCGGCCGGCGCTCAGAACCGCGCTGTCCAGTAGCCAGGGACGGTTTGTGGCCAGCAGAATGAATGGCTGATTACCGGGTTGTGAAAAACCGTCGCTCTCGATCAAAAATTGTTCCACAGCCGAGACCCGCTGATTGCCGCGCTTGCGCAATAGGGCGTCGGCTTCGTCAAGAAATAAAACGCAGCGGGAAAACTTTCGCGCTTCGGCGAACATGCTGCTGACGTTCTCCTCGCTACCACCGACCCACCTGCTTTTTATTTCATTCAACTTGACATGCATAAAGGTGGCGTCAATTTCGTTGGCCACCGCTCTCGCAAACATGGTTTTACCGGTGCGTGGCGGCCCGTAAAGCAGAAGGCCGGTTCCCGGCGTTATGTTGAGTGTTTTGAAAACCTCAGGGTGTTTCACCGGGGCGATGAAAGCATCGAAGACAATTTGCTTGGCCTCATCAAGCCCCTTCAGATCGCCGAATTTCACGCTGGGCCGGTTTTCCGATCCCCAGCGACTCGGCTTGTCGCTAAGATCGTCAGTCGTGCTGACACGCTTACGAGCCGACGGATGGGCCTGGGCTTTTGCTTTCAGTTCCTCGGCAAGGCCCAGTAAGTCGCAAGCATCATCGTGGAAGCAGGTTGCTATTGGGCCATGGCTCTGATCAGCCATTGCAATGCTGCACTCAGCCGCTCGTGCGAAGGCAATAGCGGCACCAGCGAAATCCTTAGCGGAGAGGGATCTCTCGGCAATCACCTCATTCTCGCGTTTCTTGTCAGAAAAAAAAGAACTCATCATTTGTCCTCCAAAATTGTTCTAGCTCGCTGCCGAAGGTCTTCCGAGTTCTTTTGGGGATTATTAGTCTCGGCTGGGTTCGGCACACGCGCGCCAAGATCAATAGCGATTTCGGCGCTGAGTTGCGCCTCTAATTGCTCAACCGTGGGAATAATTTCGTTTGTTTCATCGAGACCTTCCATGTGCTTGTTGTACGCCCTTTCCCAAATATTTTTTGTTGAAGAGGTTTCGCTCAGCTTGGAATCGGTTTCCGCCAGCACCTCCGAAACCGTTTCGGGGTTGATTTGGACCGCGGAATTGATGGCCCCCAGCGACTGTGTCAGATCGTTATCGATTTTGGCCATCTCCAACAACGTGGTGTTTTTCTCAAATGTCCACCGTCGCATTTCAAGCTGCGCGATAAGCAATTCCGCTGCGCGGAAGGAATCAAGACTCCTACGGGCCGGCCCAGGCTGGCCAATCTTGGAATATTCTCGAGCCGCCGCCCACGATTCGTCGCGTTCTTTTTTCAATTTTGAAATGCGCGAGCGAATCGAGTCAACTGCGGTCTCTGCCCGGCGAAACGCCGTGATGCGGTTTCGTTCCAATTGGCGTTCGATTTCTTTCTTGGATTTAAAGATTTTCATAATAGTTTCCTTTCGTTTCATTATGATTACGTAGTTTCAGTTTCTGGGCCCGCGTATTCTGGTTCCGTGCTGGCCGCAAGGTCGGCAAGCTGCCGTTTAGCGGATTCTGAGAGGGTAGCCGGTGCAGGCGCATCGGCGAGGCTCGCTTCAACATTTACAGGCTCGGCTTTTGGAGGGTAATATTGGACTTGAGAAAGTTGCTCGGAAGCGAGGTCACTCATTTCCAGATCGCTAAATGCACTTTCGGTTGCGAGATAAATTTTGTCAATCTCGGACGCAGGAATGCCGCTGTCTGCGGCGGCGGCAAGCTCATCCAATTTCGACATCGCGGAAGAAATGCGAGCTATGTTAGCAAAGGCGATCTTGTGTTGGCCTGCCACGGAATTAATTTCGCGAACAAGAAATTCAATCTCGGCAGCAGCGATTAGCTTGGCTTGGCCTTGGGCGGAGCGGTACTCCCCGGCTTTCGAACGCAACTGGGACTCGAGCAACCTGTTCTGCGATTTCAGGTTTTCGACGCGATCAAAATTTTTCGCTTTCAAGGACGCCAGATTGTGGGCCAGTGCCCCGACAGCTCGTGGACGAAGTTTCGCCAGTATTTCCGTAAAGTTCATAGTTTTTCTCCTTGTGTCTTTTCCTCAATAAACGTGCGCAAACGCAGGGCGAAAAATTCAGCGACGACGACGAGGGCGGCGGTGATAGCGAACTTTTTCGCTTGGAACGGGCTACCGCATATTTTGGCCGCCGCGAACCAAGCTGCGGTTATAAGTATCGGGATTAGGAGCAAGAAGCTACGGAACCACCAATGTCGCCGGAAATGTGGCACCTCGATCGGATCTCCTTTCTTGGTAGGCGGGCGGTCAATCGCCAAGGTTCGCGTACCCGCAGGGTAATAAAGCTGGTAGGATGAGGAATTTAATGCAATATCCTTGAAAAATGAGGCTACCTTGCCCGGAGCAAGGCCCGTCGTGGCGGCAACTGTTTGGACACTGATATTCCCTGGATAGTCCATGGCCAAAAGTTTATCAACAGCCTCTTTTATCTGCGTACGTTCAGGGTCATGGGAAGTCGGCACACAAGCAGCGGTGGTGGGCTTTGTCAAGAGAAGTCGATTCTCTGGCGTATCTTCCCGGAATATTTGTGGTGCGCCGGAAGTGAAAATCACGCGTGTGCCTCTGCGCAGAAGAGCACCATAAACGTCGCGCGCATCATGGCGCAAGGTTCTGCAGCGAAAGTGGTCCTGGCCGGCACCAACCGCATCTCGGCGGTCCGAACTGGTGGATACGGGCATGGTCTTCAACATCGCAGAGTCTCCTACTAATCCTTTCTAAAGTTCCGGCGACACTTGCCACGCTGGCAGCGTGCCAGCTACCTATATATACGTCGCCCGCCGCGCGGACAGGACTGCAGGGGTAAAAAAAACTTAAAAAATTAGCTGCCGGTGTTGTGGAACCCCTTCCGGTTGGAATAGTTATGAGCCAGTCAGCCGTCCATGCCAATTCGCTTCGCGCAACGCAGGAGACCGCATGTTCTGGAAGGAATTATCTTCGAAGATGGAGTTAAAAGGCCGGGCGCTTGAAAATTCCGTCCACAAGATTTGACAATAGCTCCGGTTCATAGCGCGGAGACGGTAATTGAAAGGTTCGCCGGACGGATACTAAAAATTGGTCCGGAAATTTGTAGATGGGGTTTGGCCGATTCTGGCGGGAACATTTTTTGGCAGCAGCGCCCCGAGGTAACAGTCCCGACTCGCAGCCAATGCGGCCAGCACAGGTAAAACAGGCTCCAACTGTTGGATACATTCCAGAAGGGATGGCATGTCGGCCATTTTTGTACCCCCATCATCTCGCCAACTCGCCTATTTCCCCGCCGCCTGCAGCTTTTTGATCTCCTTCGTCGCTAAGGCGGCTGCCATCGGATCACCTGATTTCTCGGCCTTGCGATACCACACCATCGCCCGGGGGTGATCCTGCGACACACCTTGGCCGACCTCGTAAAGCCTGCCGATGTCGCACATGGCGTAGCCGTTGCCTACAGCTGCACTCTTGCGAAACCACTGCATTGCCTTAACGTAATCTTGGGTAACGCCTTGGCCGGCGGCGAAAAACGCGCCGATGTTTAACATCGCTACGCCGTTGCCTGCCTTTGCCGCCTTGCGGTACCACTTCATTGCCTTAACGTAATTTTGGTGAACGCCCTGGCCGCTATTGTACAACACTCCGATCTGACACATGGCCCACGGGTTGCCCTTGTCGGCAGCCCTGTGATACCACTGCATTGCCTTAACGTAATCTTGGTGAACGCCCAGACCCCTCTCGTACATCCTGCCGATGGCCTCCATCGCATCCCAGTCTCCGTTATTTGCTGCTTTATGGAAGAGCTTCAGAGCACGGGAATATGCTATCAAAGCCCTCGCATGGCCGGCGGGGAGCCGCTTTGGCCAATCATATAATAGCCCCAGGTTCAGTGCCCCGTAGCCGTTGCCTGCCTTTGCCGCCTTGCGGTACCACTGCATTGCCTTAGTGTAATTTTGGTGAACGCCCTGGCCGCTATCGTACAACACCCCGATCTGACACATGGCCCACGGGTTGCCCTTGTCGGCGGCCCTGTGATACCACTGCATTGCCTTAACGTAATCTTGGGTAACGCCTTGACCGTTGGCGAAAAACCCGCCGATGTAGTACATGGCGTCGCCGCTACCCGTGGCGGCACCCTTGTGAAACCACGCCATCGCACGGGCGTAATCCTGGGCCACGCCTTGGCCGTTGGCGTAAAGCACGCCAATGTTAGCCATGGCGTACGCGTCATCCAGGGCCGCTGCCTTGCGAAACCAGATTAGCGCCTTAGCGTAATTCCGTTGCACTCCCTTTCCACTCTCGTACATCCAGGCGATTTCGTCCATGGCGTTCGTGTCGTCCAAGGCTGCCGCCTTGCGAAACAACTCCAGCGCCCGGTGATACGCCGCCGCAGCCTTGGCGGGGTCGGGCAGTGGCGTCCGGAACTAAAATAACTCGGTCTTAATATTCGCAATCGCGAGAGTTGCGCTGGCGCGTATTTTGTGGT
>DAHVEJ010000216.1 GCA_027313145.1 Phycisphaerales bacterium | reverse complement strand
CCGCCTGGCGCTACCGCCGTGGCCACTTAAAGATTTTTTCGGCCCCAAAAACCACGCAAAGTGCGAAGGTCGGGTTAGCCCAGGGGTAAGGGCGTGTTCATAACGCGTTAAGAAATCGCTATTTATCGCACCTGCGCCCAGCCACCAGATAATTTTTCCACCAATTATCCACAAAACAGCCGACACCCCAAAACGGTTGCAGCGAGTACTGTGGAAGCAATGATGCCGCCGCGAAAGACATCGAAAGAGCTTGACCAAGATATTGGTTCCGTCGTAACGGCTTTATTTTCCAAGTTCAATGCCTTGCTCCTGCGTTAACGCTTCAAGGGCCGCGCTGCTGGGGCGGTTAGAATCTGTTTCGGCATCGCGGCGAGCATTTATGAAAAGTTGTTGGTATGGCGACACTTTGACCGGTCTATAGCGGTTGGCCAGAAGAGCCTCAATAATTGCTAAAACCATCACAAGGGCAAGAATTCCCGGCATCAGGGAATTGCCTTCGCTGGTCCTTGAAAGTTCCTCTACTAATTTCCTGGCGGTGGCGGCGATAAAAACCGTCTGTTTTTTCGGGGCTTCTTTGGCCATCACCGTCGCGCTGGTCGGGTGTAAATCCGCCTCGCCGGGTGGCACATTGACGATGAATTCGCCGGAATATTTCCCATTAAAGCTTTTCCAGTGATACACGCCGGCGCGCTGGGCACCGATAAAGCGCCACACCAAGCGCCCCTCGGGCGTATGCGATGCCGAAACATTTACCGCCGTGTGGGATTGCGGTGCCGTGACATTTATCGACAAATTTGGATTCCTGGTTGGTACATGAATTGGCACCGCCCGTCCAGGTGTGTAGGACGTAATGCCCGCACTGGCCGCCGCATTGCCCAAGGCAATGCGCACCATCATCGGCAAAAAAGCACTGGTGGAGGCAATGTTACTCCAACCGCCGCCGGGGGCGGATAAAAAAGTGTAAACGCGCCCATGCCCCAACGAATGCTGCACCAGCAACAGCGAATCATCATGCAGACGTGACAGCACCTTGCCAATGACCGGTGAATTTCCCGGCAAACTCCAGCGCCCGACGACCACAATGCGCTGGAACGGTTCCTGGGTTTGAAATAAACCGGCAAAAATGTGGCTTTTAACGTCCACCCAATTCAATGCCGCCCCCGTTTGACTGCTCACCGGTCCGGAAATTTCACCCGGTAATAATTGCAGGTTTCCCGCCGCGACGGCGTTGTAATTGTGGGCATTTACTGCCGGGCCTAAAAGCCAGCATAACCGTCCACCGCCCACCACAAACCGGTGTAACTTTTGCGCCAGCGTTGGTGAAATCCACGGTACGTCGCAGATAAATATGGCTGAATAAGAGGACAAACGCATCGCCGGCACCGCGGTGTACGAACGGTACGTCGGTTGAATACTCCATAACGTCGGCTTGGCACCCGCCGGTGCGACCGTGGAAAACGGAGCCAGCGCCGCATTCACATAAAAAGCTGTGGATGCGCCTGTAAGCAGCGGCTGATTTCCGACCACCAGCGCGCGTATCTTGTTTTTCACCTGCAGTATTAAGCTGCGGCGATCACCCCAAGCCATGGCATGGCTGCTGTCTAATTCGGTAAGGGTAAAGCGGTGAAGGCCCGGTGCTCTAAGCTGATACGCCATGGTAACATTGGCTCGGCTGGAATCGGTGCCGCCCGGCCCAAGCGTCGCGCGGGCCTCTGTATCAGGGGCTTTTTCCCCATCGACATTCAGCCCGAAGCGCGGTGCCACCGCCGTGGCACCATTGTTAATGACCGTTCCACGGAAGCGGACCGTTGCCCCAACCACCGCGGCACCATGCTCAATACCCCATCGGGCGATGGCCACATCATCCGGCGTGCCGGTTGCCTGCGGCATAAGGACCAACTGAATGCCCGGCACTTTTTTCAGTGGGGCAAACATGCCGGTATCCGATGCCGCCGGCCCCGCGAAATCTGAAATAATAATCAACATGCGGTTGGGCCGAATGGAATTTTTCAGTAAATTTACCGCTTGGGTTATCAACTGCCGCATGGGCAACGCCCGGCCGGTGCTTTTGATCGCGTTCAATCGGGCGATCTGCGCCACACGATCACTACCGAGATGATCGGGAACGGGGCTGTTGCCGGGATTCGTCAGCAGCACAGCCATACGCGCTGGTGTGAGGCTCTGTCCAAGAAGATCGCGGGTTTGATCAATCGCGGTTTGCAGACGCGTGTGTGTACCATCTTGAACCAGCATGGACTGCGAATTATCCAAAATAATCACACACGCGGTGGATTGCCCGTTGAAATGGGTGCCGACATTGGGAAAAAGGCTGTCAGTTCCCAGGCCAAATATAGCTGTGACCGTGGCTGCCAAACCCACGAGCATAAAAATCACCGGCCACAATAGACCGGCCCTGCCTGGCACCGAGACCGGGAATGTTTTTATACTCGCGGATGGTGCTTCCGCCGTCCCAGCGCTTTTGCGTTGATCCAAAGCATTGCTGAATATCACCGTCATCACTGCCAGAACGGCAATGCCGCCCAGCAGCAATAACAACATGCCATACGCCGCGAAGGGCGATCCGCCATGGACCAGGGGCCCGGCTATGGCCATGGCGATCATCGCAAAAACCGCCATGCGCAAAAGCAGAAGCACAAATTGCTGGACCTGCCGTTTGCGTGATGTTTTCTGCGCTGTGACGCGCAAAAAACGCAACGTCGGAAAGCGTACAATCGGTGATCGCACGCGGTTGAGCAGATGCAGCAGCACGGGAATACCGGCCGCCAGCAGGCCCAGCAACATGACTGGATCTGAAAAATTCATAGCCGCCAGCGGCAAATCAATCATGCGCATCCTTTCCAAGCGCTGTTATGCACCGTTAGCGCCGCGAAGTGCGGCGCAGCAATTCACGAATCTGCGCGTCCCATGGCACATCCGTAAAGGCGGTAACATAATCGATGCGGGACTGGCCGCACCGTTTCTTAATTAAATCAAGGAATGCCTGTACTTCCCGGCGATAATCATCGCGAATAAGCTTAGGATCAATCTGCAGGCGCGATCCATCTTCCATATCTTCAAACGTTATGGGCCGGTTATAAGCCAACTCCATTTCTCCGCGATCCAATACCTGCATGAGTACCAGCTGATGTCTGGCGTGCCGCAAATGTTGCAGGGCGCTGGTGATTTTATCCGGATCATCAAAGAGATCGCTGATGACAATAACCAATCCGCGGCGTGGAATTTTATTCGCCAGTAAATGCAGTGTGCCGGAAATATCAGTTTCTCGACCGGGAGAAAGTTTTTCTAGGCCCACAAAAATCTGATCAAGGTGCGAAGGGCCATTGCCCTGCGGAATTTCCAGCCGGATGGTTTTATCAAACGCGATTAACCCCACCATATCCTGCTGATTAGAAAGCATATACGCGAGGGATGCCGCCAGAACGGCCCCGTATTCAAACTTGGTGACGCCCTGCAGTGTCTTGCCCTGGGGATCAGGCAAGGATGCAGCGCCAAAATTCATCGACGCCGACGCGTCCAGGCAGATGGTGGCCCGAAGATTGGTTTCCTGCTCATATTGCTTGATGTAGTACCGGTCGGTTTTCGCCAGAACGGTCCAATCCAGATGTTTAATTTCATCGCCGGGCACATATTCCCGGTGTTCCGCAAACTCAATGGAAAACCCCTTGTGCGGGCTTTTGTGCATGCCCGCGTACACGCCCTCCACCACGCCGCGCACCATCAGTTCCAAACGTCGCAGTTGTGCCGCCTGCGCGGGCTTAAAAAATCGGTATTGATATGTCGGCATAATCAAAATCCGTCATGATGCCGGAGCGGCTCCGGCGGACAACCATGTTATCGCCATGGCTCCGTAGTTCAGGACCCGAACCACGCGCGGGCGAATGGCCATATCATCAAGCGCTACTTCCGTCGGATGCCGGAGAATCATCAGGCTTTCGGGAGCCATTAATTCTGTGACCATGCGGATCAGCTCATCCACGCGGCCCCGGCCCTCCGACGTTTCCATGTGGGCATACGGCGGATCAATAAAAGCCAATCCCAGTTGCTGCCCACGCAATTTCCCCGGCAGTAATAATCCGCTGTGATACGCATCCGCGGAAAGCACATCACACACTTGCTCAACGCGCAAGGCCCCTATATTCTTGCGAAGACCATCCAATGCGTTGCGATCTCGCTCCACAAAAATCGCCCGCTTTGCACCCCGCGACAGACATTCCAATCCCAAGCTGCCTGTGCCCGAAAAGCAATCGAGCACGACCGCGTCGGGAATCGCTACCGCACAGGTTAAAGCGTCGAACAGCGATTGTTTGGCGCGATCTGTAATGGGGCGGGTGGTCATAGAGTCCGGCCCGATAAGCCGCCGCGTTCTAAATGTTCCAGCAATGATTCGCATCGGGTAAGGAGTATATCCGCAAATCGCGGATATCGCCGCATAATACCTCTTTATCGCGTTATCGAGGCGGGTTGTGGGATACTTGGTGGGCGCAAAAGTACCACCAAGTCGCAGCGTAAAGACTTCCCGGCCGCCCGATTGGCACAGCAGTTCGCGAGGTCGGAGAAACTCGAAAACGGAAATCCGCATCAATCTCACCAGTCTCGGCTTTCCGCTGGAGGAAAAGCCGCCAATGGAGAATTGGGAGCATGGGTATTCTCACCTGGCCAGGACAAAGCAAACGCTAAAATTAATGCGGTTGAAGAAACCCGCGATACCGGAAGGATCTCAACGTCATACAAAGGAGGGAGCCGCCTTGATCATGATCTCCCTCATCGGCTAACCAAAGCTGGAATAATAGGGTACAAGAAAAAACCAAAGTATTCCTACTGCTTTTCTTATTTATTCATTATATCATGTACAAAGAATCGTATTTTTGGAGTTGCTCTTATGGATGACAAGGTAATGGATACGGAAGTAATGGCCGTGCTAAAAATCACCGAAGCATTGGGCGACCTTGATGAATCAGCCCGTCGCCGCGTATTACAATGGGCGATGGAAAGGTTTTGCACCCAATCACGGCCAGCGACCCCACAACGGGCCATTCCTGAGTGTGGTGCCCCTCTAGGCCAACAGCCATCAGCGGTATTGGCCTCTGATGCGCAAGCGGATTTCCCGGGGCTATTCAACCAGGTAAACCCCGCAACAGCGGTTGAGCGGGCCTTGGTCGCTAGTTATTTCGTTCAGGTGCATAAGGGAAGTCAGGATTTCGGAAGCCAAGAGATCAATGCGTTGCTCAAAGATTTAGGACATGGTATTGAAAACATCACCCTCGCTTTTAACGGCATGATGGCCCAATCGCCCAAACTTGCCATGCAAGTGCAAAAGAGTGGAACGTCTCAACAGGCACGCAAGCGGTATCGCTTGACGCACGAGGGCATTACCCGTGTTAAACGTATGCTAAACCGAGGCACGGAGGCCTTTCAATGAGCTGGCTCTTATTTCTTGACGAAAGCGGACACGATCACAACAGCATGCCGTATGAAGTCCGTGGTGGCATCGCACTTCAGGATATGGAGGTCTGGCCCTTTGTTCAGGAAGTGCAGCGCCTGGAACTGGCGTCCTTCGGTGTGGTGTTGCATCAGTTCCGCACTGAACTCAAAGGCTGCAAATTACTCGACGGCGACCGCTTCAAATGGGCATCCCAGGGGCCGCTTATGGCTGAAGATGAGCGACGTAAGCATTGCCGAGGATTCCTGACTAAGGGCCTGGAAAAAAAGCCTCCGAAACGCGACGAGTTTACGGCTTACGGACAAGCCTGTCTCGAGATGGCTCGCGGCATATTTCTTCTGCTGCGTGACCGCCGAGCCAAGTTGTTTGCATCCGTAATTCCCAAAAATGTAGCGCGACCGCAAAGCTTTGAAGCGCACGAATACTTGAGAAAGGATCAAGTCTTTTTGCTGGAACGCTTCTTCTATTTTCTGGAAAGTGAAAAGCAGTATGGTCTATTGGTTATGGATGAAGCGGAAAAGACAGAAGACCGCCGCTTTGTGCGGCGATTGCAGAATTATTTCCAAAAGACGCAAGCTGGTCGGTATCGCACTACATGGATCGTGCCGACACCGTTCTTTGTTTCGTCGGATATGACCTATCCTAATCCAAGCCGCCGATTTGGCTATTTATTGTTTGAACTGGGGCTTTCGCTTGCCCACACGTGGAATGGAAGCAACTACCCGCCCTGAAATTGCCCATGAATTTGGACCGTGGCTGAATCAACTACAGTTTCGCGGCGATGCTTACCGTGACGGAACCATATACCAAGAATACGGAATCGTATTTGTGCCCGATCCCTATACGGCACGATAAGCGCAAAAAAAAGGAGACAACGCCTTTCAAGTCACCCTTAAGCAACCCTGAGGCCGAGTCTCCAAAAGATATTATCGCTATAAATACTAAAAAGACAATGGTGGAAATTGCATTATTCGTAAGAGCGCAAATGTGCGGCCAATATTTCAACGATATATTCCCAGGCTCTCAACGGGAATCAACAGTTACTCGCCCACGATCAACAATATCTTGCCAAGCTGAAGAGCAGGTATAAGGTCTTAACCCAACCTTCGCACTTTGGCACTAAAAAAGGCTCTGGCGCTCAACCAGGGGCAAAAGTCTGTACCATAAACTCATGC
>DAHVEJ010000215.1 GCA_027313145.1 Phycisphaerales bacterium | reverse complement strand
ACAAAATACGCGCCAGCGCAACTCTCGCGATTGCGAATATTAAGACCGAGTTATTTTAGTTCCGGACGCCACTGGGTCAGCGCAGAAGGCAAACAGATTCTGCTGGACCGCCTGCGGACGGGCGTTGATGCACCAAAGGCACTCGCGCGCCCCGGCGTATGGCAGAGGTTTGGATGTATTTTCATTGATAGCATCATATTTTTTATCTTCCGCCTGGCACTGTACGCCGCCTTCGCACTTCCACTGTTGGTGCCACTCAATAGTCCTGGTAGGTCTTATAGAACCTTTGCACCGGACTTTATATCGTTGCTTGCTGCAATCGTGTATTTTGGCGTGCTTCATGGCCGCCTTGGAAAATCGCTGGGAAAAATGATGGGGGATTTGCGAGTCGTAGGCATAGACGGTTCCGCTATTTCCACAGCGAGAGCATTTGCCCGTGCGGTCGCCTACGAATTCGGTATCGCCATGTTTATTTTTACTACGATTATCGGAATGATCTTGGGCTGGCATAGCGTGACGGTGCTTTCATTGGGCTTACTTCTAAGTGCAATCTGGCGACTTACAGATATCCTCTACGCACTCGCCGACACGCGCACGCAGCGCTCCCTTCATGATAGAATATGCGGCACACGGGTCATTAAAGAGGACCTGTAAAAGGGTAGATTCTATGCTGCGTTATCGCGTAACAACGCCTGAGCAAGTCTGCTTCAGTTATCAGTTGTCCGGGCTTTTTACGCGCGCTATCGCTTATCTCATTGATGCGGTCATCATGGTGGCTATTATTTTCAGTGCGGCTTTTTTTTGTGCAGCCGTGCCGGGAGTGTTCGGCATTGTCCTGCTGTTATTAATCATTTTCGCCACCTTCCTGGGTTATTTTATTTTATTTGAGGCGCTCTGGGCCGGGCAAACCCCCGGCAAACGCGCGATGCACATCCGTGTAATGAATGCGTCGGGTGGGCGGCTTGCCATCACCAATGTTGTTATTCGTAATTTGATCCGCGCGGTGGATATGTTGCCGGTGCTGATGTTCCTCGGCGGCGTAACGGCCTTTTTCGACACACATCACCGCCGACTTGGGGATATGGCGGCCAATACCATTGTCGTGCGTGATCGAAAAAGCGGCTTGCCGAAAGCGGTCGTGCGCCGCGAAGCGCGGCACAACAGCTTTCGCACTGATCCCGCCCTGCGCTCGCGTATCATCACCCGTATTGGCCGGGCGGAACGCGATCTGATTATCGACCTGACCCTGCGGCGCGATCAACTCGATACACCCGTGCGCGAACGCATGTTTGCTGATCTGGCGGCGCATTGTCGGCGGCTTTTAGGCCTGGAGGATAAGAACGATTATTTAAGTGATGAACAGACCATCATAAATATTGCCCTGATTTTGCAGGATGGATGGAAAGGAGCATAAATATGACGCAGGCCGTGCGCGATCAGATGCCGCTGAATCAACCGATGCAACCGCGGATGATTCCCTGCCCCGGCCCACAATGCCGCGGAGTTCTGACTCTGGCGGCCAATGGGACATTTGATTGCAATACCTGCCGCATGCGCGTAAGTGGTGAATTATTTAATCCCATTACTCCGGTTATCCATGGCCCTGAACTGGCGATGAGCGAGGATGCTCTGTGCGTTTACCATCCGAACAAAAAAGCGACAACCGTCTGCCAGGGCACGGGCAATTTTATCTGTGCGTTGTGCGCTGTGGAGATCAAAGGGAAATCCTATAGCGTGCAATATCTCGAGAGTAAGGCCGGCAAAAAGGCGGCGGAGGAAATTGTAAGCCACTACTTAGCGCGCCCGGATCGGGTGGTTAATAATATTTTAGTGGCGCTGTTTATTCCGTATGCCGATGCGGTGGTCTTTATTCTCTTTCCGCTCTGGGCGGTGTATGGATATATACAGTGCGGCAAAATGGCGAAAATGCGACGGGAAGATGCGCTTTACCATGAGTTGGTCGGCAGGGGGCGAATTGTCACCGCCGCAGTGCTGATTTCCCTCGTTTTAGCGGGATGGCTGGCGCTGGCGGTGACGATGTTTGCCGTTGGCCGATTTCATGGCGGTGTTACCGTGTTTCATACTCGGAGAGGCTCCTAGACCGTAATCACCGATGGGTAAGGATTTTCAGCAATGGCTAAACGCGAACAATTCCGCTTTTTCACCCTGTTTCAGCGCACCACAGCTATTGTGGGCGATGATGCCCTGATCTTGCTGGATCACCAATACACCAAAGATCGAATCCGTCGAATTCCCTTTGATCAAGTCGACTATATCCTCCATTGGGTAGGTCCCGCGACCGCCCGGTTGCTGGGGTTGATTTCCCTGACCTTGCTGTTGGTGATTGCTGGATTGACCACCCTTAGTAACATGCGGCACGGCAACAGCTTTTCCGAGGGGTTCGTGGTAGTCGTATTGCTGCTGGCCGCATTCACGGCGGTACTGTTTTTTATAGCATTGGAGAGAGGGCGGCGGCACATTGTCGTGAGCCGCGCCGGATCCAAAGTGCACCTTAGCGGAATCATGCGCGCGGAGAAATTCCAACGAATGCTAGCCGATATGACCACCCGCACGCACGAAGTTCAGGCAAAACTGGCCGTGGCCGCCACGGCGACGGCCAACCCCACAGAACTTCCCCTTCCGGAAACTCCCGAGTCGCCGGTGCCTGCGGCGGCCTCCGAAGAACCATCGACCGGCCAAACACCCGGACCGTGATATCGCAATAAGTCCGCAAGGAAGTTCAGAAAAGCCCCGCAAATAAAAAGGTGATTCTCGGGGGCGTTCCGATGAGATTAATCGGGGGCCATTCGATCAGGATTTAATTTATCCACGCGGTGGCGGCTCTCTATTCCGCCTTTTCCAGATGATGCACGCGACGACCAACTGCGCAACACCCAGCGCCATGTCCCCCACGCCAAGTTCCCTGCTATCCTTTATCCAATTCCAGCCACCAAGCCAGAAAAAGCCCAATCCCAAAAGACCGGTGAAAACGGCGTAAGTAGTTCGCCGAGTTTTATATGGAAGCACGTTGCACGACCTTTCATCGTTTGTAGAATGTTCGCAGCATGGTTGCGATGGATCCTACCTGCTGTTCCGGCAAGCGGACTGTGGCCAAGATCGTGCTGGTGGTGCCGGAATTCTGTTCGACATTTAGGCGATGTGAAACAATCGAGCCGTATTGTGAGTTGATAAGTTTTTCGCCAACGCCAAAACTCGAAATTTCGTTTGCTGGAAAATCCCTTCGCCGCTTGAACAATCCCCAGGACGTTTGAACGGATAGCTTTTCCCGGTCGGCCAAGATAGTCGTTGTCTTAACTGCGGCCATAATAATTACCAAAAGTATTGCGGAAGAAATAAACAACAAAAGGAGACATGTGCCGGTCTTTGCGCAAAGAAATGCCCCCGATGGACCTGTTAGTGCCATGTAGAGGTAGCGAATTCCGCCGAAAATCAAGAAGCAAGCCATCGGCGCAAATAATAAGCCCGTCGCCATCAGGCTCACGGGCCGCCAAAACGCTGACACCCGAGGTACCCTGATTGCAAGCCGTTCGCCACTGCCCGCCACGGTGATGCGCCTATCAAGTGGATTCAGCGGATAATCCATCTTTTCTAACCGCCGTTTCAATCCCAACGGCGATGCTGGGGCGACGTGGGGGGCTGGTGTGTCGCCGGAGGCAATCGGTTGGTCGGACGGGTCGGTGCAATCGGCGGTGATATTGAATCTATCTACGATTTCCGTGACAAGTGGTTGCAGGGAACTACACGGGTATCCATCGGCGAACACCAGAGGAGCCGCGGAGCGCCTGTGCAATACAATTGCGCCCAGTTCTGAAAGCGCCGAAGTATTGGTCGTTTTTGGTGTTTTTGGAGCGACGGCTCGAGGCATCGGCGTTAACATCACCTGAAGAATGTCTTGGCAAGGTACGCGGATCGGGGAGCTAAAGGCCCGCGGTCCCAACTGCAAAATCACGCCATAATCTGACACGGTAACGACAGCCTTGCCGATAGTGGACTTTAGCGCGGCTGTGAGGAAAATCATCAATATAGTTGCCGCGTAAATCAAGATCTGTGTGAGCGGGCCGCAGATGTCGGAGGCCTTGAAGGCCTTGAAGAATAAAAACTCCGAAATCAGAAGCCCGGTAAGGCTGAAGCTGGCGTAGTGAAGCAGCATATTCGTCATGTGGACGTTGGGAAAAATGTAGCGCGTGGCACCCGCACGCTTCTCAATGACGGGGGTTCCTCCAGGCGTCGAGATAGCCATCCGCTAACCTCCCGAGACATCGGCTTTTGCCAGCATACCCAGCGATGGAAGTGTAGCATACAACAACTCCCAACGCCAGATTTTGGATGGCCCATCCCAAAAACCGCTCTCCGCTACGCCAATTGATCTGCCGAGGGTATGATTCCAAAAAGTTGCAAAGTGCCGCGTCACAGGGTGCCAAAAATCATCCCGTCGCGCCCAGATCGCAACTCGGCGCTTACCCGGGATCGGTTCTCATGAGGTTGTCCGAGTGACGGCCGGTGTCGCCTTCCCACCTACCGGCCAAGAACGATATCAATTCCCGCCAGCACCACGTCCATTTTCGAGCGCGACAACCTGCCGGTTCGTTGCGATAAAAGGCCCCTGTCGAGGCTGACGATTTGCGATACATTGGCTACGGAATCTTTGGGCAGGCCCGAAGCCGAGGCCGGAAGTTGAACATTTCCGGGAGCTGCGGCCCATTTGAGATTACTGGTCAAGGGGACGCAAACAATCGTTGCAATGCGGCTCTGATTCAGGGCATCCCCCTGCACAACCAGCACGGGCCTGCGAAAGCCGGGGCCTGAACCAGTCGGGGTGGGAATATCGGCCCACCAGATATCACCTTGAGTTATTACCACTCCGTGCGCTCCAGAATGCGCCGTGCCGCGGCTGATACGAAGCCATCCTTTTTTTCACCAATGTCGGCACACGCCTGGTTCATGGCCTGTGTAAGCTCATCGGGCGCATGGCGTGCTAAATATTCCCGCAGTGCCTCACTGACAACCCGGCTGCGGGATTTGCCGGTCCGACGGGCCAGACGCTCGGCGGCGGAAAAAAGCGGATCCGGAATTGATACGGCTGTTTTCATACCAAAAGTATAACCCAAGGTTCGCCCAGTAACAACCGGCAATACATCGGCATTAAATGGTTCTGCCCGCTTTTTGTCGGGATTCGTAAAACGCAACGCCATCAGCCCCGCAATACATCGCGATGCTGGAGGATTCCCGGTAAAAGCGGGCAACCCGTTAATGTGACGCCATGGCCGGCAACAATTTTGTAAGGACCGCCACCTTGGTGCCGTGATCCAGTGCGGCTTCAATGCGCCGGCGACGCTGGTCTGTTGCATCAGGCGTACTGCGAAGTTCCTCTTCCCACCGCGCCAAGAGAGACTGGGCCAGGCTGTCGTGCAGGCGCAAAACCACATGGACAGGCCGATTTCCGGGGTCCCAGTGCGGCAAATAGCCGCGCGAATGCCAACCCCGTTTCTGAAGCGGATTGCTCCGTACCGCAGGCGTCCCGCCTGCCCGTGCAGGCAGGATGCCTGCGTTACGGGTTTGCATTGCTGGCGGCATATTTTAAAGGTCGTTCCACCTCATGCAATCGTGCGCCGGATTTTGCATGCGCATCGTAGAAAAACCGCGTTCCGCTACGCCAATTGATCTGCCGATGGTATGATTCCAAAAAGTTGCAAAGTGCCGCGTCACAGGGTGCGAAAAACATGGCGTTGAAAAAAACATTCTGCCTCAATCACCCTGATCGCCCGGCGATTGGGATTTGTGTTATTACCGGCCAGGCCATTTGTGAAGAATGCTCCACCCGTTATGAGGGTGTGAACTATTCGCGTGAGGGCTTACGGATTATGCAAGCCCGACGCAACGCGGAAAATAGACTCCACGGCTGGCGGGGTCGAAGCTGGTTAATTCTCGGTACGCTGCTAAGCCCGCTATCGGTGCTGCTGATCTACTTGGGCTTGCGGGCCATGATTTTCTTTATGGGATTGCGGAGCTGATGGATGGCGCGGGAAAGCATTGATTTGCAATCCAACGGCGATTTTGCCGGGGCGATGGATGCGGGACTGGAATTTATCCGTGCGCACGGCGTCTGGGCTTTACCCATGTATGTTCTGGCCGTTGCTCCAACCGCCCTCTTGATGCTTCCAATCATTGGAGACATCGCCATACATCGGCCCAGTGATGCCGCAAGCTATGGATGGTTCCTGCTTCCGGCCATGCTGTGGCGGTGGTGTATTTTGGCGCTGATTCAGCAGCGCGTCCGCTGGGCGGTTACCGGGAAAACCGATGGTCGATTGCTCCTGCGACGTTTGTTTCCCCTGATGATCCTCCGCCTTACTCTGGCGGCGTGGGCACTGTGGGGCTGTTGGCTGCTGCTGGCACCGGGCCTTCCCGCCATTATCCTTAGTGCCCTGGCCGCGCCGAGCCTGTTGGACGCTCCGACGATTTCCTTTAAACATGTATTCCAGCCGATGTGGATCGCACTGACCGCACCGAGTACCTGGCGGCAGCTTCTGGCGGTGCTGCTGACATTGCTGGTGGTATACATCGGCATCATTGGAACGCTGCACATGTTAGCTGATACAGTGATCCCTTCATTCGCGGGAATCTCGGATCTGCGACTGCAACTGCTGTTAGGCAGCCCGGCACTGGAACTGGGTATTGGGTTATTTATGTGGATGGGATTTGATCTGCTG
>DAHVEJ010000214.1 GCA_027313145.1 Phycisphaerales bacterium | reverse complement strand
TTCTCGCCGCCGACTCCTTGCATCTGGCCGGTTTAAGGCCAATCAACCCGTAATTATGGCTGGAACAGGGCACTAGCCGACACAGCTCGATGGCCGCAGCCGAATCGGGCGGGGGCGGCAATCGCTGAAAAATTTGCATTGCCTTGCTTTTTTTCTTGAAACCTGCTATGACTACTCAATCGACGGCGAGTTTCCGGGGCTGCGGCTCTGAGAAATTCGTTATCCCGGCTTGCCGGGACGGCGGCCTGGTTGGGCGCTGGTGTAATCTGCCGTGCGGTGGACGCCATGCCAACCTTTCCAATGCAGCCGATGTTGTACGAGGTTTTTTATGTCCAGCACTTCCCTTACCGGGGGAGCGGCGTCCGCGCCGGCTTCCAAAACCACCAAGCCCAACAAGACTGAAAAATGGACCGAGGCTACTGCTGTCGCTTCGGGTTCTGAAGTCAGCAATGAACTGCCCGTGCTTGGGCACCCCACCGGTCTGACTGATCGGTACATCGGAAAAACCGGTGCGCAGATTTTGCTGCAAATGCTCCTGGAGCATCATGTCACCGATGCCTTCGGCTACCCCGGCGGTGCCATTCTCCCGACATTTGACCAACTTTATGACACCAAACTTAACTTTATTCTCGTGCGGCATGAGCAGGGGGCCGGCCACATGGCCGATGGTTACGCCCGCGCCACCGGCAAGCCGGGCATAGTGATTGTCACCAGCGGCCCCGGTGCCACCAACACCGTAACACCGCTGGCCACCGCCTACATGGATTCGATTCCCATGATCGTGTTTTCCGGGCAGGTGCGCACCTACGTGATTGGTAATGACGCGTTTCAGGAAGCGGACGTAACCGGTATCACCCGGCCTGTGACCAAACGCAATTATCTGGTGAAGAACGTCAAAGATTTGCCCCGGATTATCAACGAGGCATTTATCATTGCCACCACGGGCCGGCCTGGACCGGTGCTTGTGGATTTGCCCGTGGATGTCACCACCAACAAGGTGGAGTCCGCCATTGATGATACGCCCTGGCTGCCGGGATATAAGACTTATCGCCTCGGCCACAGCCGCATGGTGAAAGCCGCCGCGGATATGATTAATGCCGCCCAGCGACCGGTATTGTACGTGGGTGGTGGAGCGATTCTCAGCGGTGCATGGAAAGAAGTTCGCGAGTTGGCGGAAAAAGGGAATATTCCCTGCACCACGACCTTACTGGGCCTCGGCGCGTTTGATGAAAATAGTCCCTTAAGTCTGCACATGCTGGGAATGCACGGCGGAGCGTATGCGAATTATGCCGTACAGGATGCCGATTGCCTCATTGCCATCGGCGCGCGGTTTGATGACCGTGTGACCGGCAATCTCAAATTGTTTGCCCCCAAGGCCAAAATTGTACATGTGGATATTGATCCATCCAGCATCAGCAAGAGCGTGAAAGTGGATGTGCCGGTGGTGGGCGATGCGCGTTTGTGCCTGAAAGATATGATCCAGCATATTGAACATCGTCCACGCAAAGAGTGGCTGGAGCAAATTGCCCAATGGAAAGCGAAATATCCATTTGCCTATCGTGATGATTCTCCCTTGGCCAAGCCGCAGGCGATTATCGAAGCGATTAACAAAGCCACCGCCGGAAACGCTATTTTCACTACCGGCGTGGGGCAGCACCAGATGTGGGCGGCGCAGTTTATCCGTTGGAGTATTCCCCGCAGCATGATTACCAGCGGCGGCCTGGGAACCATGGGCTATGGCCTGCCCTCGGCCATCGGCGCGCAGGTGGCGCGGCCTAAGGATCTGGTTATTGATATTGACGGCGATGCGTCGTTTATCATGACCGCGATGGAATTGGCCACGATTCGGCAATACAAACTGCCGGTAAAAGTGGCTATTCTCAACAACAATTTCCAGGGCATGGTACGCCAATGGCAGAAGATGTTTTATGGCAGCCGATTCAGCAACACCGAAATGGTCAATCCCGATTTTGCCGCCATGGCTGAAAGCTTCGGCATTCGCGGCATCCGCTGTGAAAAGAAAGAGGATGTGCAGAAAGTTGTCGATGAGATGATCCGCCATCCCGGCCCCTGCGTCGTGGATTTCCTCTGCGAAACCGATGAAAACGTCTATCCCATGGTGCCCAGCGGAAAAGGTATTCATGAAATGGAACTGGGAATTGTCGGTTCCGCTCCGCCCAACATGGCACGCGACATGGGCACGCTGGCCTGATTTGGCGCAACGCCTTATCCTGTTGATTCAAGCTGCCGTTTGTGCCCGCGCGATATATAATTTTCCGCGCGAAAGCATGGATGGTTTAGAACACATTTTTGCATTGGAGTATACATTATGCGGCACATTTTAACCGCACTGGTAATGAACGAACCCGGCGTGCTTTCGCACGTGGCCAACATGTTTTCCGCGCGCGGATTTAATATTGACTCTCTGGTGGTGGGCCGCACGGAAGACCCCAATCTTTCTCGCATGACCATTGTGGTTATCGCGGATGAGCGTACCCTGGACCAGGTGCGCAAACAACTGGCCAAAATTGTCACCGTGGTGAAAGTCCGCGATTATAAAGATTCGCCGTATGTGTCACGGGATCTCATGCTGGTGAAGCTCGGCGTAACGCCGCGCACGCGCAGCGAAATTATTGAACTTGCCGACCTGTTCCGCGGCCGTGTCGTGGATGTGGGCCATCAGGCAATTATGGTGGAGTTATCCGGCGAAGAAGACAAACTGGATGCGTTTGTGGAACTCGTGCGGCCTTACGGCATTCGTGAATTAGCCCGTACCGGCGTTATTGCCATGGCCCGCGGCGTACAAGGCGGCAGCGGCGATGAGCCAACTATGGAAAATGTTCCGGAACCGTCGCGCATGGTGAAAGCCGCCGCCGGCAAACGCCAACCCACGCAAGCGGAACTGGAAGCCACACCGCCGGGATAATACGGCCGGGTCGCAACCGGTTAATGCACCAGGCGCGTTATCGCATCAGACTTTTAATGGCGGCGGCTTCCGGTGCCGGGTCCGTGTTTTTTAACACGTCCTGAATAATTGCCACGGTGTCAATGCCATCCACGCGGGCGTCAAAATGAGTGATGATACGGTGCCTTAGGCAAGGCAGCGCAACGGCCGGAATATCATTAGGCTCAACATACGCGCGTCCATTGATCAACGCCTGCACCCGGGCGGCCAGTATTAAAGCCTGTGCCGCGCGCGGGCTGGCACCGTAGCGAACATATTTTTTGACACTATCCGTGGCCTGATCACTGTCTGGATGGGTGCGGAGAATTATGCGCGCTATATACCGTTTCAATATGTCCGCCACGGTGACGCTGCGCACCATAAGTTTCATTTCCGCCAGGCGGGTGGCATTCATAATTGTCAGCAATGCCGGCTTGTTAACGCCGGTGGTGCGATCCATAATATTGACCAGTTCATCCACCGGCGGCGGACGGATAATTATATTCATCGCGAAGCGATCCAGCTGCGCTTCCGGCAGCGGATACGTGCCTTCCATTTCAAGCGGATTTTGTGTTGCGATAACAAAAAAGGGGTCCACCAGACGATGCGTCGTGCGCCCGACACTGATGGATTGCTCGGACATGGCCTCCAGCATGGCGGATTGCGTTTTTGGCGATGCGCGATTGATTTCATCCGCGAGAATCACATTGCCGAATAAAGGCCCGCCTTGAAACTGCATGCTCCGCGCACCCAAAGCGTCCGTAACCAGAATGGATGTCCCCAATATATCAGCCGGCATGAGATCAGGGGTGAATTGAATACGCGAAAATTTCAAATCCAGCACCTGGCCTAATGATCGCGCCAGCAGGGTCTTTCCGATGCCCGGGACGCCCTCAATCAGGGCGTGTCCGCCGATAAGCAGACAGCACAGCGTCTGTCGGATGACATCGCTCTGCCCTACGATCACTTTGGCTAATTCATGTTCCAACGAAGAATAATGCCGTTGGAAGTCCGTCACCGCGGACAGCGTGCTTGCCGGAATTTCAGCCTGGGCCATGCCTGCTCCTTGGGTATTACATCGCTGAACATCATACGGCATTTGGGCGCAAGTGTGGCTTATTCTGTTGACTTATGCCGCCGCGTTGCCGCCACGGTGCCTTCCTTTTATACGCCTTTATAATCCGGTGGATAGCAAATCAGTTCCAGAGTGTTGCCGGCCGGATCATGAAGATATATTCCGCGTGTGCCGTCACGGTGCTCGGCAATACTTTGGCCGTGCTTTTCGGCGGCGCGTTGCAAATCATCCGCGGAAACGCGCATTGCCACATGGGGCGGATGCTGCTGGGGGGAAACCAGTGCAAGCTTTCCCTGCCCCAACCGCAGAAAAGCCCAACTCGTATCCTGATATAATATTTCCGCCCCAAATTCTTTGACATAAAACTCCGCAGTTCCCGCGATATCAGGGGTTTGTATTGCGACATGATCCAGTGAAAACATCCGGCACGCTCCTTTCTTTAATTCTACGCTGTTCTACCGCTTTAGTCATGGTGGCAGTCATGACACTGTTGTTGGCCGCAGGCGGCAATTTGACCTTTTTGTTCGTAATGCTAAGATATCAACGGTTTTTATGAGGTGTGCCGTGCGGACAGTTTGTGCAGCTATGACCCCGATGACAGTCGGGACGTTGCTGTTACAGCGTGGGATCTACTCCTGTGCTGCTGTCCGCGCTGTTATTGGCCGGTACGTTAAGATCTAACGTCCGGCGGGCACTTGTGTAATATTCAAAATTCAGAAATGTTTTACACCCTGCCTGGGCGCAGGGTGTTTTTGTTTATGAATTCAAGGGTGCATGGCTGGCGGTTAATCCTTATAATGCTTCCGGCAGCCAACGAGGTTATTGTATGCAAAGAATAGAAATATATGACACGACGTTACGTGACGGCAGTCAGGGTGAGGGTGTAAGTTTTTCACTGCAGGATAAATTGCTGATCTGTCATCGCCTGGATGAGCTGGGCGTAGATTTTATCGAAGGGGGATATCCATTATCCAATCCGAAGGATGCGGCTTTTTTCAATGAAGCCCGTGGATTAAAGCTCAAAACGGCCAAGCTTGTGGCGTTCGGAATGACCCGGCGAAAGGGTATAGCCGCCGCGGATGATACCGGCCTTATAGCTTTGCGCGATGCCGAAACCGAGTTTGTCACCGTGGTGGGAAAAACATGGGACATCCACGCCACGGACGTTCTTGGCGTATCGCTGCAGGAAAATCTGGATATGATCGCCGATTCTATAGCGTATCTCACCAGTCAGGGCCGCAAGGTAATTTATGATGCCGAGCACTTTTTTGACGGTTTCAAGGCCAATGAGCAATACGCGCTTAAAACCATCACCGCCGCCGCGCAAGCCGGTGCTGTGCTCGTATGCCTCTGTGATACCAACGGCGGCACGTTGCCTCCCGCCGTGCAAAATGGTGTGCGGCACGCCCTGGAAAAGCTGAAACTTCCTGTAGGTATCCACCCGCATAATGACAGCGGCGTGGCGGTCGCCAATGCGCTGGCGGCGGTAACCGCGGGGGCTACGCAGGTGCAGGGCACCATCAACGGCATTGGTGAACGCTGCGGCAATGTGGACATCACCACGGTGATCGCGAACCTGCGATTGAAATTGGGCTATGATTGTCTCCAGAAACATTCGCTGATCCATCTGACGGAAACCTCCCGCTATGTTTATGAGATGGCCAATTTGAATCTGGTAAATAATCAGCCGTACACCGGCACCAGCGCCTTTGCCCATAAAGGTGGCATGCACGTACATGCGGTCAACAAAATGGCCAGCAGTTATGAACATGTCGAACCGGAACTGGTCGGTAATTCCCGGAGAATATTGGTTTCCGAGCTTTCCGGCATTTCCAATATTGCCGCCAAGGCCGGCAAGAAGTTCCATATCGAACACGACCGCGCTGCGCTAAAAAAAGTCCTGGATCAGGTAACGGAATTGGAATCGCAGGGGTATCAATTTGAGGCGGCTGAAGCGTCATTTGAATTAATCCTCCGCCGGCAAATCGGGCGAACACGAAAATTCTTTGACCTTAAAAATTACCGCTGTGCCGTTTCCCGCCAGGCCAACGGGCAACCGGTTACCAAGGCGACGCTTTCCATTGCCGCCAATAATCGCGATATCAACGCCTCCGCCGAAGGCGACGGCCCAATTAATGCCCTGGATGCGGCCCTGCGCCACGCCTTGGAGCCGGAGTTCCCCGCGATTGCTGATTTGCATCTCGTGGATTACAAAGTTCGCGTTGTCAACGGGCGGGCGGAATCAGCCGCAAAGGTGCGCGTGATCATTGAATTCCGTTCGCCGGAAGGCGTGTTTGGCACCATCGGCGTATCGGAAAATATCATCGAAGCCAGTTGGCAAGCCATCGCGGATGCAGTCGAGTATCGCCTCATTCATGCCCAGGAAGCCGCCGCAGTTGTACCGGCGGTCCATACGGCGACGTAATGGAAGCCCCGCAGCCCCGCAGCCATGGGAGGAATCCCATGGCCGTTGATCGCGGGCGGGACGCGAATGTCGTCGATGCCGCGGTTCGGGAATCCGGCCGCGGGTTTCCACCGCGCGGCCGTGTGCGACGGGGTTGGGGGGAGAATGGTAGTATTCCCGGCAGCCATGGGAGGAATCCCATGGCCGTTGGTGATGGCCGTTGATCGCGGACGGGACGCGAATGTCGTCGATGCCGCGGTTCGCGAATCCGGCCGCGGGCTTCCACCCAGTGGCGTCCGGAACTAAAATAACTCGGTCTTAATATTCGCAATCGCGAGAGTTGCGCTGGCGCGTATTTT
>DAHVEJ010000213.1 GCA_027313145.1 Phycisphaerales bacterium | reverse complement strand
AGATGCCCGGAAAAATTGCCACACCCGAATATTGGCTCTTCCAGGAGCCTGTCCAGCGTACCGTATGTTTTACGCACCTACGAAATAGCGGCGAAACATTTCAGGTGCCAATAATGGAACAATCTGCTGATTCTCCCGCACCTTTCTTACCGATAATAAGATTGGATTAGGCTCGAGTTTTACGATGGCAGACAATCTCACAGCGACAGACACTATTGAGCCGCTGCCTTCGGCTTTATACCGCATGAATTGCATTTATCGTGCGCTTTTGGAGCAGGAGCAGTTGCTGGTGGAAGCGACTGATCGGCCCGGATTATTAAACAGTATTTGCCAGCGACTTATTAACACCGGTTTTTTTGATATCGTGGGCATCGGGTCGCCTGATGCCGATGGCTTGGTGCGCTATCATCATGCGGCGGGCAAGCAGGCCGCGGAATTAATTCATACATTCAGCACCGCGGTAAAGCTGGGTGCCGGCACCCTGTCCGGTGAAGCCATGAGCACTGGAAAAATGCAGGTCAGCAACCATTATCTCAATGACCCTCGGACGTCAGCATTTCAGGCCAAAGCCCGGAAAATGAACATCAGGGCGTGGGCGGCGATTCCCATTGTCGTGGATAACACAACTTGGGGCGTACTGGGCATTATCAGCCACCGGGAAGATTTTTTTGATGATGATATGCTGCAGTTGCTTTCCACCAGCGCCATGCTGATCGGGCGGGCACTGGAACGGCGGAATATCTTCGAGCGGCTGGAGGACAGAAAAATAGCGCTCGAGCGGCTCAACAGTTTGTATCATGCCATGTTGGAAGAATCAAAATTTATTCTAAGTGCCCGCGATGAGGGCGAACTGTTGCGCGGCACATGTGAAACGCTGGTAGGCAAGGGAACTTTTCTGCTCGTCGGCATCGGCTATCCCGATGAGACGGGAACTTTGCGGTATCACTACGGAGCCGGATTAACCAGCGATGAAATTATGCGGGGATTCGCCTTTTCCGTCAGCGATGGGACGGCGACGCTTTCGTCGCTCGCCTGGCAAACCGGGAAGTTGCAGTACAGCAATGACTATCCGCATGAGCCTCATGCCGCGGCCTTTAACTCGCAACCCGCGGCACGCCGTATTCAGTCTTTAGCCACGGCACCGATATTTCGTGGCGGCACAATATGGGGTCTGCTTTCCGTGGTTTCCGGCCATAAGGATTTTTTTGACCCAGACATGCTGAATCTGCTGACAAGTTGCGCGCAAATGCTGGGGCGGGCACTTGATTCGATGGACATGAAATCCCGGCTCGAACGTCTGGGCAGTTTGTATAAATCATTAAGCATTCAGGGAGAAATCATTCTTGAAGCCCCCGATGAAAATACTCTTCTTACCCAGACGGTTGACCAGTTGGCACGCGGGGGACTATTTATCGCGGTAACGGTTGCCCGCCCCAACGCGAAGGGTCTTTTTGATTTTATCGCCACAGCCGGCACGGGCAGTGATCAAATCGAAAAGCATCGTGTTTCCGTTCTGGGCGGGGAGGGTAAAAGCCTCGTGGCCCAGGCATGGCGCGAAAATAAGCTCTGCTGGTCCGACGATTATCAGGCCGATTCCGCGTTGGCCAACAACCACACGGTGATAACGATGATTGGCGGTAAATCGGCGGCGGCGGTACCCATTGTTCGGCAAGGACATATCTGGGGGGTTATGGGGCTGATTTCCATCCACCAGAATCTATTTGATCAGGAAATGCGAACCCTCATAGCGCGTGTGGCTCAACTTCTGGGCCATGCACTGGATGAAATTGACCTCCGCACACGCCTGGACGACGAGCTGACACAGCAGGCATGGCTGGCCAGCCATGATACGCTGACCGGCCTGCCCAATCGGGCGACCTTGGACGAATATATCGAAAAGGCCATGGTGCGGGCACAGCGGCACAAGACCCTCCTGGCGGTAGCGATGATGGATGTGAACGACTTCAAACTTATCAATGATACGTATGGACACGCCGTCGGCGATGCTTTTTTGCGTGCCCTGGCGGGACGAATTAAAAATGCTCTGCGGAAAACCGATTCCGCCCTGCGACTGGGCGGTGATGAGTTTGTCATTCTACTGGAAGATCTGCGACATCCTGAGGATGCCAAGGCCTACTTCACACGCCTTGCGGCGATTTTAGACGAGCCTTTTGCCCTGCCGGGCAATCGACGCATCAACGTATCTACCAGCATTGGTTATTGCCTATTTCCCGACGATTCCGCGGATTCCAGCGCCCTGTTGCGCCAGGCCGATAGCGCATTATACCGGTTGAAAGCCTGTAAGACCGGACACACCCGTTGGCAAGCCGGCTCCGAGCCATAATCAGCTACGATCAATGCGTCACGGCACCATCACACGCAGGCCCGACCATTTTGGCATATTTTGCCAAGGCACCGTGGGTATACATGGACGCTTTGGGCTTCCAGCTTTTACGCCGCAGGGCGAGTTCCGCATCCGAAAGCTCGACGGTTATGGTTCCTTTTTCAGCGTCCACATCGACGATATCCCCATCGCGCACCAGGGCGATATTTCCGCCCACCTGGGCCTCGGGGCCGACATGGCCAATGCATAAACCGCGCGTGCCGCCGCTGAAGCGCCCATCGGTAATCAGGCAGGTATCATAACCCAGCCCCTGACCGACAATGGCCGCCGTTACGGCCAGCATTTCCCGCATGCCCGGGCCGCCTTTCGGGCCTTCATAACGGATAATGACCACGTCGCCTTTTTTAATTTGCAGGCTTTGTACCGCTTTCATGGCGTCCTGTTCAGAATCAAAGCACCTGGCCGGGCCGCGGTGCTGTAATTTCTTCACGCCCGTGATTTTTATAACGCATCCTTCCGTGGCCAGATTGCCCTTGAGAATTCTTAAACCGCCATTGGGACTGATGGCCTTTTCCACCGGGACAACCACATCCTGCCCGCCAGGCAGAACAACATCTTTGAGATTTTCCCGCATGGTTTTACCCGTGACGGTCATGCAGTCGCCATGAATAAGACCCGCATCCAGCAGGACTTTGAGGATCACGGGAATTCCACCTACGCGGTAAACATCAAGCGCCACATACTTGCCGCCGGGCTTTAGATCGGCCACAGTCGGTGTGCGCCGGCTGATGCGTTCAATATCATCCAGTGTCAATTTCAGACCCACTTCATGCGCAATGGCCGGCAGGTGCAGGCATATATTGGTGCTGCCGCCGGTGGCAGCGCCGATGGCCACGGCATTTTCCATCGCTTCGCGCGTCATGATGTCGCTGGGGCGGATGTTCTTTTCCAGAAGCTGCATAACCTGTCGCCCCGCCGCCTGACAGAAATCATCGCGCGAAAGTTCCACGGCCGGCGGAGAACCAGACCCCGGCAGCGCCATGCCCATAGCCTCGGCCACACAGGCCATGGTATTGGCCGTAAATTGACCGCCGCAGGATCCCGCCGAGGGGCAGGCATTGCATTCCAGTTCGTATAATTCCGCATCGGTCATTTTTCCGGCGGCATGCGCGCCGACACCCTCATAGACATCTACAATAGTTACGTCTTTCCCCTTGAATTTTCCCGGAAGAATGGTGCCACCGTAGATAAATATCCCGGGCAAATTTAATCGCGCCAGGGCCATGAGTGTTCCCGGCAGGGATTTATCGCACCCGGCCAAACCCACGAGAGCGTCATACCGGTGGGCGTGCATCATTAATTCAATGGAGTCGGCAATGACCTCCCGCGAAATCAGCGAGGCCTTCATGCCTTCATGCCCCATGGCAATGCCATCGGATACCGCGATGGTCACAAATTCACGTGGGGTGCCGCCGGCGGCTTTTACTCCATTGGCCGCCGCCCGGGCCTGTCGGTCCAGGGTAATGTTGCAGGGAGTCGCTTGATTCCATGTACTGGCAACGCCCACCCACGGCTGTTGAATGTCCGCATCGGTAAGCCCCATGGAACGAAAAAACGCCCTCTGCGGCGCACGATCAAAACCTTCCGTCACTTCCGGACTGCGGGGACGATTCACCATTAAAAACACTCCTGCGCATCATACAACGCGAGCCAACAACGTCATGAGCGACCCCGTTAAAACCCTTCGGGCCGATCAAAGCTCACGCGACATATAGTGTACGCGCCCGGTGCGCTAATGCCAATAAAGCATTCGTGAAAGCATTCGTGAAAGCATCTGTGAGTGTCTGTAAGCGCCTGTGAGATAGACCATCTGTGAACATAAAGCGTCTGTGAAATTCCGCCACGGTGCAGGCGAGGCATGGATTACTCGCACAGGCTCCTAAATATTGCCCGCAGCTAAGTCGCCGATTTTCCCCACCAACAGCACGTTGGCGAAGGGGGTGCCTTGGCTCATTGGAACGCTGGTAACCGCAAATCCCAGTTTTTCCAAAGTGATTTTCCATTGAGCCAGAGGCCGACAGTGTAGCCGCCCCGGGGTGTGGCCCCGCACCGCGGTGACGATGGTATCTACGCAATTACTTACGTGAAACCGCCAACCGCCGGCGGAATCTCCGATGCGCAGTAGTAACGTGCCGTTCGGCCCCAGTGCCCGGCGCACGCGATTTAGCACATCGTCCTGCGCGGAAAACGGCATATAATGGAGAACATCCAGAATTACCACCACGTCGGCGCTCTGAAAGTCTGCCGTGCGGATATCACCCTGCTCAACAACAACCCGATTACCCAGAATGACGCCGGCCCGTTCCACATCCCGCGGCATAAGTTCAATTCCGCGATAGCAAGCGACTTTGGGAGCGGGGGGAAATTCCTCAGGCCAGTTGCCGACGGAACATAAAATATCTGCCGCCGCCAGCCACGCCGCCAGCAACCCCTGTCCGCAGCCCAAATCTAAGACGCGTGAGTTCGGCGGAATTAATTCACGTCGCAGTAATTCAACAAACGCCGGATCACCACCAAGTTTTCCTTTCGCAAAATGCCAGGCAAAACGCCCGGCCGCCCGATATGGCTTGGCCGCGGTTGAAACCATTTCCGCATTCCAGCGCGTTTTATCGTTTAGCTGATTCATTACATGGGATTGTATCCGCCACCGATACTTTTGATAATGCCCGTCGGTCCTGCCTCTATTGCCCGAGGCGCACAATATCCTTTGCAACATCGAGGCTTTTGCGGCTATTATGCAATTCGTTATGGATGATGGACGAGTTTCATTACCGATTGTTACTGACACCGCATCAGAGAATCTGGGAGCCGTGGATTTGGCCGGCGCTCTGCAAAAACTTGACGTTGGCGAAGTGCGGCTAAGTGGACATGACCGACTTTTGTATGCGACCGATGCCTCGTTGTATCAGGTTATGCCTTTGGGCGTGGTAATTCCGGAATCGGTAGAACAAATTTCCACACTTTTGGAATTTTGCCGCAGGCAGCACATCGCGGTTCTGCCGCGCGGCGGAGGCACCAGTCTGGCGGGGCAATGCACCAATCGGGCGATGGTGCTGGATATATCACCGCGATTTCGCAAGCTACTGGAAGTTGATATTGCCAAGCGGACATGCTTGGCTCAAGCGGGGATGAGCATTGATCAGATCAATCGCGAATTGGCCTACAGCGGCCTGTTTTTCGCCGCTGATCCGGCCACGGTTGCGCAGGCCGCCCTCGGCGGGTGCATTGGCAACAATGCCGCCGGTGCGCGGTCGATCCGCTATGGCCGCACCAGTGAAAATCTCGACGCCGTGCACGTGGTGTTGGTAGACGGGGAAAGCCTTTGGCTGCAAGCCGGTGCAGGGAAGCACAATAAGACCGCCCTTGATCTTGCGCAGCGCGTTACCGCGGTTGTCGCGCAACATGCGGCGGAAATTCGTGAACGGTTTCCCAAGCTCATTCGCCGCAATGCCGGCTATTCACTTGATTTAATTCTTCGGCAATTGGATAGCGGAAGCACGCCGGAGGATTTGGACCTTAGCCCGTTGATGTGCGGCAGTGAAGGGACGCTGGCGGTTATTACGGCCGCACGGCTGAAATTGCATCCGATTCCCGCTGCGCGAGGCTTGGCGATTCTGGCGTTTCACAGTTTGGAAGAGGCGCTGGATCGGCTGGAACCGATTTTAACAAGCAATCCCAGTGCGGTGGAACTGATGGACGCACAGGTACTGCAGGCGGCACAAGGCAATGCCGAAGCGCGGCGGCAACTGGAAGTTCTGCCGCTGATTAACGGCGAACTTCCGGCGGCGGTGCTGTATGTGGAATATCAGACGGAAGGCTCCGCCAATGAGATCGATGCGTGTTTGAAGCACCCCGCATTGCAAGCGCCGGCCGCCCGAATATTTCGGCAGGGCGGGGAAATGAATCAGGCCTGGGGGCTTCGCAAAAGCGCTGAAGCCCTGTTGCATGGATTATCCAGCACGCGTAAACCCATTACATTTATTGAAGATAATGCCATTCCGGTGCCACGGCTGGCGGAATTTATCCGCCGTCTGAAAGTGATTGTCGAAGCGCACGGCACCCATGCCGCGTTTTACGCCCATGCGTCCGTGGGCGTGTTACATGTACGGCCGATGCTGGATTTGCATGATGTCCGCGATCAAGAGGCCATGCGCGATATCGCCCTGCAAACCGCCCGCTTAGCGCGGGACTGCGGCGGGGTCATGTCCGGGGAACATGGCGACGGCCGGGTGCGGGGACCGCTGCTGATGGAATATTTCGGCCCGAAGATCATGGCGGCATTCGCCGAGATCAAAGCCATTTTTGATTCCAATGGCATTATGAACCCGGGCATGATTGTCAATGCCGGCACGGTGGATTCGATCACGACGCATCTGCGGCAGCAGGCGCAGCGAAAAAGTGATCTGACCGATGTTGAGACCTATTTTGAT
>DAHVEJ010000212.1 GCA_027313145.1 Phycisphaerales bacterium | reverse complement strand
AAACACCGGCTGTGGTGCCTGATACACCGCGGGCGGCGGGCAATACGCCGGCGGAGAATAATAAATGGGTTGCGGAGGCGGGCATATCGCCGGTGCCGGAGCCGGTGCATAAACCGGCGGATAGTTGACAGCCGGCGGCGTATAGTAAATCGGCTGCGGTTGCACAAAGGTGGGAATCGGTGCAACAAAGGGTATGGAAAATCCGAATGCAATCCGCACACCCGCCTGCGCCGGTGCCGCCGCAGCGAGCATGGCCACGGTAGCGCCCGCCAGCAAGCCCAGTTTCAATCCCGCAGCTTTTCCACCCAGACACCGAACTGAATTTTGCCAGAACATAACTTTTCTCCTTATTTACATCCGGCCCAAACAGGTTCGCCGCGACACACGCCACAGGCCAATCAACCCGTCTGACCAGCCAAACGAACCAAAATGTAAATAGTTTCAATATGTGTAATATTTCAAAACCAATATAACTTATTTCGTATTAACGTACAAAATATGGATTATTCAACAAATATGGCGTGCAGCGTAGTAGTTACTTGCGAATTTTTGTTTGCTTACGGCGGTTGTCGAGATCGCCAAGGGAGCCGAGATGTCATTAGTATTTAGGTTACGGGTTACAGGGGACAGGTTACAGTTGTCGCGGGGGCGTTTTCACTGATCAAGGAACACTGATCACGGATCGATATTGACACGAACAACGAATAGCCAGGGGGCGCATTTGGCATAGACGGGGGCGGAGGGTTAGGATGTATACGTCGAATCCATTGTGTGTTGGCGGGCAGCCGATGGTTGCGTTGAACGAGGATGAGTTTCAACACGAAGGCGCTTCCGCAAAGCAGTGCGGCGTTTTGCCTCGAGGAGCAACCAGTCCCTTTAACACTTGCGGGTGTTGTCCGAAGCTGAGGATACTGGATGCGTCCCCGTTTCACTCTCGCATCTCGAATTGTGGTCGGATGTCCTTGGTTATCCGCGTATCTGTCTTCTTGGTTCTGGCAGTCATGTCCTGCGCCGGATGCAGCCAAACGTCCGGCACCCTTCCCCCAACTTCAAGGCTGCTTGAATTGAGCAGCGGTGATGTTGGAACAGGCGAGAGCATCGCCGCCCCGCCACCCAAGGCTTCGGAGCCGCGCGGCTGGGGCACCCGCACTTCGCCCACATACTACGATGGCCTGAGCGGCAGACATTGGCAGCAATCATCCCAGGGGAACTTTTATAACCAAACCAATCCGAACAACTGAAAACGACGCACGACTTACAGTTTTGGTCTGGCAAGGATGCCAGGATGGCCAAGTTGTTTTTGGGCGGCTGTGGCCGCCAGTATTTAGGGGTTAGGAGGTAGGAGTTAGGGGGCTTTGCACATTTCAACTTGCCCAAGATGCTCGAGTTAGCGGGCCAACTTGCCCAAGTTGCGCAGGTTGATGAGAGCGTTGAGTTTAGCGGGTTTGGTTCAAGTTGCCCCAGATGCCCAAGATGTTTTTGGCCCCCCAGGGGGGCCAGCATTTAGCATTGAGGAGTTAGAAGTTAGAAGACTTTTTGGGCGCGGAATGGGCGCGGGTGTCGTGATTCGTTTGGGTGCATAGCGATCCTCATGGCCATACGGAACCATTGATGCGGGAAGTATTCACTTTTCAAACGGCGGCGAGCCAACGCAATGATCGATGAGCGATGATCAAAGATCAGAATTCGGGAAAGCGCCGTAGGGCATCGGAACAATCATTCGTGGTTCCGGTGCCGTGGAAGGTTATAGGGAGCGGACGGTGGCGATAATGAAAAAAAATGGTGAGAAGCTAGAACCTAGAACCTAGGACCTCGGAGTTTAGTGCGGAGTTGCCACAGAGGCACAGAGTTCTTTATCCACAGATTGCGCCGATTACTCAGATTAGAAGACGACGCGAGGGTGCGAGTTCACCATCCCGATCGCGGATATTTAAGCCGGGGTCATCGGGATAAACTCCGACACAACGACATGAAGAATTTGTTTCGCCACAGAGGGAGCCGAGGTAAACTGAGGGCGGCGACAACAATTTTCACTGATCACTGGTCACGGATCGAATTGGGTGACAGGTTACAGGGGCTTTTCGCGGATCAATACCTTGGCAGTATTGGCGGTAATTTCAGTATTGGTCCGTATTGCTCAGCAGATTCAGTAACGGAGGCGGCGCTGCGCTCAATGAACAATGAGTAATGAGACGCGGTGCGGGGCAGCGCTTAAAAGTTTTGGACTGCGGCGGCGGCATCGCTTTAGAATCCGGAATCCAGTTTTGGCAGCCCTTTGAGTTTTCGGCCGGGATAAGGCGCAAGTGCTCTAAAAGGTTGCAGAATTTGGCCCCCAGGGACCTGGCAGAATCTGTCACAGGCCCGGGTTCGGTTGCTGCATTGAGGCACCGCTCCTGTGCACTGGCATAATGCTGGGTCCGTGGATATTCAGCGATTTCCTTTCCTACTTATTCGAGGTTCAATTTTTATCCCAGCATCTGTTATGCGGGCAGAGCAGGTCGATGAAATGTGCGCCGTAGTGGCCTTGATTTTTTAACCGTTCAACGATTTCATTAGCGTGCGGATCGATGATGTGGATTGCTTCTATGCCAACGTTTTCGGCGAGGGAAGCGCCCAGAAAATATCGCATATATGCGTCCGATTGGGGGAAGCTGTAGCCGATGAAGATCAGATGCGTTGCCGCAGCCAGTACCTTGGCGGCTTCGCGCCATTGCTCTGCGTAGGGGCCGTCCGCCTGGTGCTTGAAGACGGTTGGTGCGACGACGATCGGCGCTTCTTTCCCCCTAACATAAAATTCCTCGTCAATTCCCCATGGCAAATTATTTTTAGGGTTTATGTGCGAAATAACGCGGAATTTGTAGGTTCTGCCGTTCAATCCGTATCCTGGTGAGGTCCAATTAACCGCACCGTGGAGCCTTATGAGCGTTGCGGGCGACTTGGGATTGTATATCCCCGATCCGTCCCGGTCCCCTTGGGGATGGCCCTCGGCCGAGATCCAATCGCCAATTAAGTTGAGCTTAAGTTGTGGGTGCATTGATAAGAGCTGTGTTTCAAGGCAAAGATCGTAGTTCGTGGTTATGAATGTTGATGATGGGAAAGTTGGAAGGGAAAGATTTTTGTTGGGGGTAGCGGGGAAAGATCTTCGTTGCGCTGGAGGAAATTGTAAAGATGGATTGCCCCCATCGAAGCCAAACAAAGCAAAAGCCCTTTGAGTAAGCTGGTAGGGGAGCGTGAACTCGGTGGAGCGAAACGGACCGTAAACCCGCGCGATGATGGACCTGAGCAACTCCAGTGGGGGGACGGACTTGTCGCCTACCTTGGCAAGATCATTCAGCCGCTGCGGCACCTGCCCAGCCTGCTCTGCCATTTCAAGAAAGGAAAGTATTTCCTCCATGTTGTTACGCGAAATGGTCACCAGCCGCACGCCCATGTGTGCGAAGCGCTGCACCTCGGCAAGAAATGTCTTTTCCTCCTCGCTCAACAGTGCCGATTGCCTTGCCACGGAGAAAAACTCGTTCATCACCGGCAGGCCATACGCAGCGGAAAAGCCTGCACCTAAGAAATACACCAAACTCATATCTGCTCCAGACGATTGCCGAGCGCGAGAAGCGGCCGCGCGGGGCTGCTACATGTTCGGCACCACGTTCTCGAAGGCGTCCTGGTATTCCCTAGCGCGTAGCACGGTATCATAAAGACCTACATCATCTCCTTCGTGCCTGTTGATACCGATATACTGGAGGCTGGCGTCTTCGTAGCGCTTGAATTTGTATACGGCATCATTCATCAGGGCGCTATTGAATACGCCCAGACTTACTAGAAGCTCAAAGTCCTTTACGGATAGGCCTGTCACTTTCTTGAATAGCGACGGCTCCAGTTGCGTGATAACGTCCTTGAGGCAGCGTTCGCGGTTGTCCGTGAGATACATGAAAATCGGTACCCGCGTGGCGAACTTGATGAGCTTTTCCTGGATCAGTTTACGCTTGCTCTTATATTCTTTTTCCTCGGCTGAAAGCGTTCGCTTTTCCGCTTCCGTCATTTGTTGGTCGTTCTTCTCCCGGCGGACCTTGTTAACGGCCTCTGATTTATTGATGATCGTCTCAATTTCCTGATTCAGATTGCGGAAACCTTCAATATTACCAAGGGCCTCCATGGCAGCTTTGCTGGCCATGAGCCGCTGCAAAGTCGCATTATCCACATTCACCAGCAACGCGCTTTCCCACCGCCGCGCCAAAAGCGTGGCCGATGTACCGCTCATGGCCATATCAAGAATCCCCGCGGCATCCATCTGCTTCATCGAACTGCCGTCATAAGCCAATACCGGCAGGAAGCTGATGAACTCCGCCACTTTCTTCTCAGGATTGCTTTCGTCAATATTCAACCGGCAACTGTAATCCGCGATCTGGCGTAACGCCCGTTCCGGTGCGAAGTCAAAGACATAGCATTCCTGTTTAACAATCAGCTCCGCATTGGGGGACTTGCCATCCGGGTTCCGCGCCGTCCATGGCGACTGCACCCGGAAGGCAGCCTGAAAATAAGTCTCCGGGCTGGACGAATTTCGCAACATGAATATGCCGGTCCATGGTCGCACCGTCACGCCGGTGGTCAACTTGCCACAGGAAAGCGTAATCGTTTTGGTGTTCAGCGGTTCGTCCATGGCCTTGAGCACTGGCGGCAGGGCCTTGACGCCCAGGCCGGCCCCGCTGCCCGCGGCCACCACGATTTTGTAATCATGGTAGAAGCGATTCTGCTTCTGCCCCATCAGGTTCTGCATGGCGTGGCAGGACGATACGCTGGGCAGGAACCAGAACGTGTGCGAGAGGATGTTCAGGAGCCGCACATCGGAAAATGGCATCGGCGGTTTCTTGGCCCCCAGTTTCAAGTTGTCGACATTGGTTCCCTGAAAGGCTCCGCGGATCAGATCAAGCCATTTTTGAACCTCATCCTGATATTTGAATACCGCCTCCTCGCCCACGCCTTCGGCCAGGAAAAATATGTTCAAATCAAATTCATTGAACTCCCCCTGTTTGGCGATCTCGCGGATTGCGTCCGGCAGTTGGTAGGTCATCAGCACCATGCGCGGCAGGCAGGCGTAGGGGTTGTGATCGCCTTTCCATGCCTGCTTGGCCCGCTGCTCATCAGAATAGGTCCAGTTGTAGACCTGCTCTTCAATGAACTCGCCGGAGGCAATGGCGCGGAACGGCGTACCGGAAAGGTACAGATACGCGCCAGTTGTGATGGGCATGGTTGCTTCATCAAAATCTTCGATGCCCTGACCCTCGCCAAGCTCAAGCTCCCGTGTGCCCTCAGCCGCAAAGAGTTCTCTGGCGCTTTCCCGCCAGGCTCCATAGTGGTATTCATCCAAGATGACGCAATCCCAGTTTGTGTCATGAACCCACCGGTTTTTCGTCTTGATGCCGCCGGTGCTGGGGTTATGCCCCAGATAATCCTGAAACGACCCGAAGCAGACCAGCGGCTTGGTTTTATCCGCGGCTTCGTAGGTCAGGCCGCCGGGCTTTATAAACTGCCATCCCTTGAAATCCATATGCTGCGTAAGGTCCGATTCCCACGCGCTTTGCACCGCCGGTTTGAAGGTCAGCACCAGCACCCGCCGCCATTTCAATTTTCTGGCCAGTTGGTACGCGGCAAAAGTTTTGCCGAAGCGCATTTTGGCATTCCACAGAAAGTGCGGCGGCTGATTCTGATTTTCTCTGCGGAAACTGCTGAAATAGGCCGCTGTTTTCTCCACCGCCTCTGATTGCTCCGGCCGCATGGCAAAATCAAGGGTCCGATTTTCCTCATTGAATTCACCGGTCCGCAGAGCGATCACCGCCGCCTTGACGCGCTTTATATCACATTCGAACCATTCGCCCTCGGGATTCCGCACGCCCTGTTCGCGCAGCCAGCGATGAACGTCGTGGTCCGCGAATACCGTGCCGTCACTGCGCATGGCCGATTCCTCAAGGACGATTTCGTAGGGCGGCTTTCCCGGTCTTCTTATGGGATATTGCTGGCCGACTCGTGTTTTCACATCCAGCGTGGTGTAGCCAACCTTGAGCAGCCCGGCGTATTGCGGGTTGCTGTCTTTGTAGGCGTAAATCTTCGGCCGGAAGGCTGGCCTTGGCGGAAAAAAACCTTTACTCACCGTTGGCCTCCATTGGGCGGATTTTCGATTCGATAAATGCGATCTCCTCCCGGTCTAGTCCGTAGCGCTCATACAGTTTTTCATCGCTCCATCTTTTAGCCATATCGAGAACGGGAACAAGGGAATATGACTCTCTTGTGATGTGGTGGGAATACATGAACTGTGCGACCAGAAAACGAAAAAATCTGGTTTTCATGTATCCAACCAAATTGAGTGCTCGCTTCTCATCCGCGTAGCTGCCCACGACAAGATAGGTTTCGGTGCAGATCGTGCCTGGGGGAAGAATATTGACCTTCGAGAATACCCTACGCCTCCCGTCCTTACCCGGGTTTCCTGCGTGGTCATAGCCCACGTACGAGGTGATCACCTTCCACCGGTCGATCATATCGACGCCGGCTGTGATTTCCGCGCGATTATAAGGCCCTTCCCCATTCTGCCAGCGAAGGATGATGTCACCCGATTCCTGGGGCCGAACTGAAGTAGCCAAGCCGAACGGCTTACGCGCGGTTACTTGTTCGCTCATGCGTTTCTCTCTCGTGGCCATCACCTTCCGAATGATCGGCACGGCCTGGCCGTGGCGAATAAAGGTTTCGAACTCATTCAGGGGACGCGTCGAAACAACTGAATTCCCGCCGTGCATGTTGGCGATCTCACACGGGCCGGCAGAATCCCGCTCCCAGAGGAAATAGCCAGTGGCGTCCGGAACTAAAATAACTCGGTCTTAATATTCGCAATCGCGAGAGTTGCGCTGGCGCGTATTTTGTG
>DAHVEJ010000211.1 GCA_027313145.1 Phycisphaerales bacterium | reverse complement strand
TGGGATCAACGCGCGTTTTTGAACTGGACGCATCCAATCCAGGCGACTGGGCCATGCACTGCCACATGACGCATCACGCCATGACGCAAATGGGTCATAAATTTGGCAATATGATTGGTGTTAAGCCGGGAAACTTGGGGGATAACTTTCGCGATTTATTACCTGATTACATGACCATGGGCCAAGATGGCATGGGTGCCCCCATGGGCATGACCAGCCTGCCGAATACCGCGCCGATGGTGGGCGGAAAAGGGCCGTATGGATTTATCAGCATGGGCGGCATGTTCACTGTGATGAAAATCCGGGACAACATCACACATTATAACGACCCGGGATGGTACAAAAGTGATGTGCAGCCGGGAACCGTGGCGGAAAAAGCTCAGGAGACGCAGTTGCGGCGGGACCGAATAAATCCGGATAGGATACCGGCTCCGATTCCCGGACCGTCCTCCCCCGCAGCGGCACCGGAATGATGGAATCACTTTGTTGACAATGTCGGGAATTTATTACATTTTTTTAAGGGGTACTCTCATGTTCAAGAAATGTGTGGCTGTTGTCGCGGCTATGGGGTTGATGATGGTTGCAGGGACCATGCCGGCTATGGCCGCAGGCATGGGAAATATGGGCGGCACGGGCGGAATGAAGATGGGACCGCTGCCTAAGCATCTTCCAAAACCGGGAAAGGCGATCAGCTATACCGCAGCCAAAATGCTGATCAAATACAGTAATTCGGCGGGCATGCTCATGGGTCATGGCAAGCACAAAAGTGTGATGTTCATGGGGCATAATATCCACATTGTGATGGTTGCGGTTGAACCAGGCTCACCGGATCAGACCTTTGAAATTCGGAAACTTGTTGACCCGGAAATCACTGTTCCGGCCGGCGCAAAAGTGACTTTGACTCTGTTGAATATGGATTTTGGTCCCGAGATGATTCATGGGGTATTAATTGGCAAAGCTAAACCGCCCTACAAAACCGTAGTGCCCGTGCCGGTGCAGGGTCAGATCGCGGAAATCCCCTTAACCATGCCGCGCACGGCCAAGGCCGTTAAAAAGTCCATGTATTTCTTTGGAACAACCACATTCCACGCACCGCAGAATCCCGGCACCTATTTTTATTTATGCCAAATGCCCGGTCATGCCAAGTCTGGCATGTACGGAAAATTTGTGGTCACACCGTGAGGACGGCAGAGCACTGCACATTTTTTCCCTGATTGATTCTCTGTCGCGTGACAAATTTCACCGATACCGACATACTATAAAATTCCGGTATTAAATTACCGGTAAAGCATGGTACGGCTAAGGCAGGGGCCGGAATCCGTTGGTCAAGCTGCGCGATAGGGATTGCCGCCCCTCGGTCGGGGCAGAGCACGGGTGTTTCTCAGCGTCAGGTGATCGGTGTATTGGATTAATAAAAGCATTCACTGGCTGGGCCGGTCGCGTCGGCGTATGCTGCTGCTGGCCGCGGTAATCGGCCCGGGCATGATCACCATGATTGCCGACAATGACGCCGGCGGGATATCCACCTACGTTCAGACAGGGGCTTTGACCGGGTTTAATCTACTATGGGCATTCATTATTCTCGTGCCGATGGCGTATTACGTGCAGGAGATGACGGTGCGGCTTGGCGCGGTGACCAAACGCGGCCATGCGGAGGCCATTTTCGATTCCTTTGGTCCGCTCTGGGGATGTTTTTCAATCTTCGACTTGGCCGTGGTTAATTGGCTGACATTGGTGACCGAATATATCGGCATGACCCAGGCGATGAGCATTTTTGGCATTCCCGCGTGGGCCACGTTTCTGGGCGTTACCCTGCTGCTTTTTGGCATCGTGGTGACCGGAAAATATTGGACGTTTGAAAAACTCACCATGCTTTTTTGCCTTTTCAATTTTGTCTACATTCCGGCGGCGTTCTGGGCCATGCAGACCGGCAACGTCAAAGAAGGCTGGCTGGCGGTAGGGAAGGGGTTCTACGCGCCGACATTGGTCGGAATTCTTCCGATGTCAGCCATGATTACCTTGATTATGGCCAATATTGGCACGACCATTACGCCTTGGCAAATATTCTTTCAACAGTCGGCGGTGGTGGATAAGGGCATGGACGTCCACGACATTAAGATGGGGAAAATTGATACGTTCGCCGGCGCGCTGTTAACGTGTATTGTCGCGGCATTCATCATCATAGCTACCGCCGGCGTATTTTATTTCAATCCGCATGGAAAAATGGAGGTAACGTCGGCGCAACAGGCGGCCTTGCAAATGCCCAAAGTTATGCCCGCCGGGACTGATTGGGGCCGATGGGCGGAGGTGCTTTTCGCCATTGGACTTTTTGACGCGGGGTTATTGGGTGCTCTGTGTGTCTCCCTTTCAACCAGTTGGGCCTTGGGTGAATTGTTCGGCTGGGCGCATTCACTCAACAAATCCGTACGAGATGCTCCGTGGTTTTATGTGGCGTATGTGGTTATGTTGCTGTTAGCCGGGGTAGTCTCGGTCACCGCCAGCATTGCTATACAAAATGACATCACCATTTTTGTTCAAGTGGTTGCCGTAACGCTGCTGCCGTCGAGTCTTTTCTTCCTGATCCTGATTCTCAATGACAAGGACGTCATGGGACAATATGTCAATACCCGGTGGCAGAACATCGCCAATTGGTCCATCGCATTATTCGTTATTTTGGTGTCAACACTGTATGGTATAACGCAGATATTTCCGGATGTAATGGAACCTGCTTTCTGGCATCGCGCCGGTCGCTTTTTCCAGTGGCTTTGATAGATCGGGTCGCACCATGCCCAAACCATCTCCAGGCTCATCTCCGCCCCCGCCGGTCGGCCCCGCCCCCGCCGCCCGAGATTACCGCACGTTTTACTATTCCGAATTGCGCGGGCGCAAAATATGCCTCTCTAAAATATCCGAACGCGTCGGGAAAATTTCCGATATCGCTTTCAAAATGACCGATGCCTATCCCGAGGCCACCGGCATCCTGGTGGAACATGGCTGGGGAAAACCTGTGGAGCTGATTCCGTGGTCCAAGGTGGCGCGTATTGACGATGATTATGTGTTCGTCTCCCCACCCGAGCAACCCGATCCGGCCACCGTGAAGCATGGAAAAGGTTTTCCCTGCTTCGTCGACCAGCCGGGGTGGATATTGTTGGAATCACATCTCATGGGAAAAACGATTTTTGATATGGACGGCAGGCGCACCGAGGTGGTCAATGATGTGCATGTGTTGGTGTCGCATGATCGCATGATTCTGATGCATGTCGATATTTCATTTAACGGTTTTCTTCGCCGATGGGGCCTTTCCCGGATATTTCATGCCCGCGAGCACCTTATCAACTGGAAATATGTGCAGCCGCTTTCCTTGGAAGATGCCCCGTCGCAAGATGCGGTCCGATTATCCATCACGCGCAAACAAATTGAAGAGCTGCCGCCGGAGGATTTAGCCGACACACTTGAGGAACTCACCGGTAAAGAGCAGCAGGCCCTGTTTTCCGCCCTGGCTCCTGAGACCGCAGCGGAAACACTCGTGGAGGCTGAGCCGCGTACCCAACGTCAACTCATCGCCGATCTGCGCCAGGAGCGGGCGACTAAAATTTTGCAGGAAATGTCGGTCACTCAGTTAGCGGATTTACTTTCCGTCTTGCCGCATGAGGACGCGGTGAAGATGCTGCGGCTGCTACCCGCAGAGCAGGCCCAGCGAATTGGAGAGATCTTATCGCAAAGGGAATCGGTTGCCCAGTCCATGCTCAGCGAAGAGTATGTGGCGTTGCCGAAAGAAACCTCGGTCGGTGCGGCGCTGGCGTCTATCCGAAATTCCGGCAAACCGCATGGTGCCATATCGCATGTTTACGTGGTTCAACCGGCGGATAATCTGCTTCTGGGCGTAGTCGATCTGCGCGATCTGGTGTTAGCGCGCGATACCCAGACGCTGGGCGATATAATGGTTTCACCGGTGGTAAGCGCCGAAGCCGATGACACGCGCGACGATCTGGCGGAACTATTCCTAAGGTATCATTTTCGGATGTTGCCGGTGGTGGATCGCCACGACCATCTGCTGGGCGTAATTCATTTCAACGACATTACCAAAGGGTTGATAACTCGTCTGCGCGTATGATGCGTCCGTATAAGAATAGGTGCCCAATGCCCCGTATGAAAATGACGCCGCTGGTTAAGATTTCCCTGATGGCCCTGCGGATTTACCTGCTGATTCTTCTGTCTCTTATTATCGTCAGTTTTGCCCGCGTGCTGAAATCCGGAAAATCCGAAACCGCCCCCGCAGCGACGCAATCCGCTCCCGCCACCCAGCCGGCCAGTGCCCCGGTCGCGCCATCCCCCAAAAACGCAGAAGCCACCCGCCCCCACTTGCTGCAGTGATCAGCGCTTTCACGTGTTGCCGGCAAGGGCAAGCAATCTGTAAAAAAGAACCACCACCCCCAGATGCGACGTTCATTGCGGGCGTGGCCGGCACCGATAAACTCATGCCGGTTCGCCACTGGAGAACTATTTATTATCCCAACATGATCCATGGCCTTCTCCAGGAGGGGCTACCTCGTATACGTTCGGATCAAATCGATCAATGGTTCCACCGCTTCCTGGCCCGGCGATTCGGATGGGCCACCGGATGAACCAAATGGGTACGCACATGGTCTTCCGCCACCTCAGCCATCAGGTCTGGCAAGGCACCCCGGATGCCGTATTGCGCCAAGGCCGGCATGTACGGAAAATTTGTGGTCACGCCGTGACGGATAGTGGCACACCCGGCCACAATTATCACCACAGGCTGGCCTGACACTGACGTTGACAACAGGTTGTAAAAACATTGCGGTAATGGTACGCTTGAGGTGTACAAGATAAGAGAAGGGCGTTTTATGAATACTGTAAGCGTTAAGGAGGCCAGAATGCGGCTCGCTAAACTCATCAATGCAGCGCAACGCGGGCGCGGCGTCGCCATTACGCGACGCGGTAAAACCGTCGCGCAACTGGTGCCTCCGCCGCAGCCGCGGCAACCTGGCCTTCCCGATCTTGCCGCTTTCCGTAAGACCATCAAACTCCGTGGAACTAGCCTCAGTAAAACCATCCTCGCGCAGCGAAGACAAGAGCGGTATTAAGCGATGGCCTATCTCGACACCAGCGTGCTTGCCGCGTACTACTGCCCCGAGCAACTTAGTGATGTTGTTGGCCGTGTGCTTGGCGACATTACAACGCCGACCATAAGCCCGCTGGTGGAAATTGAGCTGTGTTCGGCACTTTCATTAAAAGTGCGGACGCGAGAGCTGGACGTTTCCTCGGCACGCATGATTATCTCCCGTTTTCAAGTGGATATTACCAGCAGCCTATATGAGCTTATTGATATTGGTCCCCGCGAATTCCAATTGGCGCGAAATTGGTTGAGCAGTTTTTCTTCGCCGTTACGCACGCTCGATGCACTGCATTTAGCCGCCGCATTTTGCAATGATCTGGAACTGATTACCACGGATAAACCCCTGATGACCGCAGCGAAGCATTTTTCCGTGCGGTGTCACCTTGTGACCAAATGATCGTCACGGCTGGAACCGCACCACGACATTAGCCTTTATGCGTAAAATATGATAATCTGATTTTATGAAAGACATGACCATAAGCGTTACGCAAGCCGCCCGCAATTTTGCCGATTGTGTCAACCGGGTGCATTACCAGCAGGTTACATACGTGCTGCTGAAAAATGGATTGCCTTATGCCCGGCTTTCACCTGAAAATGCGAAGTTATGCTCGGCCACGCACTTGGCGGAAATCCTATCGGGAGAGTTATTGTCAACCACCGAGGCCAAGAGGTGGCATCGGGATCGGCAAGCCGCCCACAAGGCCCTCAGGTCGCAGGCGGACAAATGGCGATAATGCTTGATGCTGACGTAATTATTTACGGCGAAAAGGGATCGTTCGATTTTTCCGCGTGGCTCCTGGCGCAAGGTGATGAGCCCATTGAGGTCGCCGCTATTACCGTCGCGGAGCTTTGGCATGGCGTTGAACGTGCCACCGGTGCGAGCCGTATTAAACGCCAACGGTATATTCAAGCTCTCGTGGCGGCTGTTTCCGTAATCCCATACGGTGAATCCACGGCCTACCATCACGCCAGAATTTGGGCGGAATTACAGAGAGCTGGAAAAATGGTCGGCTTTTATGACGTTATCATTGCCGCCACGGCCATTGAACGTGGCAGCACATTGGCAACGTTTAATATTCGCCATTTCGCCGGTATAAAAGGGCTGAAAATGATCGCTCCCAAACTTGCGCCCGCATGAATATACCGGGTTTTCGATACAATTGATGGTTAACAGCCCAGCCCCTTGGAGCGTCAGGCACAACTGGAATATCGCCACGAGTGCATGGCGGTACGCACCGCCGGTGCCGGTATTGATGTAGTATTGCAGTTCGGGTTGGACGGTGATGCCGTGGCCAAGAGTAAAACCACGCTTTACTTTTAGACGTCTAAATGTAAAATAGGCCTACGATGATTGATCGCCCCTTATGGACTTCCCGAATCGTGGACGCTTGGAGGCATGCGTCCATCGTCTGGCTGACTGGGCCGCGACGCGTGGGCAAGACGGTGCTGGCTCAAAGCGTTCCCGACGCGGAGTTTCTCAATTGCGACCTGCCAACTGTCGCCGAACGTTTGCGCGATCCGGAAAGCTTTTATCGGACAGTGCGGCGATCGTCCGTCGTTTTTGACGAAGTTCATCAACTGCCTGATCCCAGCCGACTCCTGAAAATTGGAGCGGACGAATTTCCCAATTTGAAAATTCTGGCAACCGGTTCTTCCACCTTGGCGGCGACGCACAAGTTTCGGGATAGCCTGACGGGGCGTAAGCGCGTGGTAAAACTTACCCCGGTACTTGACCAGGGTCTTTTAGTTTTCCGGAATTCCGACCAATTTGAGCGCCTTATGAACCTTGACGGAGTGGTGTCGGAGTGCG
>DAHVEJ010000210.1 GCA_027313145.1 Phycisphaerales bacterium | reverse complement strand
TGCAAGGTCACCATATCCATGTCACCAGTATAACATCCCAAGCTGATATGTAAATGTTATTTTTTAACGGCCCCTTACAACATTCCTTATCCCGAACTCACGTTACACTAAGCTGGCACCTTGAATTGTGACCCGCCCGTGAATTTACCGCAAGGCATTACTTGATGATGGCCTGCAATCCCCCATGAGTGTAGCGTGAACAAACCTCACTGGCTGGCACCTTTACGTCGTGGAATCAGCAGCAGACCGCCTGCGGCAAGCGCCAGCAGGCCGAGCGTGGCCGGCTCGGGCACAGGCTGCACGGAATAGGCGTTGCCGGCGGTTAAACCCAGTGCGTCATTGGGCATGATGTTGGTATTGCCATAGAGAAATTCATAATCATTCCAGCCGGTAACGCTTGGGTCCGCGGAAGTATTGGTGATTTCCATACGCAGGGCGTCATACATCACGCCCCAGGAGTGATTCACACTTAACGTAATGATATTGTCCTGGCCCGGCGCGTTAAGATCGCTGGTATTCCACTGCAACGCGGCCCAGCCGTAGTATCCGGAAACGCCGCTTCGCATCATGGGATCGCTGGCATCAATGTAATAGGGATCCCGCATGATTAACTGATGGCCGTTTAACGATACAATCAAATCCGATTCCGCCGCAGCCAATGCGATGGATAATACCACGTATTGCCCCTGGGCCTGCTGGGCGGCGGTGGTGGTAAAGTGTACCTGCCAGGGCTGGCCGGTATACGTGGCCGGGCCGCCGGCGGCGTTGACATAGGATGGAGTAATGTATTTATAGCCATCGGTTGAAGTATCGGTGCCATTAGTGTAAGGCTCGGCATACAGGCCCGGATCAAATGTCTGCCATTGATTGGCGGGCCACACATTGAGATTATTGGTGGCGGGTGTGGTGCCGACGGCGGTGGCGTAATAGACCACTTTGCCGTTATTGGGGGCCAATTCCTGCCAGTAGTTGTAGGCCCCCGGATAAGCCCGCACATCCTGTCCGGCGGCATTATGCCCATTTTCAAACTCATTGGCGGAATGATTGGGGGTTCCGATGGTCCATATTGGGGCAGCTGAGCCGAAGTTTTCAGGGGTAAACTTCAATTTCGCCGGGGTGTCAATCTGGCCATTTTTCGCCACAACACCATCCACGCGCATTTCCCCCCATTGGCCCAGTTGGTAGACCGTCATCCGGTAGGTACCGGGGGCAACTCCGGTTAAGTCGGTGCTGCCATTCTGGTTGAGGTATCCCCAATACTGGTTGCCCGTGCTGGAGGCTTGAAAATCTTTATTAGGATCGGAAAGTACCACGACATTGTTGTTGGTATCACTGCTCCAACCCTCCGAACCGGTGGCCACATTGGCCTGTACGCTGCCGCGTTGCGTACTGGGCACGTAGCCGTTGGCAACAAGTTCTGAGTCGGTATTGAAAAGAGAATCAGCACCAGGCACACTGTTTACCGCCGCCTGATAATCGGCATTAATATTCGGTGTGGCCGCATCGGTCGTGCCGAACTGCAACGCGAATCCGCCAAACAATCGCGTGGTATTTACGCCCTGCGCGGGGGTATAGCTTGGGCCGCCGTAATACCCGGAAATGAATTCATCCAGCAGTTGGGGTGTCACCGGTCCGCCGGAGACAATACTTTGTTTGGTGGGGCCGCCGGTAAGGGATTCCGTACTGGGATTGACAAACCATGCCGAAACCGGCTGGCTTGCGGAACTGCTGTATTCGCCGGTAACAACGTGATATTGCTCATAGGTGGAGAAATCATATTTACCCAGGAAATTGGGATCATTGGGATTACCAGTGGATTGGCCGGAATCGGTGTAGTCAATAACTTCCGGCAACACCTGCCGGCCTGGATTTTGTGTCACAAGATTGTATTGCGCCTGTTCGCTGGGCAGCGTGTACTGGAAAGTACCGAGGTTATTAGGGCCGGTATTGGCTTGGTACAGCGAATTAAACAACGTGTCGCCGGCTTTGAAGATAAACTGCCCCTGACCCAAATTGCTGGCCGCCGCCGTGGCTGAATGCGTGAAAACGGCATACATGTATATATCCGGGCTATTGGGTGCCAGCACCCAATGCGTTTGAATGCCGAAGTTATCACTGGTACTGGATGGCGCGACGGTGGTCCAGATATCGAGATACCCATTGGGATCAAGTTGATAATTGGCGGTGGTGGAGCCATAAAGAATGCCGCTGGGGCCGTCATATTCACCGTAAAGTTGCGGACCGGCATCGTCAGGCGGTGTATTGGCGGTGTTGAAGATGTTGGTGGTGGTGCCATTAAGCGTTACAGATAATTGGTTAATGGCCCCGCTGCCGGTGTTCATTCCCAGGGAAACAATGCCGTTGGTGGCCGTCCACTCGGAACTGTTGGAAGTGTTGATGGTAAGGCCCGCAAAGGCCGGTGACAAAGAGGTCGTCGCGGCCGCAGCGGCGAGGATAATGTATCGGGCGATGGACATGACCAGCAACCTCCGCAAAACAAAGGGTGAAAAAAAGGCCGACGGATGTATTGATCCGTCGGCCTATATCTAATAATCCGCCTGAACACCCCGGCGTGCGCGATTAAAAGCCAAGCAACCTCGCCGCGCCGGTGAATATTCCGACTAAATCAGGCCGTTTTCCGCTTACGCAGTAGCAGCAGCCCAAGGCCCGCAACCGCAAATAACCCAAGCGTAGCCGGTTCAGGAACCGCGGGCGTCGCGGTAAATGTCAGCGTGGGAAAAGCTGCACCGGAGGTGTTTTCCTTCGTGTAAAAGTAGTAATCGGCGTTTGGATCGGGAGAGGTGGTCATCAACGCAAGTGTGACCAGACCATTGTCGCCGGGATTTGCTAATGCTCCGTTGAGAAAATTAGCGAAGGCGGTGGATGAGGCACTAACACCCGGAACGCCGACCGTCGGTACCACGACCGCTGAACTGGTCAACGTACTTCCGACTGCAGACGCAGCACCGCCGGAGCCAGTCTCAAAACCACCAAGCAACGCCCAATTGGCGCTGGCAGCGGATGAAACCCCGTTTACAGGGTTGTTGCCATTGGAAAGGGCCGGTGAATATGTGCCGGCTGCCGCAGCGATAAAGCCGGGGGCGTAGCTGCCTGAACTCGCAACGCCCTCCGCCGCAGCCCAACCTGGATAAATAGTATTCGCTTCCGACCAATCGAAGCTTTGGGAGGTGGTGGGGTTGGTATACGCGTAATTTGTGAAACCGTAAACGGCTACAACCCGGTCTCTGTTTGCACCGGCCACCGTCACGGACAGCGAAGCATTGGATATCGTATCGCCCGCGTAGGCGCTTAGATCGAATCTAAGCAACGGCATCCGCATGCGGACCGCAGAGTCGTTCCTAAGCTCCATTTTTGCCGCGCCTCCCTGGCCCGCACCTGCGAACACCGTGCTGCTGGTTCCGGTGTCATTAATTAAATAAGTATCTGCGCCATTCCCTACCGCAGTTGTGACGGATACTGCGGTCGCCTGGGCGGCACCTGCCGCCCCCAACCCGGCTGCAGCAAACGCAGCAGCCATTACAAGTGATTTCAACTTTGCTGTGGACATTTCAAGTCCTCCTTTGTTAGTTGCAGAAAAACCGGCACGCCGAACAACACATTCCGCCGCCAGCCCCTCTCAAAACAACGACCCTTTTCTCCACTTCCTGTTTAAAACATTTACTAAAAAATCCTGCTTAACTTTGGAAACAATTCACCTCCTTTGAGTACGCTCTGGATCATAAAGATGAGCAGGATGTACATCTTGACGGTCCATACCCATCTAGCCAGTCACCAGCCTAATTCACCAAGTCGCTCTGCGAAAGCCAAACGACTCACGGCATCTGCTGGTACACCGTTAATTGACTGCCGGGGTGCAGAAGCAGATTATCCGGATGCAGATTGCCGGCTCGGATGGACGCGGCATGGCCATCGCAGAATACTGCGTTTCCGTAGCCGCCATCCAACGTATATTCCATGTGGCGATACCGCATGCCCCAACGGGTGATTACCTGCGACGGCGTGGCATCAGCATTTTGGTCGATGGGCGGCGAGTACCCTTCGGGATCCATGGATGCCGTGGGGCTGTAGGTTTTACCCCAGATTTTTACATCCGCGACGACGTCTGGCGGGTAATACCACCACCATGGTGCATAACAAGACCCTTCATACGCGGCGCAGTTGTCGCCGTACATAATAATTTGCGACGGCCTGGCGATTTTTTCCGATTTCAAGGTTACATCCTGCGCTACCGGCGGGAGGCTTGGCGGGTTGGTTGTGCAGTTCCAAATCACGTTTGGATTGCACGCGTAAGAAACGTCCCATTTGTGGCCGACTTGCGGAATCGAGCCGGGATCGAGAAACAGCCCGCTAAATTTCTGTGAAAGCCCGTTGGTCACACTGGCGGCCAATTCAACGGACTGCCCGTTGCCATTTTGGCCAAGATAGCCCTTTGGCCACGCTTCATTATAGGGCATGACCGGCGGCCCGGCGTAATAGGAGAATAGTAAATTCACCCAAGCGCCTTGGCGGTCCGGATCAGGACCCAGCCCACCGGATGGTAGAAATCCTTCGTTATTCTGTTCGTACTCGGCAGTGAGTTGGCCCAAGGTACGCAGGCGCGTAATGCATGAAATGGACGTAGCCTCATCCTTGGCCTTCGCCAGCGCCGGCAATAGCAGCGCGATCAGCAGCGCAATGATGGAGATCACCACCAGCAGCTCAATAAGGGTGAATCCTTGATGTTTTCCAGTGCGCTTCATAAAAGCACCTCCAAAAAAAATGCCTGGGCGTAATATTCAGTCGCAATATCTACAGCCCAACGCAGGCCCAGATACTTTTGCGACACATATTCAATTTTTCTCTTCGCGCCAGACTGGCCTCATGAAAGGTCGACCTTTCCCAGTCATCTGTTAGCGTAATGTTACGATGTCCAGAAACAAATGTCAAGGAAAAAATCATAATTTTTATTTACCATTTACCATTTAATTACCACACGACATAAAATTACACTTTTAAGGGTATTTTTGAGGCTTTTTGGTTTTTCGTTTCATCGAAAAATTGGTAATTAATTTGATTTTCAGACCATGGATGGCTGCACAAAAAGCCCGGTTCCGGACCGAGAGGTTGGGAACTTGGAAAATTTGACGTGGAAACTGGATATTGGAATCTGGAACCTGGAACTTGGAACCCGGAATTTAGCATCTCGCATCCTGCAAAAGCGAAGCGCATCCACATTCTAACTAACTCCTTTTATCCTAAACAAAGGTACCTGACACCTTTTCCGCGCGTAACGCAGGCATCTTGCCTGCACGCAAACACCAAACCGGCAGGCGGGACGCCTGCGTTACCTCACTTCTAGCTTCTAGCTTCTAACTCCTCGTCAAAACTGCATGTCCTGAACAATAATGCTAAAATACAAATCGGTATTGGAACCCTTGCGGAAGCCCTTGGAGTTATCATGGAAAGTGCGACGGAACAGAATGTTGAAAATGGATCGGCGGCGAAACCCCTGGCAGATTCGGCGGAGGTTACGCAGGAAATCATGCGCATGGCCCGGAAGGCACGGCAGGCCGCTCGCCAACTGGCCGCTTTGACGGGTAACGTCCGCAATGCGGCACTGCTGCGCATTGCCGATGGCCTGGTCGCCAACAAAGCTGAATTGCTGGCGGCCAACGTGATTGATTTGCGGGAGGCGAAAAACAACAATCTGGCGTTGCCGATGATTTCCCGGCTGACTTTATCGGAGAAAAAAATCGAAGCCATGGCCGCCGGCGTGCGGGAAATCGCGGGGCAAACCGATCCGGTGGGCCAAACCATTGAAGCGTATGACCGCCCCAACGGCCTGCGCATTGAAAAGCGGCGCGTGCCCATTGGCGTAATTGCCATCATTTATGAAAGCCGGCCCAATGTCACCAGCGATGCGGCGGCACTGTGCCTGAAAAGCGGCAACGCCTGCATTCTGCGCGGCGGCAAGGAATCAGTCCATAGCAATCAGGCGATCGCCAAAATCATCCGGGAATCTCTCGTGGCCGCGCAGGTGGATCCTGATGCCGTACAACTGATCGCCACGACCGACCGTGCGGCCGTGGGCGCGCTGGTCACTGCGGAGGGACTGGTGGACCTGGCGATTCCGCGCGGCGGCGAATCGCTGATTCGCGCGGTGGTGGAGCAGGCGACGATTCCGGTTATCAAGCATTATAAAGGCGTGTGTCACATCTATATTGATAAATATGCGGATGCTGATATGGCGGTGGAGATCGCATTTAGCGCCAAGGTGGATGGCTGCGCCGTGTGCAACACCGCGGAATGTATTCTGGTGCATAAAGATATTTCCGCGCGCGTTCTACCGCGTCTGGCGGCCAAGTTTCGCGAAGCCAAAGTGGAAATGCGGGCTGATGCCCGCAGCCAGGGGCTTTTGCAAAACGCCAAATTGGCCGTGGAATCAGACTGGGGAGCCGAATATCTGGATTTAATTGTGGCCATCAAGCAGGTGAATTCCATTGATGAAGCCATTGCCCATATCACCCAGTATGGATCACAACACACCGATGCCATTGTTACCGGCGATATTGCCGCGGCCAATAAATTCATCCAGAACGTGGATTCCGCCAGCGTGATGGTCAACGCATCCACCCGCTGGGCGGACGGATTTGAATATGGATTAGGCGCGGAAATCGGCATAAGCACGGATAAACTCCATGCCCGCGGCCCCATGGGCGCGGCGGATTTATGCACGTATAAGTTTATTGTGACAGGCAATGGGCAGGTGCGGAGGTAGGTTGCGGGGGGGAGCGGGTTTCAGGTTACAGGTTACAGGGGACAGCCTGCTGGCCGTGGTCCGGCCGAGGCCGGCCCAACTGCAAGCGCAGCGCTTCCGAATCATTCTAGTAGTGTGATTCCAAAATAACATTGCAATGCGAGATTCGCCGGTGTATACTATATCCTTTCCAAGGAAGGAAGG
>DAHVEJ010000020.1 GCA_027313145.1 Phycisphaerales bacterium | reverse complement strand
CCGCCCACAACACGCCGTCGACCGCCCCCACGCGGCAAATCAACCCACAGCAAAAACCGGGCCGGACGCTACTGGGTCGCGGCATTGCAGGCCAATCCGGAGACCGAGCCATTTGATGGCAAACCGTTGCATTTTCGTCTCGGCATTGAGGCCATGCGCCTGGCCCTGGCCTACGAATACGATCCTTACTTTGCATTGTCCATTGCGCGGGTGGACCCGCTGCCGCACCAGTTGGAAGCGGTTTACGATTATTTTTTAAAATTGCCGCGCATTCGATTCCTGCTGGCGGATGATCCGGGGGCGGGTAAGACCATCATGGCGGGCCTGCTGCTTAAAGAGTTAAAAATCCGGGGGCTGGTGAAAAGGACACTGATTATTGCCCCGGCAAGCCTGACGTTTCAGTGGCAACGGGAAATGAAGGACAAATTCCGCGAAGATTTTGAAATTGTCCGCAGCGATGTGCTGCGCGCCAACTACAATTCCAACCCGTGGCAGGATAAAAATCAGGTCATTACATCCGTGGCATGGGTGTCCCGCATTGAAGATGCGAAAGACAGTTTGTTGCGCAGCCGCTGGGATCTGGTGATTGTGGATGAAGCCCATAAAATGGCGGCGTACAGTGATGATAAGAAAACTCTGGCCTACCAGCTTGGCGAGGCCCTTTCAGGTTTGACCGATCATTATCTGCTCATGACCGCAACCCCGCATAAGGGAGACCCTGATCAGTTCTGCCTGTTTCTGGAACTGCTGGATCCGGATGTGTATGGGAATGTCAAAAGCCTTGAAGAGGCGATGAAACGCAACAGCGCGCCATTTTATTTGCGCCGCACCAAAGAAGCGCTGGTAAATTTTCCCGATCCGGATACCGGCCAGAGCAAACGCCTGTTCACCAAGCGAACCGTACAAACCATGAGTTTCAATATTGACCGTGATGAATTTGAACTTTATGACGCCCTGACACGGTATGTTGAGGATCAGTCCATCAAGGCGCAGGCGGCCAATTCTTCCACCGGACGGGCGGTGGGTTTTACCATGGCGATGCTGCAACGGCGGTTTGCCTCGAGCGTATTTTCGGTGCGGCGCACGCTGGAGCGTATGCGTGACAAACGCAAGGCAATTCTGACCGATCCGGAAGGATACCGCGAAGAGCAGATGAATAAGCGGGTTCCGGATAATTTTGAAGACCTGGCGGATGATGAGCAGCAGAAAATCATGTCCGATCTGGAAGGTGCAGTGCCTACGGTTGAGGCTGAAACCCTGCGCGAGGATATTTTTAATCTGGAGAAACTCATTGATTTGGCCCGGCAGCTTGAGCAGCGGGAAACGGAATCCAAACTGGTAAAATTACGCGAAGTGATCAACAGCCAGGGCATTTTCAGCGATCCAAAAATGAAACTGCTGATATTTACCGAGCATAAGGACACACTGGATTATCTGGTGGGCAAATTGGAATCATGGGGACTTACGGTAACGCAAATTCATGGCGGCATGAAAATCGGAAATCGCGATACACCCGGCACCCGTATCTACGCCGAACGCGAATTTCGTGAATCTTGTCAGGTGCTGGTGGCTACAGAAGCGGCAGGCGAAGGTATTAACCTGCAATTCTGCTGGATGATGATTAACTATGACATTCCGTGGAATCCGATGCGCCTCGAACAGCGTATGGGGCGCATTCACCGGTACGGACAGGAAAAAGATTGCCTGATATTGAATTTTGTTTCCACCAACACGCGTGAAGGCGGCGTATTGCACACCCTTTTTGAGCGCATTGAGCAAATTGAAAATGACCTGGACCCGCACAAAACCGGCAAGGTGTTTAACGTGCTCGGCGACGTGTTCCCATCCAATCAGATTGAACGCATGATCCGGGATATGTACGCGCGCAATCTGACGGAGGCAGCCTTAAAAAATCGTATTATTGAGGAAATTGACACCCAGAGATTCCGTAAAATTACCGACGCCACGTTGGAAGGGTTGGCGAAAAAAAACTTGAATTTATCGGCCATTGTGGGCAAATCCGTGGAGGCGCGGGAGCGCCGCTTGGTCCCGGAGGTTATTGAGGACTTTTTCAAATCAGCGGGTCCGGTCGTGGGAGTTTTCCCCAGGGAATTGCATTCCGGCGGCCATGTTTACCGCGTGGGCCGGGTGCCGCGTAATTTATGGCCGCTGGGGGAGCAACTCGAACCCCGCTTCGGCAAACTGGGGCGGGAATATCAGCAAATTGTTTTTGATAAAAACCTGCTGGCCAGGGAAAACACCGCGGAGTGGGTAACGCCGGGCCATCCGCTTTTTGAAACCGTGCGGGAGAGCCTGTCCGATTCAGTACACAATGATTTGTTGCGTGGGGCGGTTTTTTACGATTTGCATCATTCGGTGCCCTATCGACTGGATGTGTTTTCCGCATCCATTAAGGATGGGCGGGGTAATCAACTGCATCGGCGGCTTTTTGCGGCCTACAGCGACGCGCTGGGTACCATTGCCATCAGGCAACCCACCGTTTTCCTGGATTTATCACCGGCCCCGGAGGGGACACCAGCACCCTCGAGCAGCGGTTTGCCAACGCGGTTGGACCTCGAACGGGCGCTGATGGAACGCGAACTCAAGGGCTTTCTGGAAGAGACCGTCACTGGCCGACAGAAGGAAATTGAGGTTGTGCGCCAACATGTCAAAATCAGCCTCAATGAACTCATTCACCGCCAGAACCTGACCTTTGCCCGGCTGTCGGAACAGCAGCAAAATGGGGATAAATCACCGCAACTGGCGGGAAATATCAAGCAGGCTGCGGATCGTATTGAAGACCTGAACCACCGATTGGAAAACCGCCTGCGCGAACTGGATCAGGAACATCAATGTGCCATTGGCGATATTCAATTTATCGGCGCGGCGTGGGTACTGCCGCACCCGGAGAGGGCGAACCCCGGCATGGCAGCGATGGTGCGGGATGATGATATTGAACGTATCGCCGTGGAAACGGTGATCGCCTATGAAAAAGCCCAGGGCCGGAACGTGGAAAGCGTGGAGACACAGGATCGCGGCTTTGATTTAATTTCCCGCAAAGCCCATCCAGAAGACGCCGCCACCGCAATAGAGGTACGGTTTATAGAAGTGAAGGGCCGCAGTGCCATCGGCGAAATTGCGTTAAGCAGCAATGAGTATAAGACTGCGGCCCGGCTGAAACAGGATTATTGGCTGTATGTGGTGTATAACTGCGGCACCAAGCCGGAAGTGCATGTGATACGTGACCCGGCCCGATTAGGTTGGCGCGAGGTCATGGCGGTGGAACATTATTCCGCCCCGGCAGCGACAATCTTGGGTGCGGAGGGGAAAGGATGATTCCGAAGATAATCCACAGCCGATCCAATCTTATCTGCCACTTCAACGAATATGAGGATGGGGCACGTACCTTGTTTGTGCTCGCGGATACATATCCGGAACTTTTTAATTTCCACTTTCCGAAAATTACACAGTTGGCGCGGAACGGGTGGCGTGTTTCAAAAAAAAAATGGGAAGATGAAATACCTTTGGTTCCCGCCCGGCTCACTTGGCACCGAGGATATCACCCGAATCGAGGAATGGAAGCAACATTTCGAACAATACGTGTTGATCGGCCTGAACAAAAACATTGATGTGGCATTTGATCGGGAACTTGATTTCTGTATGGGGATGTCCTTTGCGCGGCCGAGTCCGGAAAGCAAGGAACGCACGCCCTTGGGAGAGGCATTGTACCAGGCAAAATACCAGTCTTCCGAAAAGCATCTCAATGAGATAACGACCGCAATGGTTGAAGCATTTGAATTCCTGCCCATACCGCCCAACGAAAAGCCCAATCTAATGGTCACAGGGGTTCCATCTGATGCGTCCAAGCCCAATTTCGGCAGGGAGTTGGCCGCCAGAGTCGCCAAAGACAGAGAGCTACCATTCGCCCTGAGTCACTTGATTTGCGGTAAGGCTGCCTTGAAAAACTTGCCATTTATGGAAAAGGTCAATCAATGGTGTGATTTATACGCATCGGGTCAATGCGTTACAATGGATGCGGATGTAAAGGGCAAAACGGTGATCATTATTGATGATCTGTGCCAATCCGGGATTACTTTGTGGTGTTATGCCATGTATTTGAAAACTCTTGGTGCCAAATACGTCCTGGGGTTGGTATGCGTAAAATCGTTACGGGATACGGATAACCAATGAACGAAATTTCGCTGCTACAACTGGTTCATACCAAAGGCATCGGTGACGCCGCCCTGCGGAAATTTGCCGAATCCTGCGCACGGGAAAATCTTTCTCCGGAGGCCGCGGTGCAAAGAGGCGCGCAGTGGCTAAGTGGTGCCTTGGGCGTATCCGAAGGAATTGCCGGGAATGTCGCCGGGGCGGCCGATGCTGCGGCCCGGCTCTGGGACGATCTGCTCCGTCAGGGTGTCAGCATCCTCTGGATTGGCGACAACCAGTATCCGGCGAGGCTTAAGGCCATTCTCGGAAATCAGGCTCCGGCGTTTCTTTTTCTAAAGGGAGACGCAAAGCTCCTTGATTTACCGGCCATGGGCTTTTGCGGCTCGCGTAAAGCGTCAGAAAAGGGACTTGACGTTACGCGCGACGCCGCCGCGGCGCTGGCAGCCCAGAATATCTGCGTTGTCAGCGGATATGCCCATGGCGTGGACCTAACCGCGCACCGTGCGGCCCTGGCGGCTGGCGGCGCAACAATATTTGTGATGGCCGAGGGAATAGAGCATTTTCGTGTGAAGAAAGAGATTTCGGACGTGCTGGAACAGGGCAAATATCTGGTGGTTTCGCAGTTCCCGCCGGGGCTTCCCTGGATAGCCCGCAACGCCATGAAACGCAACAGCACCATCATTGGCTTGTCAGATGGGATGATCCTGGTGGAGTCCGGAAACGAGGGCGGAACGTTCGCGGCGGGCGATGAGACGATCAAGCGCCACCATCCGCTGTTCGTGGTTGATTTTGAATCTCCCGGCCCTTCCGCCGAGGCTAATCCGCATTTCATCGAACGCGGAGGAATACCAATTCGCGGTCGCGCTCTGGATAGAAAACCAAACTTGGACCGGGTCTTGGAAGCGGCACACAGGCCGCGCTGGCGAGCGGCCAACCTTGGTGCGGCGCTGTTTCGGTAAGGTGCTGGCACCTGGTTGGGGAAAGCAGCCGACGGCGGACGGCGGATGCGAAATGATGATTTCGAGACCTAAGCGAGGTAATGGCCACTGCTCTGTTGTCCAAACACGTCCAGAACCGGCGGTGCATTTCTCTTTTGTTTCCGGGGCGAACTTTCCTAAAACGTTCCCGATCTCACCCAACCGTGACCGCAACCTCTAAATTTCGATTGTGGCCCGCTGATACTATACTCGTGCAATAGTCCTATAATAATACACACTCTGACCATATCTCAGTACCGCCTTAGGTGGCCCATGAAATTTGTTGACATAATTTTAAGTTTTTTATTACTATGTCTTGACTTTGTAAATATATAGGTTGATAATAGAGGGAGAATGCGGAGTCGTGAAATATGGCAGGATTAGGACCATGGCCGAGAATGAATCCCTAGACTTGGGCAAGTCGCTTCGCTGGCGGAGCGTATGTGACGCTGTGTGCCGGGGCGACTCTGCGGAAGACGTGGCTCGCGCTGCGGTGGTCTCGACCGTGCGGACCATCAGAAAAGTCCAAGAGCAAGTTCCGTTCGCCGACCTCTTTAACATCGCGAGCGTTGCCCCCGAGAGGCTGCCCACGTTCGCCCGAGCGCACGGCGGGCATGATTATATCAAATTATTGCACGAGGTGGCGCAGCCCCCGTTGTACGGAGGTGGGATGCATTTCGCGTTTGTCGCGGCAATCGTGGAGAAATTTTGGGATCAAATTATATTAAGGGCGGTACCCTCGCGCCGCTGGCCGAGCTTACAAAGTTGTATCGCATTCTTAACGGTCGTTCGTGCGAATATGGAACCCGGCTTGCGGAGCGTAGCCGCAGGCCTCGCCCAGGATCCGGCCTGTCGCCCTAAGGTCCCGGCCGGATACGCCAAGTCGACGCCGGCGGAGCGGACGAGGTCTATGCTGCCCCAATCCCTCATGAGGATGCGCTAACATGAAGACGCGAGGATCACAAATTCCGCTTACATTAGACCCAGGCCGGGGCAGCAGCGTTATCGAGCTTATGGAAGGCAGGGACTTTCGATTAGACGTAGGCGGTATCGCTTCACGCCTCTCGGTATCCATTCCGCGGCGGATGAATGATCTGCTGCGCATAGCTGCGTCGGTCTACGTCTGTGATCGCATTATAAAGAGACCCCGACGCTCCGTGCCGGACTGGCAGCGTTCGCTTCGTCTAAAACTTCGGGTCTCGGACCTGGCATTTTGGTCCTCACCGAGCCACGCCTTGTTGCTTGCGGAAATGCTCGGATTCCTCACCGGTGATGATTGGAATTTTGAATTCACTGACGGCGGCCCTTCCCTCGCGCCGCAACATACGGAATACTGGATTTCGTCTTCAGGTTCCGCGCCGCCGTATGTATGCCTTTACAGCGGCGGCCTGGATTCAGCCGCTGGATTTGTGCAGCACCTGAAAGACGTCCGTGATTCCCACGTAATCCCGGTGATGGTTCGACACCAACTCGGGCAACGGAGGGTGGTGGAAAAGCAGTTCGACCTGCTCAAGTCACGCTTCGGTGCCACAATTGCACCGCTGTTGGTGAAATTTGCAATGCGGCGGCCCGCCGCGCTCGGGATGAAAGAGGAGAACACGCAGCGCTCGCGCTCATTCCTTTTCTGCGCCGTCGGCGGGACCGTGGCTGCGCTTGGCGGGGCATCATGTGTCGATATGTACGAGTCCGGAATCGGTGCCGTTAATTTACCGCTGATGTCGGGAATGGTCGGGGCCAAGGCGACTAAAAGCAGCCACCCTTATTTTCTGCGATCTGTCTCCTCGCTCATCTCCGCCGTGGCGGGCAGTGATATCCGAATTCAGCTGCCGTACGCAGGCATGACCAAAGCCGAGGTTGTTCGCGGCCTTTCCACGGATTCCGAAATGCGGCAGTTGGCAATATCCACGGTCTCATGTGTTCACTACCCCTTGCACAACATCGGCCCTAAACAGTGCGGCCGTTGCCCGGCCTGCATCTTCCGCCAGCAGGCGATGGCCGCCGCCGGAATCGTAGAGTCGGATTCAACCTACGCGTACGGCCTTTTCGCGGACAACCGGGGTGCGGATTCTATCCCGCAATCCAAACTGCTCTGCCTCAAAGCTTTTCTGATGCAGATATCTAAATTATCGGCGGTGGAAGACGGCCAATTGCCCCCCGTCTTGGCCCGCCATTTAATTGGCACCGGAATAGTCGGTGCCACCGAGCCGCTTGGATGTTATTTGGATTTGTATCGCCGCTACCGGCGAGAGTGGGTGGAACTTATCGCCGACCGGCAGGCAAACAGCGTCGCGTGGGCGACTTTGTTCGGACCTGTTACCATCACCTGAAGGAGTATAAAACTATGAACCAACTGAAGGACATTGATCCTATTTCACTTGGCCGACGGCTCACCGAGGCCCGCAAAGCGAGGGGCCTCACGCAGGAGGCTGCCGCGGATTATTTGGGCCTTAGCCGCCCGACCCTTATCGCCATCGAGAAGGGAACTCGCACCATCAAACCCAATGAAATCGTCAAATTGGCGTCTTTCTACGGGCGCACCGTGCATGAGATAGTACGACCCGGAGCAGTTACTACCGACCTCCAGCCGCACCTCCGAGCTGTTGTGGGCAGGTCACACCCGCACGAGGCTGAACTTGATCGCGCGATCGGGGAACTGCAAGATCTGGCCGACGATTACCGGGAGCTTGAGCGGATCATGAGCGCGCCACTCCGGCAGGCCTACCCGCCGGAGATACCACTTAACACCCGGACGTCTCCAAAACAAATGGGGGAGGCGGCCGCGGTGCAAGAGAGACTGCGGCTTGGCCTTGGTGATCAGCCGGTCTCGCAACTCCGGTGCATTTTGGAAATGGACGCTGGCCTGCGAATTTTCTTTGGTGGGCTACCATCGTCCGTGGCCGGCATGTACGCGTTCGTCCCTGATCTCGGGGGCTGTATCTTCATCAACCGGCGGCACCCGCCCGAAAGGCAACGGGCCTCCATGCTCCACGAGTACGGACATTTACTCGTGGATCGCCATACCCCCGGAATCGATTACCTCCGTTACCCCATTCGCAAACCACCTAATGAACAGTTTGCCGAGGCATTCGCCATGTCGTTTCTCATGCCCGGTTCCTCCCTAAGGCGGCACTTCAATCAGGTCGTCAGCACCTCCAGTGATTTTCAGGTCGCCGATCTTTGCAGGTTAAGCCATTTCTATTTTGTATCGGTGGAGGCCATGACCTACCGTTTGGAGAGCCTTGGATTGATACCGAGCGGCACCTACGAACACCTGAAAGAATCTGGCTTTTCCGTGCGCAGGGCGGCGGCCATGCTCGACCTCCCATCCCTCACGGAGCCTTCAGATTGTTACCCGCAGCGCTATAAGTACCTGGCTATACAGGCCTTCGAGCAAGCAAAAATCAGCCAAGGGCAACTCGCCCGTTTCCTCCGCTGCGATCCAGTAACCGCCAGAGAGATTCTGGCGGCCTGCCTCACCAGCGAGGTTGAAAATGATGAGGGCGTCCAAGAAACGCGGCAACTTGACTTCCAGCAATCACTGTTCGGAGTCGAGAGCTAAATGCCTGTTGCAACTTCAAAAACAATCGTCATTGACGCCTGTTGCCTGTTGAATCTTTGCGCGGCTCGCAAATCTGCGGGGCTGCTCGATGCTCTGGGCTATGAAGTACTCGTGCCGGATCAAGTGTTGAATGAGGCTCGCTTCCTGCGTCAGCCCGATCCGGACGCGCCCGGAGAATTGAAGGAATTTCCCCTTGATTTAACGCATCGGGTACAATCTGGCCGCGTCAAGAGTTGCAAGCTCGTTGGGGACGAGGAAATCGCCCTGTTCGTCGACTTAGCCATGGAACTTGCTGACGGGGAGGCCGCCTGCATCGCCATTGCCAAGGTTCGCGGTATCCCGGCGGCAACGGATGATCACAAGGCACGGCGGATTGCCAACGAACGGGGCGTCGGGCTCGTTTGTACGCCGGAGCTGATGAAGGGATGGGCCGGAGATACAGGCGTTGGTCTGGAAGCGATAAAGGAATCGTTGGAAAACATTCAGCGTTTCGCCCGCTACATACCTCGCCCCGATCTTCCGGAGAGTCCTTGGTGGCGTAGCGTGTTGGGATAATTAACACGGTACCGGCAGCAGCACGGCACTATGCTTAAGAAGTTGATCGAGCATTACGGCATCAGGCTATGAAGAACACTATGACCAACACCTATCCCCAACGCCTTATCGAAGTGGATTTGCCCATCAAACGTATCTCGGCCCATGCGCGGCGGGAGAAGTCGATTCGGCATGGGCATATTTCCACGTTGCATATCTGGTGGGCGCGGCGGCCGCTGGCGGCGTGCCGGGCGGTGATTTGTGCTTCGCTTTGGCCTGATCCCGCTGATCCGCTTTGTCCGCCGACATTCCGCCGGGCGGCGGCGGATGCGATGGTGGCATTTGCCAAGGCTGTTCTTGCTGATTCCAAGGCCACCGAAACGTGCGATCCTGAATCATGGAAGCGCTATGGGGAACTGGCCAAACGGCAGACCCCGCTTGATTTAGTTACGCTGCCAAAACCCCGCCGCAATGGCGATCCGCCACCGGCCACGCCCGCGGACTTGGAATTGCTGCGCGTGCTGCTGCTGGATTTCATCGCGGATTTTGCGGCTTGGGAGGCCTCTACCCAAAAGATTTTCCTTTCCACCGCGCGGGCGCTTACGCAGGCGGCACATGAAAGTTTGGGCGGCGCTCCCGGCACACGGCCACTGGTGGTGGACCCATTTGCCGGGGGCGGGTCCATTCCGCTGGAGGCTCTGCGCGTGGGGGCTGACGCGTTTGCCAGTGATTTGAATCCGGTGGCGGTGCTGCTGAACAAAGTGGTGTTGGAATACATTCCCAAATATGGCCAGCAGTTGGCCGATGAAGTGCGGAAATGGGGGCAATGGGTCAAAGAGCGGGCGGAGAAGGAACTCTCTGAATATTACCCCAAGGATCCGGATGGCGCAACGCCCATTGCGTATTTGTGGGCGCGGACGATTCAATGCGAGGGGCCAAACTGTGGTGCGGTAATCCCTCTTTTGCACCAGACATTTGTCTCAAGGCGTCGGAACCACGCGGTCGTGGTAAAGATCTCGGTTAATAAAGAAACACGGGAAATTGCTTTGTCGCTTGAAGATTCGCTGGAGATTGACGGCTTGGGTGTCGGGACCGTCCAGAACGGATGCGTCACATGCCCTGCATGCGGGACGACGATGAAACCGGCGCGCTACCGCCGCATTGCGTCGGACGAAGGGCTGGGAGAGCGGCTTTTTGGGGTGGTGTTGAGAAGCGAATCGGGAAAGGGGCGTGCCTACCGCACCGCTAACAAAATGGACGAAGAAGTGTTTGAAATTGCGGCTCTCCGGCTGGCCCAAATCGGCCACCCGCCCGCCGATACCCCCTCCTTGGCTCCTTCCGAGAAGATCGGTTACGACGAGCCGCGCAGGCTCAACGTGTTGCACTATGGGTTCAAGGAGTGGGGACACCTATTTAACAGGCGGCAGCAATTGGCGCTTTTGACCCTCGCCAAGGCCTTGCGCGCTTGCTATGACCGCTCCGTCGAAACGACGCAGGACAAAGGCTTGATCGTCGCGACGGGTACCATCCTTTCCCTCGCAATAAGCAATATCGCACAATACAACAGCAACGTATCGACATGGCTTTCGGACGGAATCGTATCCGCTTTCATCCAGTCATCGTCGCTTCCTATGCGGTCCGATTACGCAGAGGCAAACCCGCTTACGCCAACGCTTGCCGGGGGGATTTCATTCCAACTTGGAAAAATTGCCCAAATTTTTGGATCAGGAATCGTGCCTCTTGGCGATTGCGGAGTGGCCCAGCAGGGGTCTGCGACTGCGCCGCGCGTTCCGGAGGGTTCCGTGGACGCGGTCGTGACTGATCCACCCTATTACTTTGCCATTCCCTACGCCGATCTATCGGATTTTTTCTATGTGTGGCTTAAGAGGCTTGCCGGTTACCTCCACCCGGATCTGCTGTCGGGCGAGCTTACGCCCAAGGAGGAAGAGGCGGTACAGAGCCTTCCACATTCAAGGAGCACATCGAAGAAAGACCGACTGCACTTCGAGGTACAGCTCGCCCGATCAATGGCGAGCTGCCGTAGTTCGCTAGGGCCAAATGGAATTGCCATCATTGTGTTCGCCCACGCTTCCACGGAGGCGTGGGAATCGCTCTTGGGTGCTATCGTTGACGCGGGTCTCACAGTGACAGGGTCTTGGCCAATAGACACGGAACGCGCTGCGCGAATGCTCGCCAGCCGCCAACGGGTGCTCGCATCTTCGGTGCATCTGGCCTGCCGACCGCGAATGGGTGACCCCATCGGCGATTGGCGGACGGTTTTGCAGGAACTGCCGCAACGCATCCACCAGTGGATGCCGCGGCTGGAGGCGGAGGGCGTGGTGGGGGCGGACGCTATTTTCGCGTGTCTGGGACCGGCGCTGGAAATTTTCTCGCGCTATAGCCGCGTGGAAAAAGCCAATGGGGAGAAGGTAACGCTGCGCGAATATCTGGAGCATGTGTGGGCGGCGGTGGCACAGGAGGCATTGCGGTTGGTATTCAGCGGGGCGGATGCGGGAGCGCTGGAAGCCGATGCGCGGCTCACGGCGATATGGCTTTGGACGATGGGAGTTGGCAACAAGGACGAAGGTGACGGGGGACAGGTTACAGGGGACAGCAATGATGATGATGGTGAGGGAGAGGTTGCTCCCGAGGGTAACGAGGATGGTGCCGGGAAGGTGGTGGCGGGTAAAACCGGCTATACGCTGGAATATGATGCGGCGCGGAAAATTGCGCAGGGATTGGGGGCGAATCTGGAGCAGATGGCGGATGTGGTGGAGGTGAAGGGGGATAAAGCGCGGCTTTTGACCGTGGCGGAACGCACGCGGATATTATTTGGCAAAGATGAGGGGCAGGTGCCGCAGAAAGCCCGGAAAAAAGCCCGGCAGGCCAATTTGTTTGCCAGCATTGATGAACTGGAAAATGAAGATGGCGGTTGGGGTGACAAAAGCGTGCCGAAGCTGGGCCATACCGTGTTGGATCGCGTGCATCAGAGCATGATATTATTTGCCGCCGGGCGGGGCGAAGCAGTGAAGCGATTTCTGGTGGAAGAGGGAGCCGGGCGGGACGGCAAGTTCTGGAAACTGGCTCAGTCGCTGTCGGCGCTTTATCCAGTTGGGACTGATGAAAAAAGATGGGTGGATGGCGTATTGGCGCGTAAGAAGGGGTTGGGGCTATGAACGAGCAGCAGTTGCAATCCATGATCGAGGGCGGCGAGACGCTAACGGTGGAGTTTAAGTCTGACCGGAAGCAGATCAGCGATGGCACAATCTATGAAGAGATTGTGGCGATGGCAAATAACAAGGGGGGGACGTTGCTGATCGGCGTCGAAGATGGCGGATGTGTTTCGGGGGCCGGGCCACGCCACGGCCCAATCACGGATCCAATCAAACTTCAAACAGCCATACTCAATAACACCGTACCGAATATCAATACGCAGGTGTCAGCGGTTACGCTCGATGGCCGCCCGGTAATCGCCATAGAAGTTCCCCCGTATCCCGAGCCCTGTGCTACCGCAACCGGAAAATCAGTGCGCCGCGTAATGGGCCCCGATGGCAAACCGCAGGTCGTCCCTTATTTTCCGCGCGATCAGCGATCCCGGAAGACTGATTTGGGACTGCTGGATTTTTCGGCGCGGGTAATTGAGGGGGCCTCCGGTGAAAGCCTCGATCCCCTGGAGTTTGAGCGACTGCGGCAGACGATCGCGCGGCTGCATGGAGACCCGAACTTGCGGAAACTGACAGATCGTGACCTGGCCAAGGCGTTACGGCTGGTGGAAACGCAGCCCGATGGGGAGTTACTGCCAAACGTCGCAGGACTGCTTTTGTTGGGGCGTGAGTCGGTGATACAAAAGTTGCTTCCAACCCACAAACTGCGTTTCCAAGTGCTGGACGAACAAGGGAATGTCAAGGCCAATGACGTTCTTACCGGACCTTTAATTCGCGTGTTAGAGGAGGTGGAATCGCGGTTTTCAGCGCGCAACGAAGAGCGTGAGGTACTGGCTGGATTATTTCGACTGCCAGTTCCGGATTACTCGCCGGAAGGATTCCGCGAAGCGGTGAACAACGCAGTATTGCACCGGGACTACACACGACAGGGTGACATCTACGTGCAATGGCACGCTGATCATATGCTAATTACAAGTCCAGGCGGCCTGCCGGAAGGTGTAACGCTGGATAACATTCTGGTACATGAACCGATACCGCGAAATCCGCGGTTAGCGGAGGCATTCCGAAGAATTGGCTTGGTAGAGCAAACGGGACGGGGCATCGACAAGATATTTTTAGGACAACTACGCTACGGACGGCCGGCACCAGATTATAATCGCAGCGATCAGACTGCGGTCCGCGTGGTATTACGCGGCGGACAGCCATCCCTTGAGTTCGCCCGACTTGTTTATGAGCAAGAAAAAGCGGGTGCCCCGTTGAGTCTGGATGAGATGTTGGTGCTCAACGCGCTATTTTTAGAGCGGCGGATCGATACCGAACGCACCGGCAAGTTACTGCAAAAGGGGCTGGGGGAAGCGCGCACAGTGCTGGAACGACTGCATGAGCGCGGCATGGTGGAAGGCCGGGGGGAAAAGCGGGGCCGGGTATACCACCTTGCATCGTCGCTCTACCAGCAACTCGGGCTAACATCGGCATACATACGATCCCGTGGGTTTGACCAAATTCAACAGCGGCAGATGATTCTCCAATCCGTTGAGGCCGAGGGCAAAATAACACGCAGAAAGGCTACCGATTTATGCCGAATTAGCGAACCTCAGGCTTATCGCCTTTTATCTAAGATGCTTAAAAATAATGACTTAGATAAGGTTGGAAACGGGAGAGGAGCTTATTATGTCAAGAAACGCACGGATAAAACGCACGGCTGAAACTAAAAACGCACGCCGTGCGTTTCGTGCGATTGATGGAGAATTAAATGGCCTTACAACCCTGGTACAAAGTCATTATCCCCCGTGAAGACCTGCGCGACGGCAAGCCGTTGGATGCTTCGGAGTTCGCCGTTCATCTGGCTCATGTGCGTGATGGCCGGGCACCGGCGGATTATCAGAATCCGCAACGGTTTTTTGGCCGGACATACTTAACCAAAAACCTCATTGATCTCGCCGCGCAGGTGGTTCGGCGGCTTTCGGGCATTAAGACCGAAACGTCCGCGGTGTTTAACATGACCACACAGTTCGGCGGTGGCAAAACCCATGCGCTCACACTACTTTATCATCTGGCGCGGGGCGGCCCGGAAGCTACTGCATGGGTGGGCGTGGACGGCATACTCGCAAAAGCGGGCGTAGGCGGTGTGCCGGTGGCGGCGACAGCGGTTTTTGTCGGGACAGAGTTTGATGCGATATCCGGGCGCGGCGGCAAGGATGGCACGCCATTGCGCAAAACACCATGGGGTGAAATCGCCTGGCAACTTGGCGGCGCGGAGGGGTTCGCCATCGTGGCGGAGCATGATGAGCAACTTACCGCACCATCTGGTGACGTGATCCGGCGGTTGCTTCCCGCAGACAAACCGTGCCTGATCCTCATGGATGAACTGATGAATTTTGTCAGCCGGTACCGGAAAAGCGGACTGGCCAGCCAGTTATATAATTTTCTCCATAATCTTTCCGAGACCGTGCGCGGGCAGGATAATACGGTGCTGGTGGCATCCATACCGGCCTCAGAATTGGAAATGAACGCGGAAGATCAATCGGATTATGACCGCTTCAAGAAAATGCTGGATCGGTTGGGCAAGGCTGTGATTATGTCCAGCGACGGGGAAGCCTCGGAAATTATTCGCCGGCGCTTGTTTGATTGGGATGGCATGACCAAAGAGGCCGAGAAGACCATCGCGCAATATGTCGATTGGATATTGGACAATAAAACCCAGATCGGGGATTTTCCGGTGGACCATGCGCGGGAAGCGTTCAGGGCGGCCTATCCATTTCATCCGACGGTGTTGTCGGTATTTGAACGCAAGTGGCAGGCACTTCCGCGATTTCAGCAGACGCGGGGAGTGTTGCGGCTCCTGGCACTGTGGGTGTCGCGGGCGTATCAGGATGGGTACAAAGGCGGCCATAAAGACCCATTGATTGGATTAGGAACAGCGCCGCTGGATGAATCATTGTTTCGCACGGCCATGTTTGAGCAGCTTGGCGAGCCGCGACTGGAGGGCGCTGTGACAACGGATATTTGCGGGAAGCGGGATTCCCATGCCCAGCGGCTGGATCGTGAAGCTGATATTGAAATTAAAAAGGCCCGGTTGCATACCAAAGTGGCGACGGCGATTTTCTTTGAATCCAACGGCGGCATGGCGCGGCACGAGGCCACGGTGCCGGAAATCAGACTGGCGGTGGGTGAACCGGAATTGGACATTGGGAACGTGGAAACCGTGTTGGAGGCGTTGGGGCAATCGTGCTATTACCTGTCCATTGATAAGAACCGGTATCGGTTCAGTCTGTCACCGAATCTTAATAAACTCCTTTCCGATCGCCGGGCGAGCATTCAGGGGCCGCAAATTGACGAGCGCATCAAGGCGGAAATACAGAAAGTCTTTGCGGCGGGGGCTGGCGCGGAACGGGTGTATTTTCCGGAGAAAAGCGGCCAGATACCGGACCGGCCGGTGCTGACGTTGGTTGTTATGGGTTTGGATCATACTCTGGAAGACGGCGATGCCACACGTCGCTTGCTGATGACAATGACGCAGGAATATGGTAAATCCGCGCGGACGTTCAAAAGTGCGGTGATCTGGGTGGTTGCGGATTCGGCACAGTTGCTGCGCGAGGAGGCCCGCAAGGCTCTGGCGTGGGAAGATATCAGAGAGCAGGATTTGTCACGCCTGGATGAAGCCCAACAACGTCAATTGGATGAACATATTCGGCGGTGCAAACGCGACGTCACCGAGACCGTCTGGCGCAGTTATAAGAACGTACTGCTCTTGGACAAAGCCAAGGAATTGCGAACGATTGATTTGGGACTTATCACCTCCAGTCAGGCCTCCGACCTGCTCACCGTGATTATCAAACGTCTGCGGGAAGAGGGGGATCTGGAACGGGATATCAGCGCCAATTTTCTGGTGCGTAATTGGCCCGCGATGACTGAATGGAGTACCAAGGCGGTGCGGGATGCTTTCTTTGCGTCGCCGCAGTTGCCGCGGCTAATGAACGGCGACGCAATAAAGGATACCATCGCACGCGGCGTGCGCGATGGCGTTCTGGCGTATGTGGGCAAGAAACCCGATGGCCATTATGAACCGTTTATTTTTGAGAAGGAATTGGCCGCTACCGATGTGGAAATTTCCGAAGACATGTTTGTGATCCGGGCGGAGGAGGCCAAGAAGCACATTGAGCCGCCGCGATTAGCCAAACTGCTTATTGTGCCGGCGCGTGCGGCCATTGAACCGGGACAGAAGGTGCTGTTTCGTGTCCAGGGACTGGATCAGTTTGGCCGGAATATGGATGTCGCGAAGGAGGCGGTGAGTTGGACAGCCAGCGGAGGCACGATTGCGGCGGGAAACTTTACCGCTGGAGCGTTGGAGGGGATATTTTCGGCGCAGGCCCAGGTTGGCGAGCTGGTTGCTGTGACCGAAATTACGGTAGGCAAGGCGGGGGCATTGCCTCTGATGAAAGCGGCGGCATCCAGACAGATGGGGTTTCGCTGGACGGGCGAAGTTCCGCCGCAGAAATGGATGAATTTCTATACCAAGGTTCTCTCCCGGCACGTTACCGACGGGGGACTGAAACTGACAGTAAACGTTGAAGTTAATCCGGATGGCGGAGTCTCTGAACAGCGACTGGAAGAAGCTCGGGCGGCCCTGCGCGAGTTGGGGCTAAGCGATCAAATTGACGAGCAGTGATCCGCCGCTGGCCAGCGCGCCGGACATCCCCACCGTACCCGGCGAACTATTCGCCAAATTCCAAACCAGCTTCTACTCCGACCCGGCGGATGCGGTGTTCAAGGCGTTGGGGGTGGTGTGACAACACAAACCCGCGACGACCGCACGAATGGCCTACTTTTTCCCGTACAGTGTTTTTGCCATCTGATATTCTTTGGCAAAGTCCATGCCGATGTCCAGACTGGGATTGATGATTTTGAAGGGAAAGCGCAACGGAGACGCGGAGAAGCGAAACGGGGACGTGATTAGTTAATCTAAATGGGCGAGCCATCGGGTTCACCCCGATGGGCTTCAGGACGAGCGAAACCGGGACGTAATGAGTTAATCACACTAACGGCGGCTTTAATGCCTGCCCACCTCCGCTCGGCACGAACGTGAATAGATCATGTTGTGATGCCGGGAACAGGCAGCAGTCCAATCGCCACGCAATGATGAATGAAACGCGGCGTCCAATGCGTGATGCCAAACCCATGGCAGCGCAAATCGCCTGAAGCACCCGTGCGACTCCGATCACAAACGGCTTGAAAGTAGAAAAGATAAAGTAGTCCGCAGTGGAGTCGCCGCCGCAGCGACAGCTCTACTCTCTACTCTCACCTGCTCCGCGCCCCGAAAGCGCCGGCAATTCTCCAGGCCAACCGCCGCTCCGTCGTCGCATCCTTGTGTCCGAGTTTATCCCGATGACCCCGGCTTAAATTTGCGTGATCGGGATGGTATATACCCTCGTGGTTCATAAAGCACTTTGTGTCGTTGTGTCTTGGTGGTAAATACCCTCGTAGTCGTCGCGACCCCGCGTCGCCCATTGCCCAAACTCTGTGCCCTCTGTGCCCTCTGTGGCCAACCGCCGCTCCCTCGTCGCATCTTTGTGTCAGAGTTTATCCCGATGACCCCGGCTTAAATATTCGTGTTCGGGATGGTAAAGCAACCCCCGTGGCAACGCCGCACCCCGATGCTAAATGCCAAACGCTGCATACTTCCCGTTGCGTGTCATTCTAACTCCCAGGTTCTAGCTCCCAGGTTCTCACCAATTTCGTTCATTACCCGCCCCCGCCGCCCCCTATAGCATCTCCACGGCACAAGTGCCGCATCCCGGCTGGCCGGGATTTGACAAGTGAATAACATGCCTGCATCAACGGCTCCGCCCCAGCCATGAGGACCGTTATGCACCCAAACAAATTACAATGCCCGCGCCCACCCCGCGCAATTCTGAAACTACTGATCAATGCTGACCAATACTGTAATAAGGACTTCTAACTTCTGAATGCCGGCGGCTTCGTATGAAAGTAGAAAATAGAGAGTAGACCGCAGGTGGGTCTTCCAGCAAGCGCCAGCAACCCTTTTGTTCCAGCCCTATTTGCTCTACTGTTCAACTCCCTACTTTTCGCCTGCTCTCGGCGGCCGCCGCCGCCACAGCCGCCCAAAAAACATCTTGGGCATCTGGGGCAACTTGAACCAAACCCGCCAAAATCAACGCTCTCATCAACTTGTGCATCTTGGGCAAGTTGCCCCGCTAACTTGGGCATGTTGAGCACCTTGAAATTCGCAAAGCCTTCTAACTCCTAACTCCTAACTTCTAACTCCTGAATGCTGGCGGCCACAGCCGTCGCCTCCGGCCGCCCACCTGGTCCACGGCCCGGACCAACCGTTCTAAGTTCGCCAAATGCAATGGCCGTGAATCATACATTTACAATTCACGGCCACAGGAAAAACGGAGAGAGTGGGATTCGAACCCACGGTGAGGTTACCCCCACACACGACTTCCAATCGTGCTCCTTAAGCCACTCGGACATCTCTCCAAGGCCTCGCCGAAGCGAAGATTATTAAGAGTATACTTTAACATACGTTACGTCAAATTCGCGCGTCCAACCGCGGAATCCAACCGCGACGCTTCCGCGTCGGGACGGGCTGCGGGTGGATTAGATGCGAACCTTGCCACACTACGGCGGTAGCTTTTTTTCGGGACCGCACTCCGCATCCAACCGCGACGCTTCCGCGTCGGGCTAAGGCGAGGGCGCGGGGTTATCGCGCGGCGTTGTTGACGGATGGAGCGATGGCGTGCTGGCGTTCAATGGTTAATTGCATCAGCCGCGATTGGCTGGCGTTTTCCGGCTCGCCCGGAGCGGGGCGTCGCTGTTTCCAAGTGCCGTCCGGGCCAAGGTCCCAGGCCTGGCGATTGTCCGCAAGCATGATGTCCAGAATCTCCCGCATTCGCTGGAACAGCACCGGATTTTCAATTGGGGTGGCAGCTTCCACGCGATGGCTTAAATTTCGACTCATCCAATCCGCGGACCCCATGTATATTTCACTGTGTCCATCGTTGTGGAACCAGAAAATCCGGGAATGTTCCAGAAATCTACCCACAATGCTGATCACCCGGATATTCTCGCTTAAGCCCGGCACACCCGGACGCAGGCAGCAGAAGCCACGAACGATTAAATCAATTTGCACGCCCGCCTGCGATGCGCGGTAGAGCGTCTCGATAATTTCCGTGTCTTCCAAGGCGTTCATTTTGGCGATAATGCGCGCCGGACGCCCGGCCTGGGCGTGGGCGGTTTCACGCTGAATCATTTCCCGGAATCTGCTGCGCATGGTTACGGGTGCCACCAGTAATTTATGATAGCTGTTTTTTAATGATCGGCCTGTCAAAAATGAAAAGAGGTTCACCACATCGTCGCAGATATCCTCGCGGCAGGTAAGCAGTCCCAGGTCGGTATACACTTCGGCAGTTCGCGAGTTGTAGTTTCCCGTGGAAATATGGGCGTAGGACTTTACCGTATTATCTTCCCGGCGCACCACCAGGGCGATTTTGGTATGGGTTTTCAACCCCAGAATACCATACACGACATGCGCGCCGGCGCGTTCCAAAGCCTGCGCCCATTGGATATTGCTTTCTTCATCAAACCGGGCCTTAAGTTCCACCAGCACGGCCACCTGCTTGCCCATTTCCGCGGCTCGGGCCAAAGCCGGAACAAACGGCGAATCTCCGCTGGTGCGGTAAAGCGTCATTTTAATCGCCAGCACCTGCGGATCATTGACGGCGGTGAGAATAAATCTTTCCACGGAACTGTTAAAACTTTCATACGGGTGATGCACCAGAATATCGCTCTGCCGCATGATGGCAAAAATACTGGCATCCGCATCCGCCAGAGCCGGGGCACAAACCGGCGTCCATGGCGGCACGCGCAGGGCGGGAATATTCAGCGTTGCCAGACTCATGACATCGGCCAAACCCAGTGGCTCGGGTTCTTCCTCCATATCTTCAAGGCGCAGTTCCAGGCCCTCGATTAAATAGTGCCGCATCTCTTCGGACATTCCGGGAGAAATCTGCACGCGCACCGTTTCCGCAAACCGTCGGGCGCGTAATTCCTCCTGCACTTCCTCCAGCAGATCTTCGGAATCTTCAATATCTTCCGCGGCTTCGACTTGCGCACTACGGGTAACCCGGAAAATCTGGGATTCTAAAACGTGCATGCCTGGAAAAAGCATTTCAAGCCGCCCTTGAATCAGGCTTTCCAGCGGCACAAAAATCGTACCCGCGGAATCTTCAAGTTTAAACCAGCGTGGAAATAGCTGCGGCACTTTTACCCGCGCAAATAGCGCCTCCGGAAGCGCGGGCTGCCGCAATAATACACCAATGGAGATACTTAAGTTGCTGATAAATGGAAAGGGATGGCCGGGATCCACCGCCAAAGGCGTTAACACAGGGAAGATATGACGCGAAAAATATTCCGCCGCGCGCGCCTGCTGTCCCGTGGTGAGTTCTTCATAGCGTCGCAACGCGAAGCCGGCCTGAGCCAACAACGGCCTAAGTTCTCCGCCCCAGATACGGTGCTGCATGGCGCACATATCCACCAGACGCGCACGCACCAGTTCAAGCTGGCGGCGGTGGGTGAGGCCGTCAGGACCGATTTCATGGGGCTTGTTGACAATCCAGCGCTTTAACAGGCCGATGCGCTTCATGAAAAATTCATCGGTGTTGCTGGCAAAAATGGCCAGAAATTTCAGGCGTTCCAGCAATGGATTCCGCGCGTCGGCGGCTTCATGCAGCACGCGGGCGTTAAAATCCAGCCAGCTTAAATCACGGTTGAAAAATCGAACCTCGGGCGGTCCGCCGGCAGCAGACCGCGGGGGAGCAGTGGTGTTTTCAGTGAAGGTCGTCATGTAGAAATCCGCAACTTTCTTCGCATCAGGGTATTTTCACCAGCATGAGCCTACCATTGCGGGGCCGGTTTTGCCAAATCTGAATGTTAAGAAGGCAACTGGATGGGTTGTTTTAACGCCGGATCACCGGTGAGTTGGCCATGAATGGAATTTAACTGGCCGCTGAACAATTCCGGAGTAGCCAGTTGATCATACGCGGCTTTTGCTCCGGCACCGATTTTTGCGGCCAAGGCCGGATCTTCAATCAGGGCATTAAGCCGGGCGGCCAATTCGCGCGGATTATCCGGGGGTGCCAATAGAGCACTGGTTCCATTTTCCAGCAGCTCACAGATTTGATCCGTCTTGGCGCTGATAATCGGCTTGCCTAAGGCCATGGCCGCCAACAGGCTGCTGACACCCGCAGACCGTCGGGGCGCAAAAAGAAAATAATCCGCAATACCCGCCAGTTGGCCCCACGTGTAGCGCGCCGGCGCAATGGTGATCAGTTGCGGGTCTTTCAGGGTTCGCGCAAAGGACTGATAGCCCGCGTATGGATTTACCGCTTCTTTCCGCGGCACATCATCGTTGCGGATCAACGCCCACAAATCGGCATTCATTTCCGCCACAATTCCCACCGCCCAGATTGCCAGATCATGGCGGATGGATTCTTCCGACCAACCGCCCAGAAAAACCACCGGTCCTTCCCGTGATTGCATTCCCAAAGATCGCCGCAAGTTTGCGGGCAATGCTTTGGCCTCCGGAGCCAGCCAGCCCGCGGGACTTACGCGCACGACATGGTTATGCGGAATGCCTCCGGCGTGCAGGGCCGTGTGCACGCATTGCCACGGGGTAATAAGCAACCAGACCGCACGCGCCATATTCCGCTGCAAGTGGTGCATTTGCGCCGGCGTGGGAGGGGTTTGAATAAATGCGATTCGCCCGCCGGAAAATTCCCGCAGGCGGCTGGCGGCCGCGATGCTCCAGTACCCCCACGCGTGGATATGCGTGGGATTATTTTTTTTCACCCATTGCGTCAAGAACCGCCCCATCGTGGGGTCCCAGCGGGCCAGTGTGCGGTTCCAGGTGATATGTTTTTTCGGAATCCCAGCTTCAATAGCCGCTTCCAGCCATCCGTTATGCCCAAAGATCAGAACATGGTGCGTTCCCGGAACACAATTTACGGCCAAAGCAATCGTATCCAACACATCCATGCCGCTGGTAGGATCAACCAAATGTACGATATTATTCAAGGACCGATACTCCATGCCGCGGCCTGCGTTAAGGCAATAACATTTTTGCCCCCGGCGGCCGGGCTGTCGCACCGCCCTCCGCGAACTATTGCCACAGTATATCCGTTGTGTTAAATACCGGGCCATCTTTACAGGTCAGTTTATAGACCCAGTCTTCCGCCCCGGGGGGACGGTACTTTATAACACAGCTCTGGCACGTTCCCATGCCACATGCCATGGGCTGTTCCAAGGATGCATAACAGGTAAGATTAAACTCCGCGGCCACCAGGGCTGTGGCCCGCATCATCGGCGTTGGCCCGCAGCAAAATACCACCGCGCCAGTTTGCGGTTTTGACTGGCAGAACTGTTGTAAGGCCCGGGTCACAAAGCCTTTTTGCCCCAGAGAACCATCATCCGTGGCGATAACAGTTGGGGTATCAAATGTCGCAAATTCCCGCACATTCAACGCCGGTTCTAAACCGACAGCACCGGTAATATGCAACGGAATTAAATCCGCCCGTTGCGCTCCAATAAAAGCCAGTGCGTTAATCCGCTGTCGCTGGAGTTTTTCCGCCAGGTAAATCATAGGCGGAATTCCCACCCCTCCACCCACCAGCAGAGCCGTGGTCATTTCCCGCGGCAACGAAAAGCCATGCCCCAGCGGCCCCAGGATAGAAATACTATCGCCAACCGCCAGTGCCGCCATCTGCCCGGTGGCCTTACCGATCACCCGATAAATCAGATCAATTTCGCTGTATCCGCTGGCCGGATTATCCCGCCGCCCCGCGATGGAAAACGGTCGACGAAGATACGGGGCAGGCCCCAGAAGAGCAGCATCGTGGAATGCCGGCGGAACCGACCCCGGTTCCCAGCATACCTCAGAATAAGCCGCTGCCGGTGCTGCTTCCGGAACGCCAATCGCCACATCCGGCCCACATAACACCTGAACAAATTGCCCCGGCTCACTGGGTGGAAAATGCGTCACGCGCAACCGCAATATAAAATGCTCGCGGCAAATCGCGATATTGGACATCACTTCGGCATTAAATTGCCCCCGTTTCGGCCCCGCATTGGCCGTCGGCAAGGCGACATTTCCAGAAACCTGCATCATCCGCAAAAGCATACCGCACGGCACCCAAGCCTGCCAGCGGGCATTTCGGACATTTCGGCAACCTCTTGGCGACATGGATATCAGATCATTCCATGATGCACTGATTTCAGTTCATAAGACACAGATAAATTCACCGACGGATTCGCTGCCGCGCCCAATTCCGCAGACGGTGTAGTCGCAAGAATCCAGTCAAAAAAAAGCCCCGCGGCAAGTTGGCTGCGGGGCTAAGTGGGGATAGAAATTTATTGGATCGTGTTATTGGCCTGGTGGCGGTCCGCCGGGGCCATTGGGGCCGCCAGGGCCACGTGGCCCGCCTGGCCCAGGCGGGCCACCGGGACCGCGGGGGCCTTTTCTCAAGGTAATGGTGCCGGCGTCCACGGCACGGCCGGCTATGACAACCAGCGGTTTGTCGTTGTGGCCAAAGCCCTCGCGGCGTTTCATTGCCATGACGGCATACTTACCTGCTGGTGCGTTGGTAAGGGTGAACGTGCCATCGGCTGCAGTTTTGGTAACACCCAAAATCAGCATGTGCTTAATCCAAACGGATTGCCCGGCTTTGACTTTAATATGGCCTTGCGGCCCAGGGCCACCTGGGCCTCCTCCCGGACCGCCGAACCCGCGAGGACCTCCAGGGCCACCCGGCCCACCCGGGCCGCCGCCGTTGCCAGGACCACCACCTGGCCCGCCTCCGGGAGGCATGCCGGCACCTTTTGGCAACCGCATGACGCGCACGGTGGCCCCGCCGACCGGATTGCCGCTGCGGTCAACGACTTTTCCGTTAATCGTTCCGGCTTTCTCAGTGCCGGCGGCGTGACCGGCAATCGCCATTGCGGGCAGCGCCATCGCCATAACCCCGGCCAGCGCCATACCCAGAAATTCCAATTTCAAAACTCGCATTGTCCGACTCCTTTTGTCAGGGCCTTGAACAAGCAAACCGGACCGCCCGGCTTGTGGTCCACTTGGTGCCCAGGCGAATCAAAGAATCCGCGGCCTCCGATCCGGCGGGCACCCACAAATGCCGCAAGCCGCGGCATCTGCTGTATTAGTGCACCACCGGAGAGCGGCGGTTTCAAAAAGTGCATCGATGCAACGCCAATAGACAACGGATGCCTCGGAGAACTGACGCACCTGTATTTATTCGCGTTCTTTCCGAAATTTGCGGTCTATTCACCCTCTTTTTCCGCTGGCATACCGGGGTGGGATTTCGGTAGTATGCCAGAGGATCCTAACGCACATCCGAAGATCGTCCCGTACCATCGGCACATTAAATGTGCCGGCTAACACAGGGGTTCTCCGCCGCCGACGTTGATGCCTGTGATCACTTGCGAATTGCGGTTACGGGTCTGCGATTGTTAAAAATGATCATTTGTCATAGGCTTTATGGCATGGTTGATGCTATTAACTTTGATGCCCGATCTCGATTATTTGTTCTGCGCACCGATCGCAGCTTTTATGCCATGCGCGTTTTGGCCCACGGCGAATTGGTACATGTGGGCTTTGGTGCGGTAGCGGCGGCGACGATGGCGCTGGACAATTTGGATCAATACGAAGAACCGAATTATGTGTGGGAAAACCAGGGACGGCGATGGGAGTATCCGACATTTGGGGATGTCACCACGCATGATGTGGCACTTACAACGGTGTTTCCGCAGACCGCGACGGCGTTGCGGGATGATGAAGCAGCCCACTTACCCGTGCGTGATCTGCGCCTGCGCTATGTCAGCCATGAGATCAGCACCGATGATGAGCCGGGGCTGGCGGCGCAACATGGGCGCAGCCCGGTGCTGCCGCGGCCCGTGCTTTGCATTACGTTACGGGATATTGGCTATGCGTTTATCGCGCGATTGTATTATCGCGTGACGCCTGAACTGGACATCTTTGAACGCTGGGTGGAATTAGAAAACACCACCGATATGCCGGTGACCCTGGAGGCTTTGGCTTTTGCCACGGTGCATTTGCCGACGGATCGCTACGAACTGCGGCGAAGCGCCGGGGCGTGGGGGCGGGAATTTGTTGGTGTCACACAGGAATTGCATCAGGGCGTAACGCCGCTGCGGCAACGCGGCCTGAATACCGGCCACAATGCCAATCCATGTTTTCTGATTCATCCCAAGGGACAGATCGGCCCGGAGAATGGAACCGCCTATTTCGGCATGATGGCGTTTTCCGGCAACTGGTGCTTACGATTTGAAGTGCTGCCGACGGACGCGGTGCGAATTCATGGCGGATATGAGGATAGCCATTTTGCCATGACGTTAAATCCGTCACAAACGCACCGCACCCCGGCGTTTATTTTCGGCGTCGGGGAGGATGGGACAAATGGTGCCAGCCGGCGGCTTCATACGTGGATGCACCGTTATGTGCTGCCGCAGTCGGCGCACGGACCGCTGCGGCCGGTGTTGTACAACGGGTGGGAATCGGTTTATTTTGATATGTCGATGGAAAAGCAGTTGCAATTGGCCCGCACGGCGGCGGCCATGGGGGTGGAATTATTCTGTGTGGATGACGGGTGGTTTTCCGGGCGGCGCAGTGAACGAGCGGCCCTGGGTGATTGGACGGTGGATCGGTCTATTTTCCCCCAGGGGTTGACACCGCTGATTACGGAAGTCCGCCGTCTGGGCATGCGGTTTGGCTTATGGGTGGAACCGGAGATGGTGAATCCGGATTCGGATTTATATCGCACGCATCCGGATTGGGTGCTGCATTTTCCAGGGCGGCCGCGGACGCAAATGCGGCATCAACTAATATTGGATTTTGGCCGCCGCGACGTGGTGGAAGCGATTTACGCCATGCTCGATACGTTGCTGGCGGAAAATGACATCACGTTTTTCAAGTGGGATATGAATCGGTATGTGACGGAAGCGGGCAGTGCGGTCGAAGAGGAAATATGGTATCGGCATGTGCAGGGAGTTTACGGTATCATGGATCGGCTGTTAAAAAAGTATCCGCGGTTGGATATTCAATCCTGCTCCGGCGGCGGTGGCCGGGTGGATGCGGGCATTTTGAACCGATGCGTGCAGGTGTGGACCAGCGACAATACCGATGCCATGGATCGGGTTTATATTCAGGATGGCTTTTCCCTGTTTTATCCGCCGGGATGTATGGAATCCTGGGTGACCCATGAACGCAACCATCAGACCGGGCGAGCCGTGGATTTGGAAGTACGCTTTGACGTGGCCATGCGCGGAGTCTTGGGCATCGGCACAAATATTGACGCGCTTCCAGCGGAAGAGTTGGAAAACTATCGGCGAAAAATTGCGTTTTATAAAAGGATTCGGCACATCATACAGGGTGGAGAGTTGCATCGTCTGGCGGAAGCGCAAAACGGCGGAGCCAGTGTGTGGCAAAGTGTCTCGGCGGATCGACGGGAAAGCGTCTATAGCGTCGTGGTGGTGCAGGCGATGCAGGGGCATCATCTGCCATTTTATCGGCTGCGGAATTTGATTCCTGATGCCATCTATCGGCTGACGGATGAATGGGATCATGAACTGGGGAATTTCTCCGGTGGGCAGCTCATGGCCCTTGGAATGCCGGGTGATCAACGCCACGGCCACTTTACTTGCAGTGTGCGCAGCCGCACAGTGCTGTTGGCAGCCGTCTGATATTAAGGCGATAATCCGGCTCATTGGCAGCGGGCGATCCTGAGCCACAGTTCAGGATATGGCAGACAGCCAGCGGAGCGTGTCGAAAGGATTTGCCTTTTGCGCCCAATAAGTGTACAAAGATCAATGACCTCTGCCTTGTTCGTGCTAGAGCGGCCTAATGCTTCGGACCGATGAGCATTGTACAGGACCCCGGGTGTCGGAACGATGGACAAGCCTGGTCGCGATTTATCGCGACAGTTGTGGAAGTCTTGAGCCGATGCGTTGTGCTGGTCCGCCCTTGTAACAAGGGTTCGAAACTCTCCCGCTCTCACGGCATCCTGGTGGAGGTCTTTTTATTGGTATAATGCGTTCATGCGGGACGTTTCTTTACCCATTCACGGACGCGGTGCGGATGGTAATCCGGCTAACCGCTTCGAGGCGGCACACTATGAATCTCATCCGGATGCCGACGAACCCTCCGTGGCCGCTGTACGCACAGAACTTATTCCGGATCACAGCAAATCCATTATTTCTGAAAATGACAGCCCGGATATCGGGTTTCGGTTCAGTCTTAATCCATACCGCGGTTGCGAGCATGGCTGCATTTACTGCTATGCCCGGCCCACGCATGAAACACTGGGATATTCCGCCGGGCTGGATTTTGAAAGTAAAATTCTGGTCAAATACAATGCGCCGGAATTGCTGCGGCAAAAGCTGATGCACAAAAGCTGGCAGGGAGAACTTATTTCCATGGCCAGTGTTACCGATTGTTATCAACCCGTGGAACGTACGCTCCGCATCACACGCGGTTGTCTGGAAGTGCTGGCGGAATTTAGAAATCCGGTTTCGATCATCACGAAAAATCATCTCATTACCCGCGATATTGATCTGCTGGGTGAATTGGCCGGCCATCATGCGGTGGCGGTGTTTATCTCCATTACCACGCTGCAAACGGAATTGATCACAATGATGGAGCCGCGCACGAGTTCGCCACGCCGTCGCCTGGCGGCGATTACCGCGTTGTCACAAGCCGGCATTCCAACGGGAGTACTGGTAGCGCCGGTGATACCGGGCTTAACCGATGAACAGATGCCGGATATTCTTAAAGCCGCCGCGGCGGCTGGTGCGACATTCGCCGGCTATACGCCGGTGCGGCTGCCGTATGCGGTTAAGGATTTATTCCAAACGTGGCTCCAGCAGCATAAGCCGGACCGGGCGGCAAAAATTCTTAACCGCATCCGATCCATGCGGGACGGTAAACTCAACGATTCCAATTTTGCCACGCGCATGAAGGGTGAAGGGATTTTTGCGGACCAGATTGAAACTCTCTTTGAGCTATCCGCCCGGCGAGCGGGATTGCAAACCCATTATCCCACCATGTCCAAAACCTCATTTCGCCGACCCGGCACCCAACTGGGACTTTTCAGTTGAATTACCGCCCGTAATGCACATGAAGGGTTGCTTGGGCTAAGATGTAGCCGGCCATGGCATGTTGCAGGCAGGGCAGGCAATCGGGGGCGAATAGTAATTTGCGGCTCAGGGCGTAGAGCATAATGCGGTAATGGTGCGCGGGGCCGGGCGGCGGTGCGGGGCCGCCATAGCCGAATTGCCCGAAGGAATTTTTTCCCTGTCGGGCGGAGGGCAGTTTGGCGATCCGCTTGGTGTGCGGTAAATTTTCCGGCAATCCTTTGGCGGTCGGTGGGATATTAATGATCATCCAGTGGCGAAACGCCAGAGGCCCCGGCGCATCGGGGTCTATCATCACCACCACAAGCGAAACGGTTTTTCGCGGTATGTGGCTCCACGCCAGGGGCGGGGAAACATCCTTGCCGTCAGCGGTGAATTGTGCGGGCATGGTCGCATGATTCTTAAACGCCGAAGAAGTTAAGGTCATAGCCTGTTGGGCCGGGCCGGCCGCCCGAGCGGTTATGTTCGTAGCCAGGCAAATCGCCATGCCGAAGATCATGGCGTTTATCGCAGGTATTACAGTCATGATACAACGGGATTGTTTCATGGCGAAGGCTCCGTGAAAAACCAGTGAGTGTTAATTGTATCAGAGGGCAGCGGGGCGTTCCAGAATCCGGACTGGCAATAAATCCGCTATGGCAGACTTCGGCGGTTACTTCGGCGGTTACCTTGCCAAGCGGGGGATATCGTCGATAATTCAGAACTTAACCGGTGCGTGATGGCACGCCGGAAGGTGTTGATTTGGAGATACGGCGATGGAATTTCTGAAATTGCTTAGTGAAACACCGGGCGTGCCCGGCCGGGAAGAATTGGTTCGAGAGGTGATAAAACAGGAAATTCACGGACTATTTGATGAGGTGCGGGTGGACAAACTGGGCAGTTTGATATGCCTGAAAAAAGCATCGAAAACTTCCGGCAGCCATGCGCCGCAGAAGGTGATGATCGCGGCGCACATGGATCAAATCGGGTTTTATGTCCGATTTGTGGATGACAAAGGATTTATCCGCGTGCATAACGCGGGCGGTTTTGATACGCGAAATTTATCCGCCAACCGTGTGCTGGTGCAGGGGCGCAAAAATCTGCCTGGTGTCATGAACCCGGCGGGGAAACCAATTCATATTGCCTCGGAGGAAGATCGCAAGAAGCAATTTTTGGTCAGCGATTTTATGGTGGATGTTGGCTTGCCGGGCAAGAAGGTAAAAGAACTTGTACAGGTGGGTGACCCGGTCACGCTGGTGCGTGACTTTGCGCAAATTGGGGATTTTGTCTGCGGCCAGGCTATGGACAATCGGGCGGCCGTGTGGACGGCGGTGCGGGCGATTCAACGGGTGAAAAAAACGAGCTATGATATTTATGTGGTCTTTACGGTGCAGGAAGAAGTCGGCCTGCGCGGAGCCGGCCCGGCGACGTTCGGTCTGGAACCGGATATCGCCATCGCTCTGGACACCACACTGGCCTGTGATACGCCCGGGATTCCTGATGACCAGACGGTCACGCATGCGGGCAAGGGCGTGGGCATCAAAATAATGGACGGAGCATCCATCAGCGATCGGTCGCTGGTGGACAGCTTTGTTCAGACCGCCAAGAAAGAGAAAATCGCCTATCAGTTGGAATTATTACCGCTTGGCGGGACCGATGCGGGAGCCATGCAACGCAGCCGCACGGGCTATCGCACCATCACGTTGAGCATCCCCACACGGTACATCCATACCGTTACAGAAATGGTACACCGCGATGATCTCCATGGCGCACGCGATCTGCTGGCGGCCTGGCTGGGAGCTTAAGTCAGTTTCCGCTGGATGCCGATGGGTTGCCCACGATGGCATTGACAAATATTTCCTTGATCGCGGTTCCAAGATTCTTAAACACCACCGGCGTGGTTGTCGGATGCGCCCAGGTGCCCGCCACCTGCACGGTGCTGACACTGGATTCCAGGGCATTAAGGATGGATTTGGCCTGCGGGATAAATGGAATATGCAGGTTCTTAAATGGCCGCACCGTGCCGATCACGTATCCATTGAGCGGGCTTTGGGGCATACTCCATATATTCTGCAGTTCGCCCGCCCCCAGAATTTCCACGCCCCGATCAAAATAATGCAGATAGGTAATTTGCGCATTGCCGCCGTCAATGCGCCAGCGAGCTTCACCCGTGCCACTGGGCTTTTGGCTCACCAAACGAACATTCATGAGTCGATATACGGACGCCATAATAGTGGAGCCTGCCAAATTCGACTGCGAAATTTTTAAATCGCCGGAACCGATGGCGTTGCGCCAGTTATTGGATAGCGCCACCGCCGTAAGATGTCCCGACAGCAGTCCCGGCATCGGGCGGGCTTTCGGAATCACCGTGCGGGTTAGTTGATCGAGACTAATGTTGTCAAAGGTCAAGCTTGTATCCGAAGAAAGCAGCCCCGCATGATGCCGGGAAACACGGGCCCACAGGTGCATCGTGCCCCCCGCAAACGCCAATTGAGATCGATCCAGCAAAATCGCATGATCGCTGATAAATGCGTGCATGTTCAGTGAACCCAGCTCAATGGCGTCCAGCCTGGCTTTCTGCGCATCGAGATTTACCCGCAATTCCAGCGGTGCCAGCGGATGCGCGCCGGTCGTCGGCCCCAGAACAATATTACCGGCAAATGTTCCCGCCAATCCCTTGGCCCAGGAATATCCCCGCAGCAGTGGTTTGGGGTTCGGCAGGCGGCATTTAAATACGCCGGAACTTTTTAAGGGCTGATCGATATTCCAACTCCCCTGCCCTTTAAGGGTGTTGCCCATTAAATCCAGCGACGTATGCAGGATGGAAATGATCCGCCCCGTCGCGATCACATGCGTTGCCGCCAGGCCCACGGGTAGCAGATGTTGGAATATCGTCGCATTCAAATCACCGGTACCGTGGATGCCCGCATTGCGCCAGTTATAGCGTCCGGTCAGTGCGCCGGACACCAGCGTATCAAGCTGCACCGAGGGAATATTCGCCGGCCAATCCGAGATGTTCAATTTCATATCGATATCGGCTGGATTGAACTGGGTCCAGTGTGCGCTGGCGGTTGCGGTTGCACCGGCACCCATGAGTTTGATCGGCTTGAGTGACAATATCCCGTTGCTATAGCTAAGTGTAGCGCTGCCGTGGACAATATCAATTGGAGCGATCAGCGCTTTGGGAACCGGTATAATCAGATGATACACAGAGATTTCGCCCCGCACACGGGTCCTTTGCAGATCGCGCCCCGGTACGCTGATCTGCAGGTTCATCCCGGCATACCCGCTCAAACCGACCGGCGGCGCAGGCAAAAGCAGCCCCGCCACGGCCGCTGCGGAAATGTGTTGGGTTTTCAAGGTTAGCCCCGCAAGCTGACCAGCCGTATTGGCGTCAAACCGCACGGCAATCTGGCCGCCCAGCACCGCCACCGGATTGGCCACGAGTATAATTTTTTTCCGGGTCAGTTGGCCCACTACGTGTACCCGCGGCAGCGCCAGCAGGTGATGGTTGACCGTAAAATGCGTGCCGGCCAAGCGACCATCCAGATGCAACGCCAGCGGCATAACCCCGCCGTCCGCCAGGAGTTTTCCTGAGATCAGTCCGCCTAAGGACCAGCCGGCGTTGGCTTTAGTTTTATGATTAACCAGCGGAATACCTGTGACCGTGAGAATCAGATGGGTTGGATAATTTCCGGAAAATATACAATTGCCGCTGGCCGCCAAACTCCAAACTGGACTTTTCACCAACAGATTTTCCAACTGCATTCCGCCGGAATTGCCGTATGCGCTGATATGCACATGAACATCGGTCGGCAGCTTGAGCATGGGAATGCTCGCGGCACTGGCCCGCAGGTGCAGGCGCCAAAGCCCCAGCACGGGATTGTATAATCCGTGCAGGTCTAAATACGGATCCGAAGCCAGTGTGGCATGGGTAACGGATACTTGGCCAGCGTTAAATGTTCCCGCAGCGTGTAATCCCTTGAGTGTTACAAGTCTGGTGTGCTGCCAGGAAAGCTGGGGTGCCTCAAGCTGCCAATTCATAAGGCCATGGAATTTTCCCTGTGCGGAGACCGTTACCGTCGTATTCCACGCGCCATAGCGGGACTGGCCGCTGCTGGTTATATGCACCCCCACCACGCGCCTGCCCGGCCAGGGAGAGCTTAATGAGCCGCTTAATGTGCCGCTTTGCATTTCGGTTCCAAACAGGGAAATACCGTGCCACGCCGCCGTTACCGATGCGGATTGCTCCGCTGGATTCATCACGCCCGATAGATGTAGACCGCCACCCGCCAGATCCGCCCGAACTCCTTTAACATGAAATCCGCGGCTATCCGCCCAGATTTGCCCCCGATAAATATTCACCGGCACACTTAAATAACCCACCCGAATGCCAACATTTTCCGGATTAATCTGCCAATGATCCCCGGCATATTGCGCCTGAGCGTTGCCATGAAGGCCAAAGTTTCCGATATCAATACGCACATCATTGAGTCGCTCACTAAGCGCATTATTTAACACCCGCCCGCGCAATTGGGCACTCACCGATGCTGCCCCGCTCCAGGTCGGCCACACCCGTTTGAGCCATGGCCCCAACCCCGTGGCCTGCACATGAATGCTGTGCAGCCAGGATTGACCGGGAACCAATACGCCCTGCGCCAGTAAATGCGACTGCGGCACTTGGGTCGATGCCGCATTTAAGGAGAACCGCCAAGTCAGGGCACTGGTGGGTACGCCCTTAAATTCGATATTATCAATGGCCATTTCCGGTTGGTGCGTTAATTCCACCAGAAGCGTGCCGTGATGAATCACGACGCGCGGCAGACCCACCGAGGCTAAGTCCGCCCCGGGGTGCCGCAGTTTCCAGCCTTGCCAAGCCAGACGCAAGTCCTGCCATGCCGCCGGCAGGTTCCATCGGCCTTCATCCCCCTGGTGCAGAATCACGCGGGGACTGGTGGCGGAAATATTGGTAATTCCCAACTTCCCGGTCAGCAGCAGCCAGACAACGGCATTGTGGGTAATGGTCAATGTTGGAATTCGGGCAAAGGGCCAATGGCGCAATGGCAGACCGATGCGCACATCAGTAAACGTGGTTTTGCCTGTCAGGCCAATATCCATGGTTTTGACATCAATTCGCAGGCCCAGGCGGGATTGAATTTTGTTTAGTACATAGCTCTGAACCGTGGCGCTGTTTAAAATCCGTGGCGCGGCAATCCAGACACCTGTCGCCAATAGCGCTGCCAAGAGCAACACGATTGCCGACAGCGTCCATAACGGATGGTGTCTTCGCCCGGACACGGGCTGCGTGGTTCGATCGCTGGTTAAAGGTTCCGTCATTTGCATGCTCTCAAAGAGCCGTTTCTTACATTACCATTCGCCCGCCGCAATGCGGAATGTATAACTTACTGGTGCAGTGCTGGCGGAATATTCCCCGAAGTTTCAGGCCCAAAGCCCAAAAACCACCAGTCGTGGCGATAGGTTCGGCCTACAAACGGTCCGGAACTGGCGACAATTTCGCCACTGCTTCGCCAATACGCCACATACGCGACGCTGGCGTAACCTTTTTGCGTGGTGTTCTGTAAAATGGAAATCTGCGGCAAAACCACCGGCAGCGAAAAATTTGAGCCACCGGTGTAGTTGCCGAAGGCAATGGCGGGAATACCAATGAACGAATTGGCTTGATTAATTCCCAATGCTCCACAGCGCACCTCCAACACAATTTGCGCCTTGACGCGTGTATTGGTCAACCGCACGCCGCTTTTGAGCAGGTGGGAACGCAAATCCGATTCCAGGTAGTTGTGGCCGGGTATTCCCGCGTTGACAAAATGCACGCTGACATATACCAGCCGGTCGCGTAAGTTAGCTACAGAAATTTTGCTGATCGCCAGCGAGGCCGCTCTGGATAACAAAAACTGCTCATCGGCCGTTTCCGGTGGCTGCGTAACGCGCAACGTGGCGCAGCCAGTCAAGCCGGCAAAACAGGAGAAAAAGACGATCCACATAACAGGGGCAAGGGAATTACGCAAAACGCTTCGCATGGGCCAAGAACTTTCTCATCCATCCGCGCTATTTGCGCGGCGTACAAGCCTTAACGCCTGTAAGTCCATGATATTACCGGATTTTCAAATTTCCTCACTTGCCGCCAGGCGTGCACCACGCGAATCGCGCCGGGGTAATTATTTCTGACATTTCAAACGCATCGCGCCGAGAACTCAACGCTTCCGCATTGAGCTAGTGCTCTGTCACGCCAAAATATTAGGATTGATTGGCCGCAAAAGTCCCAGATGCAAGAAGCAGCGGCGAAAACCG
>DAHVEJ010000209.1:416-6999 GCA_027313145.1 Phycisphaerales bacterium | reverse complement strand
GCTACACGCAAAAGCGAAAAACGAACGTAAGTTATTATAAATAAGATAGTTACGTTAACACGACGATGGAACATCCGTTAAAGATTGCACCAGTTCACGCTGCCAGTGGTAAGCGGCGGCACTTGACGCTCCCATCGTGACGAACACCCTCTTTCCTACAGGTAAAAACAGCCAAAATAACGCTATTTTCGGGGTGGGTCTCGATGAGTGGTTTGTATACAGCTAGCGCATCGAGGCCCACCTGCGGCAACGAACCGCAGGCTTAAGCCATCCAGGATGGCAGGGCAAAGACGATTTCCACCTCGCGGGTTTCCAAATCAACTTCCATCCGTTCAACCAGTAGCTCCAGCAATTTAGCAATTCCGGGTATATCCATGGGATCAAGTTTCTGCCCAAATTCTTGCAAATCATTGGCTAGTTTTTCAATTGAAACTTTGGGGTCACTACGTGGCTGGTGCGGATCGGTCTGGGCATACTTCACTCGCTGTTCCATGTCGCTTATTTTTCTCTTGATTTCGGCGACTTTGCGGCTTAATGCGTCATCGTCGTTCTCTACATTGACATCATCGGCCAATAGGGCAAGCTGGTTGCGAAAACGCTTCAGTTCCTTGCGATATTGCTCCACATTCTGCCGTTCGGGTTGCTGTTTTTGCTCATTGGCGAGTATCTGTTTTAGCCCCTCCATGAGGTCTGGTTTGTTCAGTAGCGTTGCGCGAAGTATTTCCATAACAGCCTGTTCCAACGGTTCAGCGGGGATACGATTTCGGAGGAGATTATCGCTTTTTGGCGAATCCACGCTCGCCGGAATCCGTGCTTCACGTTATTATGCCGGTCCGAGGAATCAGGCGGTTATTCGGAGACGAATCGTTATGCAGGATCAGCGGTATATTGCGGTGGACCTGGGAGCTGAGTCAGGCCGCGTGATGCTCGCAACAGTCAGTAAGGCGGGCATTGCCTTATCGGAAATGCACCGCTTTCCCAATGGGCCGGTGCGGTTGGGAAATGTTCTTCACTGGGATATTCTTCGGTTGTGGGGGGAAATTCAAACGGGTATAGGCAGGGCTGTTGCCGAGGCGGCATCCGCAGGAAAAACAATTTCCGGCATCGGGGTCGATACCTGGGGTGTGGATTTTGGTCTGCTGGATAACAATGGGGAGTTGCTGTCCAATCCGATTCATTACCGCGACAGTCGCACGGTGGGTATGCCGGAAAAATTTTTCTCCCGGATGGCGTGGGAACGGGCGTATGCCATCAGCGGCATACAAACCATGAACTTCAACACGTTGTTTCAACTCTGTGCTCTGGCGGAGCATCGTCCGGACCATTTGGATCGGGCCCGGCATTTATTATATATTCCGGATCTGCTGGTGTACTGGCTTTGCGGTCGCATTGCCAATGAATATACCATTGCCAGCACTTCTCAAATGCTCGACGCCCAACGGCGTGAATATTCCAGGGAGATTCTGGCGTGCATACCCGTTCATCCGCCGATATTGCCGGACCTGGTGATGCCCGGAACTTTACTGGGGCATGTAGCTGGTTCGGTGGCCGAGGTAACGCAGTCGCATGGCATACCGATTTTGGCGGTGGGATCGCACGACACCGCAAGTGCCGTGGCGGCTGTGCCGGCTGGTACGGAAAACTGGCTGTTTTTATCCAGCGGCACATGGAGTCTGCTGGGAGCGGAAATAGATCAACCGATTTTAACCCCGGATGCCATGAATTCTAATCTTACCAATGAAGGTGGAGTGGGAGGAAAAATCCGCCTGCTGAAAAATATCGCCGGCCTGTGGCTTTTGCAGGAATGCCGCCGGGCCTGGGCGCGCGACGGCAAGGATTTTGATTACCGTACGCTGGTGCAATTAGCCCGCGAGGTGCCGCCGCACGGCGCGCATCTGGATCTTGATGATCCGCAGATGCTCGCTCCGGGAGATATGCCGCTGAAAATTACGGCACAGTGCCGTCGAATGGGACAGAAAGTTCCCGAAACGCCGGGAGAATTTACCCGGGTAATTCTTGAATCACTGGCCGCCACGTACGCGCGCGCCCGGGATACGATTGAAAAAGTAACCTGAAAAACCTACACCCATCTACATATTGTTGGGGGCGGATCGCAAAATGAATTGCTGAATCAGTTGGCCGCCGACGCCACGGGGCTGCGTGTTCTCGCCGGACCGGTGGAAGCCACTGCGCTGGGCAATGTCATGGTCCAGGCCATGGCCTGCGGGCAACTGGATTCTTTAGCTGCGGGCCGTGAACTGGTTGCCAAATCCTCCCAACTGCGTGAATTTATCCCGCATGGAAAAAGCAATAAATCATAGCTGTTTTACGGAGTATCGGTATGCTTAAAACACCGCTGTTGCACCCGCAGATTCTTTCGGCTCTTGGGCGGGGCGGCCATAGCAGCAAAGTGCTGATCGCTGATGGGAATTATCCCGCCTGGACGCGCCGCGGGCCCAATGCGGAAGTGGTAAATTTGAATCTGGCCGCGGATTTGCTCAAAGCGACGGATGTGCTGAATCTGATTTTGCAAAGCATTCCGGTGGAGGCCGCGGTGGTCATGGCTCCAAACAAAACCGGCCCGTATAAACTTATGCGTGATCCGCCGATATTTGCCGAATATCAGACGCTGTTGGATACGTGGGCGGTCGGCAATAAACTCAAAAAAATTGAACGCTTCGCCTTTTATGATGCCGCCTCCACGCCGGATGTATGTCTGGCCATTGCCACGGGCGAAAGCCGGATCTATGCCAATATTCTTTTGACCATCGGTGTGGTGCGCTAGGCCAGCTTTACCGATGCGTTGGTGGGGTGGTCAATGCGACGGTCTCGAGGATTGTAGATTGTTGCGCGGGCGGAGCGTTACGGCTGACTGCCGCTTTTTTTGAGGGGGCAAAAGGATTTTATGAATATCGTACTTATCGGTTATCGGGGCGTGGGGAAATCCACCATCGGGAAACAACTGGCCGGCCGCATGGGCATGAATTTTGTGGATACCGATGAGCTGATTATGCAACGGGCGGGCAAGACCATTCGAGAAATATTCCAGCAGGGCGGCGAGGCGTTATTTCGCGATCTGGAGTCGGCAGTCGTTGATGATTTGGCGGAAACGGATAATGCCGTCATTGCCGCGGGCGGGGGAGTTGTGCTGCGAAAATCCAACATCGAAAAATTGCAGGCCAACGGGCGAATTGTCTGGCTGCAAGCGCCGGCGGAAGTGCTATGGGAACGAATCCGCGCCGATACGCTCACCGCCGCCAATCGGCCGAATCTTACCAGTGCCGGTGGCTTGGAAGAAATTTTGCGACTGTTGCAGATACGCGCTCCGCTTTATGCCGCCGCCGCGGACATCGCATTGGATGTTGCCAATATGCACCCGGATCAGATTGTGCGTTATCTGGCGGAAATGGCTTGAAGCCGGGGCGGTGGGGCCTAATCGGTCTCAATTTGAAAGCCCTGCGTGGCGGATTGGATATAGCGGCTTGGCGACACACGCCCCTGCGCAGCGGCGGCCGAGGGCAATTCAGGGCTGCTTGCGGGCCGGGTGTCCGGCGTGGCGGTGCGGCGTTTACGGCGTTTGCCCGACGCGGCGTTGCCAGGATTGGCCCCGGCACCGGATGCACAGTAATCTTCCGCGGGACTGCGTCGGGGTGTGGGGGTAATTTTCCAAATCGCGGGATGCAGGCTGGTAATGTGTTCGCGCGCGACAATACGCTTGGCATGACGTGGATTCAACGGGCAAAGTTGCACATGGCCGGAATCGCTCTGGGGATTTCCCTGTGCGTCCACAAAGTAAATGCGCTTGAAAGTGGTGGCAAAATTGTCGTGCTCATCAAGACGGACCAAACAGTCATCCCCATCCGATGGCGTATCAACGCTTGATAGCACAATAATATCCCCCGGCAAATACTGCGGCGACATGGAATCGCCCTCTACGCGCAATGCAAACATGCCGGCGTAAGGATCGGCGCTTTGCGGGCTTGTCTCCGCCGGGGCGTCAGTCGGCGGCGGAGCCGGAACGTATTGATCGGCAATGCCCGCGGGATAATCCAAATCTGTAAATTCCGCCGGCGTTCCGGCCGCAACACGATTAATTAATGGTACATGAATCAAAGCGGGAAATCGTAAATCATCATCAGTAGGATTCAGGGATTTTGCGGTGCCGGACTTCTCATTTGTCGGCACCGGACTGGTGCTGCGGCGCAGCCATTCATCAAGGTCTACTGCGCCGCTGCCCAGGCGGGGCAACGCGGAATTGTTCTTGTCCGGCATGAGTTGCCGGATACTTTCCGGCGTGCGCAGCCAATCCGCCAATCGGACTAACTCACCGGAGGCGAAGGTCAACGCTTTTTCAATGTGCGTCAATTTTTCAGAGGAGGGCGGCCCGACAAGCCGAGCGGTTTCAATATTGGACAGATACGGCTTGCTGATGCCCGTGGCAGCGGCGAGATCATCAAGAGTCATGCTCATTTTTTGGCGTTGCAGTCGAATCCGCCGGCCCATCTCCGCAAGCGTAGCGGGGGAAACTGGCGTGTCCAACTCCTCGATTTTTTCATCAGAAACGGGCAATTTCATCGTACTACATCCTTTAAATATGTTTGTTAAACAACAAACATACTATGTCGGTGAGAAAATTGCAATTGCCCTTGCTTGGGGCGCTATCTCGAACCTGCAATTATCTGGACCGCGTGTTACACTCTTTCTATGAAGAAAAAAACACCGCCCGTGAATCGTTATGCCAAATCCGAGGCTCTTTTTGCCAAAGCGCGTGATCTCATGCCCGGAGGCGTCTCCTCACCTGTGCGATCCTTCAAAAGCGTGGGGCGTGATGCATTGTTTATTAAATCCGGGGAAGGCTCGGCGGTAATGGATGTGGATGGCAACTCCTACATTGATTATGTCATGAGTTACGGCCCACTGATTCTGGGGCATTCTCATCCGGCGATACGGGCGGCGGTGGCCCGGCAAATTAGCCGTGGCAGCAGCTTCGGCTGCTGCACCGCCTCGGAACTTGAATTGGCGGCAATGATCCAAAAGGCCATGCCCGCGGTAGAAATGATTCGTTTCGTCAACAGCGGTACGGAAGCGGTGACTAGCGCTGTGCGACTGGCGCGGGGGTTTACCGGGCGGTCGCTGATTGTCAAAATGGCCGGCGGATATCATGGCCATGTTGATTCTCTGCTGGTTCAGGCCGGCAGCGGCGCTACCACGCATGGTCATCCCAGCAGTCCGGGCATACCCGAAAGCGTTACCGCCAATACGCTGGTCATCGCTTTTAATGATTTGCCGGCGGCGCAGGCGGTTTTCACAAAATTCGGCCCGCAGATCGCGGCGGTTATTACCGAACCGATCATGGGCAATATTGGTGTGGTCATGCCGCAGGCTGGTTATATGGAAGCATTGCGGAAACTATGCGATGCGGCGGGGGCACTGCTGATTTTTGATGAAGTCATGACCGGTTTTCGCGTGCATCCCTCGGGTGCCCAGGGGTTGTTGGGGGTGACACCGGATTTAACCTGTCTGGGGAAAATCATCGGCGGTGGATTGCCGGTGGGCGCGTATGGCGGGCGGCGGGATATTATGAATCGGGTATCTCCGGCCGGGCCGGTGTATCAGGCGGGAACCCTTTCGGGCAATCCATTGGCCATGCAGGCGGGAATCACCACGTTGCGGCTGCTACAGGAGACCGACATATATCAACGTCTTGAAGTATCAGGCAAGCTGCTGGAAGACGGCCTGCGACAAAGCGCTATAGCCGCCTCCTGCCCGGTATCGGTGCAACGCTGCGGCAGCATGATCACGCCATTTTTCTCTCCCGGCGGCACACGAGTCCAAAATTACGCCGACGCGCTGAACTGCGATCAGACGGCATTTGCAAAATTCTTCCAGGTACTTCTGGATGGCGGCGTATTAATTCCGCCCTCCCAGTTTGAAGCCTGGTTTGTCAGCGCCGCCCACACGGAAAAAGACATTGAAAATACGATTGCACTGGCGGAACAGGCCATGCGAACTGTCCGGGAAAAATAACTCCGCTGCGGATAAGACGCTTCATTGATCATCGGAATTAAATGATCATCGTTCGGGCCTTGACACAACCCGCCAAGTCAAGATAGGGTCATGCTGCGGACCAATGGGCGCGGTGCCCAATGGCTTGCGTCTGGCTTTGCCGGAGGTGATTTTAAATGGATTCTGAAATAACCAGCCTTTTTGATAGCCTTGCTCAAGCGGCGGAGCCGGGTAAATTAACAACGATCGCCAAGCTCGCCATCATCGATATTTCCACCGGCGAATTGGAAATCACCATCGGTGATGTGACGCACCGGCGTTTTGTTAAGCCCCTGAAAGAATTATACGGGCCCGGCATTAACGCTCCGACGGTTGATGTGACCTCCGAAGAGTACCGCCCCCTGTTAATGGAGATCGAACGCAGCGTCACCGAATTTGACCAGCGGCGTTCCCGCCTGACCGACGCCATGGTGGCTTCCGCCCTGAATCGCATGGGAATCAACCCGGAGATGGATCCCGGCAAGGATGAATTGGTTCGGAGTTTGCAAATGGATTTGCGCGTGCTTTTAAGCCTCAA
>DAHVEJ010000209.1:0-406 GCA_027313145.1 Phycisphaerales bacterium | reverse complement strand
GGATTTAATTCAGGCCATCCGCAAAATTAATAAATCCGTCGCCCGACATACCCGCGCCGACGGCCCGCGCGGCTATTTGGATTTCATCTCTAAATATGTCGCGAGTTAATCATAAAAGTGCGTGATCGCCATTTCGGCGGGGCGGCCACTTTTGACTTTCAGTTCCACCCATGAACCGGGTATCGTGCGTGGCGGCGCGTTTTCCGGCGCACAACAGATGATCCATACCTGATTCTGAATTTCCCTGTACCGCAAGGCTTACGCGCCATGGTCCTCGGACAGGCTCTAGGAGCCTGTCCGAGTAATCGCCGGGTTGCGACGGCATGATCTTTGGCTTTCATCAAGAAGCGGCGACGATGGCGTACCTGACATGGATGGTACTCCGAGGAGCCGCGCCGCAGAGGGG
>DAHVEJ010000208.1 GCA_027313145.1 Phycisphaerales bacterium | reverse complement strand
ACCGGCGAATCTCGCATTGCAATGTTATTTTGGAATCACACTACTAGTGCTCTGTCACGCCTAAATATTAGGATTGATTGGCGCGGGAATTTATTATCCGGGTCACGGTTGGTCGCTGGATGTGCCGCGATGGGTGTAGGTTCCCGGCTTCAATGATCGATGACCAAAGATCAAAGATCAAAAATTCGGAGAGCGCCGTGCGGCGTCGCTTTAGAATCCAGAATCCAGAAGCCAGAATTCGGAATCCAACGATGTCGTGGAATGCTTTTGGGTGGAGCGGGTGGAGATAAGGGCGCTGCGCTCAATGAACAATGAGTAATGAGACGGCCACCTTCAGTGGCCTTAATGGGACGCGGTGCTGCGCACCGCTTAAAATGTTTGGAGCCTAGCGGCGGCTGCTGCCGAGGTTTTAGGTTACAGGTGACAGGGCCATTTCACGGATCGATATTGCAACGAACAACGTGTTCTTTGCGAATTTCAACTTGCCCAAGTCGTTTTAAAGGCCCCTATGGGGTAATGAGAAAAAATGGTGTCACCTTTTTGCGTCCTTTAGCCGGGCGGATACATCTCGCATGTCCTTGGCAGGGACGGGACATCCATATAGAATTGCCTTTTTGAACCATTTCAGCGCAAGATTGTCGTTCTTTGGAACACCATAGCCGTGTTCGTAAAGCCAGCCCAGCCTGTACATTCCGTATGGGCTATTGTGTTTAACGGCTTTCCGGAACCAATCCATTGCAAGCGAATAATTCCGAGATACTCCCCGCCCTTTCGCGTAGAGATCACCGATACCGATCATCGCACCGGTGTCACCCCACCTGGCACCACGCTGGTACCAGGCCATTGCCAAATGATAATCCTGCGGGGTCCCAATTCCGCGAGCATATTGTTGTGCAAGCGCGGAATAGGCTTCCTGATATCCGGCTTTGGCGGCCTTTTGAAACCAGAGAAATTCTTTACGCTGATTGTGCTTTGGAGCTATACCCCAACGGCTATACATAAACCCAATTGAATACATAGCTTGGCCCGAACCACCGGCAGCGGCTTTTTTATACCAATGCAGAGCCTTTCGGTAGTTTCTCGGCATTCCGATGCCCTGTTCGGAAAGCCATCCAAGCTGCCACATGGAATCGATATTGCCGGCTGCAGCGGATGCTTTATAGCAGGCAATGGCACGCGAAATATTTTGCCCTAACCCTGCGCCCGTGCAATTCCAATACAAAAGTCCCAAATGGTATTGCGCCGTTGCCGACCCGAATGCAGCCGCAAACCGCCACCATGCCATCGCCATGTGTAAATCGCGGCCCGCTATAAAATTTTCCTGCCAAAGGTTGCCCACGGGATCAGGTGCAGGGTCGATTGATTCCGACGCTCGCGTAGCTTTTGTGTACCAATATGACGCCAGAGCAGCATTTTTGGGGACACCTTGGCCAAGACTATAAAGCATGGCCATAGCGAAACAATCCATGCAGTTCCAATTATCAGCTCCGAGCTTCCACCATGTTCGGGCACGCCGGTAACTCTGCCGAACTCCCAAACCCCTGTAGTAAAGCACGCCCAAATTATACATGGCATCGGTGTTCCCGGCCGCCGCTGATTTACGCAGCCATTTCAGGGCACGTGCGTAATCGGGCCGGCTACTGTTACCAGAAGCGTAAAGCGTACCGATGTCGAAGCAAGCAATCTGTTCTCCCGCGCCGGCAGCTTGTTTCAGCCATTTCAGAGCCAGCTCATCATTCCGCTTTAGGCCCACTGCGGACGCATACGCCATGCCGAGGCTGTACGCAGCCTGAGCATTGCCAGCAGCGGCGGCTTGCCTCCAAAGCTGGAGAGCGTGTTGTGTATTTGCTTTAACTCCGATGCCCAGTTCGTACAAGGCTCCGCTGCAATATATCGCTTGAGAATTCCCCTGCATTGCAGCCTTGTGCCAGAACCTTGCAGCCCGTTGGTCGTCACCATGATTAAATGCCATGATACCGCGCGCATAATCGCTCGCACCGGGAGCTACCGTTGCCGCTACAACGCTACTGAGCAGGCTGGCGCACAATGCCAGCCCAATCGCCCACTTTGCCGAGTTATTACACATTCCAATCAATGTCGACCCCTTTCATCCGGCTGGTCTTTCCAGGTGGAATACTTCCTTCAATTCAGGGGATTTCGGGCTGCCGTCCAGATTGGCGGGCAGGATATCGGCCCTGTGTTTCCACGGGTATTCGCGGATCCGAGCGTCGGCGATGGCGTTCCAATGTGCCCCATCTTCAATTCAGCGTAGCCAAAAAGTTGCCGGGTTTCCGGATGCAGGAAAATGCTGCGGTTGTCCGTGCCATGTACTTTGAACATGTCCAGCAGCTCTCGCCAGAACGGGTTGCGGCGGTGTTGACATTTAGTTTCCCTCCCCACACGGGGGGACGGGACAAAGGCTTTTCGGATCATGGATGGTTCTCCTGCGAATATTCCAATATCAGCAGTTTAGATGAATAAGTGTACTGATATAATTACGATGACGCAAAGGTTAAGTTGCCGAAAGGGGTACCGATGGCACCGAGTTTTGTTAAGTAACTGTCCAAACCATTTTGTCCGAATCCCCCTTACTTTCTGGACGTGCCCTGACAGATGTGCGTTGCGGCTAATCCCTGAAGCGTTTTGTTATCAGATGGAGCCTGTGCCACAAGGGTGTGACAGCGAATTATCGCAAATTTGTCAATACGATGTTATGGAAGAGGGAGAATAGACATGTCCGTGTATGATTTTGCCTGGATCGGCTCTAGGGAGATTGCGGTATGATTTGCCGAGAAATCCAATCCGGTCGTATCATGTGTGCGGTAAATTCCTGCGTTCAGACCAGCCGCAGGATGGCTTTATGTTGGATTGCGGCGCGATGAATCTTGAGTTATGCGTTCTGGCCAGCGGTTCAAGCGGCAATGCGTCATTATTACGGGCCGGCCCGGATGCGATACTCATTGATGCGGGAATCGGTCCAAAGACAGCGGACCGCCGCATGACGGGTACAGGGCTGGATATTTCGAGCATTCGGGCCATCATTTTAACGCATCTTGATGGCGACCACATCAATCCCGCTTGGTTTCGGGTGATGCTGCGGCAGGATATCCGGATTTTTATTCCCGGCAATCAACTCAAGCTGCTGCGCCGTCTGGCCCGACTCGAGGATCTCCTCAAGCCCGTCATGGCGTTAACTACCACATTTGACCAGGATGTTTTTAATCCGTTGCCGGCAGTATCCTGCACCCCCATTCGTCTGCAGCATGACAAGAAGGGAAGCTTCGGTTTTCTGTTGCAAAGTCAGCAGACACGCGTGGGCTACGCCACCGATTTGGGACGAGCGCCACCCGAACTTGTGGAATTATTTGCCGGTGCGGGCATCTTGGCGATCGAAAGTAATTATGATCCAGAGATGCAATTGCAAAGCGCCCGTCCCCAGCGGCTGAAAAAGCGGATTATGGGTGGTGCTGGCCATTTGTCGAATACCCAGGCGTTGGAGCTTGTGCAACGTATTTTGGATCGGACGCTGGCGAAATATGGCCCGGAGCACCAACTGCACCATGTTGTGCTGTTGCACCGCAGCCGCCAATGCAACTGCCCGATCAAGCTGCGAGCCGTGTTTCAAACCGATGAGCGGATCGCACCGATACTGACACTCTCCCACCAATTTCAGAGAACGGAGTGGATGGGCGCACCGGATCGCAAAGCTCTGCCGGGCGAGCAATTAAACATGTTTGCCGTTATGACCCAGTGACATTCGTTCAGTGCCGGAAGTGCCGCACTCCGGTGAATACCAGCACAACATCATGCCGATTACACAGGTCAATCGTCAGGTCATCTTTTTTGGATCCGCCAGGCTGAATAATGGCTTTAACGCCTGCTGCGATGAGAATCTCCGGGCCATCGGGAAATGGAAAAAACGCATCGGATGCGGCGGTTGCGCCGGCAAGTTTTTCGCCATGGCCATTCTGCCGGGCCAAATCAACGGCAAGCCGACAACTGGTCACCCGACTCATTTGCCCGGCACCGGCACCCAAAAGTTGCCCATCGCGCACCAGCGTTATGGAATTGCTTTTAACATGCTTGCAGGTCAGGGCGGCGAATGCCAAATCGTTCCATTGCGGGGCATTGGGCTGCTGCCGGGAAACCACTTTTGCCGTGTTTTGATCAAAGCCGATATCATCCGCTTTCTGCGCCAGCACGCCGCCGGAGATGGTGCGAAATGTCAATGCTTCCTGACCGGGCTTTTCCACGCACAGCACCCGGCAATCCGCCCAGCGCTGCTGCAAAAGCGTTAAAGCCTCGGCATCAAATCCCGGTGCCAAAAGCACTTCAATGAACCGCTTTCCCGCGACAATTTTTTCTGCTGTGGTTTTATCGACCCGGCGGTTAAATGCCACAATGCCACCGAACGCCGCGACCGGGTCACCGGCATACGCTAAATCAAATGCGTCGGCAAGCGTTTGGGCAACCGCACATCCACAGGGATTGGCATGTTTAATAATCGCGGCGGCTGGTTGGGAAAATTCCGATACCAGGGCCATGGCAGCATCCGCATCCAGCAGATTCATATAAGAAAGAGCTTTGCCATGTAATTGCACAGCGCCGGCTAACCCGCGTTTTTCGCCGGCAGCGGCGTACAAAGCGCCAGGCTGGTGCGGATTTTCCCCATAGCGCAGGGTTTGTTCAAGGCACAGCACGGGGGCCAATACCGGCGGCAAGGCTGATGCGGGGGCAGGGGCGTAATGCCCGTTGAGATAACTGGTAATCGCGGCATCATAGCGGGCGGTGCGGGCAAATGCCGCGGCGGCCAGCCCATTGCGGAAGGATAATGGCGTTGCGCCGTTGTGACTTCGCAATTCGCGAAGGAGACTTTCATATTGCGATACATCCGTAATGACCGCGACACTGCGATGATTTTTCGCCGCCGATCGGATCATGGCCGGTCCGCCAATATCAATATTTTCAATGGCGTGTTCCAGCGCGCAATCTTTCTGCGCGGCAACCTGTTCAAAGGGATAAAGATTCACAATCAGCAGGTCAATCGGGCCGATGTTGTGCGCGTGCATGGCCGCAAGATGTTCCGGATTATCCCTTAGCGCCAGCAATCCGCCATGTACGACGGGGTGGAGCGTTTTCACGCGGCCATCCATCATTTCGGGAAAACCGGTGATTTGAGAAATATCTTTTACGCTCACCCCGGCGGCCACCAGGGCGCGGGCGGTTCCGCCGGTGGAGAGAATCTCAATGGAAAATTCGCGGCTTAAAATGCCCGCCAATTCGGCGAGGCCGGTTTTATCAGAAACCGAAACAAGCGCGCGGCGCACGGGTACAAAATCAGGATTCATTTAACTTACTTTACAGTTAAGAATGTCATTGTCTACGCAAGGGCTTAAGTTCTTCCACATCGCCGCTGACGGAGGCGAGGTATATACGGGAGGTTTTGCTGTTACGCAGAAAAACCGATGCTTGATCATAGGCCAGGCTCTTAAGGACATGCCCGGTCACAACATTGGCCACAGCAATGGTGCCATGGGTCGTCGCGACAAATATTTCGCTGCCCTTACGGCCCACAATACGGAACCCGTGGGGAATGGGTCCCCATTGTTTCAGGCCGGTTTTTATGGAAAGCGAAAACAGCCCAACCCCACCCGTTGGAACCAGTAAATGGTTCTTCAACACAACCGGAGAGAATTCCAATTCACCAGGGAGACGGGCGATCCAGGGCGATACTCCGGTTTCCGCGTTGATTGCGTATACATTGCTATCCATGCAAGGGAAATAGACTACACCATGAGCGAGGACCGGGTTGGCCAGCAGATGGCCCCCGACGGGGCGCTTCCAGCCGCCGGTGCCGTCGGAAAGCTCGCGGGAAAAAATAATTCCATTGCGGCTTCCGAAGACAACTGATCCGTCCACCACAACCGGATCCGTGATGAAAGAGTCGCCCCGGTCAAGCTGAAACCAGAGCTGACGCGGCGGCCAATTGGCAGATAGGGCATACATACGATTATGTAATGATCCGATGAGAATCGTATTATTCTTCATGATCGGATTGGTGCCCGGTGCCAGGTGTAATGATTTATTGTGAATAATTGAACCATTCCGCGAGTCTAGAATCAGCAGGTGTCCGCTTACCAGGAGCATGAACTGATCTTTGGCAAAGGGTTTTGGCTGGGAAATGCTGCCGGCTGTACCCGGAATTTTAATGGTCCAGCGAATGGTACCGGCATGAGAACGGATACAGACCATGTAGCCGTGACGGGTAAGAACGATTAAGTCGTTGCCCAATTGCCATAATTTGGCAACGGAATCGCCCGTGTGAGCACCCAAGCCCACGGGTAATTCCCACAGTCGCTCAAAGCCGGCCTTTTTTGCCGCAGCCTTGCTGATTGGAGCTGCCGCCTGAACCACGGGAGATAAACCCATCGCCAGCCCCAGCAGAATCGCCATAAAACCCAGCCGCCATCGCATGCGATTCATTCACAAACTCCTCATCGACATAGCATCCAATTCCCAGCGTTTCAAAGTTATACGCAGCGGTATTACCAACTCCGCCGCAATGTTACGCCCCGTCTCTTCTTTAGTATCGGCCTTACCGGAGGCTTCATACCATTTCTAAAGCCGCACGGCATTTCACGCCTTCACAGACCGTATGCGGGGCTTACCACCCGATAGTACAGGCTGCCATCTTACCGGCAACAACGGAATGTTCAACAAGAAAATTCCATCTTCCGGATTCTCCCCTTTAATGGAACTCCCTATTTAACTAATCCGGCGGTCAGCATTTTCTTAAACTCCGCCATTCGGTCCGCGATAACCGTCTTGTTGGCTTTTTTCAGGCCGTCAAGTGAAAAACCCTGTATCGTAAAACTCGCCATCACCGTTCCCGCCACCACAGCCTGCTTGACATGCAACGCCGACCACCTCGGCAATCCGGCAAGATAGCCCAGCATCCCGCCGGCAAAGCTGTCACCGGCACCCGTGGGGTCGATGACCTTTTCGGTCGGATAGGCC
>DAHVEJ010000207.1 GCA_027313145.1 Phycisphaerales bacterium | reverse complement strand
ACAGTGAAAGCGTCCAGTCACGTCGGCATCGCAGTAAGCCCAAATCCCGCGCACGTCAGAGGGTTTTAGGGAACCCGCGTAGCCGGTTATTTTCAGTACTTGGAACGACGTATGCCGTCCGAAATCCGCATCCCATGTTTCCGTTCCGCCCCGGCAGATATATTCGTCCCAGCCGGCGGGCTTGCGCCCACCGGTCATTTCATAGTACTGCACCCGTACCGTGCTGCCCGGACGGTTCTCGTGCATCGTAAGTTCAGGCCACCCGACGATGCATCGTCCGAAATTCACCAGCCATGCACCATTGTCTCGGGTGATACTCACCGGCTTGAGCGCCGCCTGCTCCTGTTCCAGAGGAGCCATTTGGGCAAACAGACGGTAACGGGAGCGGTTCACCACGGTAGCGGCGGCCCAGTGGGAACCGTCAAACCTCGCCGTCCGCCAGCCGACCGGTTCCAACAGAGAATTAAACTTAATCGCGGCGCGATTGTTCGAGCCGGGACCAAAATACGTTGGATTGGTTTCAATGAACGGCGTGTGGGCAAGAGCCTTCCAGGATTGATCAGTTCCGATGGTTGATGGTGAACCGTTGCGATAAGCAAACCGGGCTTCGAGCATAAAGGCTGGTTTGCCGTTGATGCCAACATTATTACGCCAACTACCCAGCCAATGCGCCATGGCGGCAAACACATTCGTGCCGGTCTTCACCAATTTGGTGATGTCATAGGAATTATATTGACCATAATGGTATGGATCACACCGGGCCGGCCCCATACCCAGAAGATGGCCATTGAAATACAAAAGGTAATCGTTCTGCGCGGTAACATAAACTTTGGCCAAAACCGGTTTGCGTGTGATCGTGAACGCCTTGCGGAAATAAGCGAAATTATTCTGGTTTGAGGTTCCGTCCCAAATGTATTGCGCTTTCCAGTGGTTCAGCCCCGTGTCAAAAAAAGCCGGAGTGCTATATGGGCTTGGTTGACCGGTCTGATCCCAGATACGCACTTTCCACCAAAACCGCGTCGTAGCAGGCAGCGCTTTACCCGTGTACGGCACCGACGCCGATTGACTGGAATCCATCTTGCCGCTGTTCCACCAAGATTCGGCATTTTCCGCCAGACGCTTGCGGCTTGTCGCCACTATGACCTGATACGCCGACTGCCTTGCTCCCCGGCCGGCAGATACGGACCTCCACGTAAATAATGTTGTGTTTTGATCAATCGACAGCGGGTTGTGCACGCCATTGACCAGCAGCCCCACAGGGGCAGCCAACTGGCCACGCGTTTCAATTGCAATATTAGAATTCGCTGCGGTGGTGGCTGGCGTGTGGGGCAATCCCGGTTTTGATTGCGAAATAGCCGCGTGGGCGCAAAGCCGTGGAACGAATAAAAAGAATACCGCCAACATGACTGCGGTCTTGCAGATACCACACTTGAATTTCATCTGATGCCTCAACTGGTATGGTTATTTGATGTGTCCAACAAGCTTTCCCATATATGGCAGATTCAACTTGATTCGTTGTCCTTTCAGCGGCGACCATGGCTCAAAAAAATAGCCGTGCTTGTCGAAGCCAATCCCGTAATGGCCGGTGAATAAAGCCTCGATACCGTCCCAATCTTCAGGTAGATATCCCTCACCGCGACCAATGGATCCATTCCATGCATAAAAAGCGCTGCCGACCGGATTGCGTTGACGTTTTCCACGTACCGCCACACCGCAATTAAACGTCCCCTTTTCATAGGATTTCATCAACGGCCAGAGAAGCCGTTCCGCCGCCTTGTGAAGGCCCTCCATATAAAGTGCCTGAATGACGTAGTATTCATACGGAGGCGTGGCACCGCCGTTCATATATACCTGCCAGGTATCCATACCATTCGCCTGCCGCGGAGCACCGCTGGTATGGGCTATATAATCCGCCGGACTGAAGGGAATTAAATTGGTCGGCAAACCGAATTGGTATGAATGGAAACCAATGGCTTTTAACTTGGCCAATAGGCGCTGTAAAATAGCTTTCGCCGCTTTGTGAGGCACCAGCCCCTGGCAGATAGCAAATCCATTGACCCATGGAAACATGTAGTCGTGCAGTTTCCCGCCTTTGCTCCGCCATCCGGCCAGCACCCCGGTGCGCGGGTCAAAAAACAATTTGAAATACACCGCCTTGATGCGGCGGGCGTCATCCTGATAACGTGTGGCCATGGCGGGCCGGCCGGCGAGAGTTTCCAGATCAGCCATGCATCGAAAGGCCCGGTAGTCCGCCGCATTGGCATAGGCATCTGCACCATGGATGTTGTAAGTATCAAACCACAATCGTTCTGGCCCCGGATGAACGATCAATCCGTCCGGGCGGAAATCCGCCGCGAGGTCATTGGCCACACATTCCAGCGGCTGCAGCCACTTGTGCAATTGGTTCATGCCGCCGATTGTGCGTATTACGTACCAGCCGGAAATGATCAAATAGGCGGGGGTCTCATCCGATGCGGTATGCCAATCGGCGGCGTACACATTGCGAGCCGGCATCATATATCCGGGATATCCCTTGAGGTACCGGTTGACGGTTTCTTTCACCAGCGCCATCGGAGAAATCCCGTCCTGCAAATGGGGGACAAACAGTGACTCCTGAGCGTAAAATAGAACGGCCAGGCCGCAGTCCAGACTCATCACGCTATTGCTGACCATCTGCAGGTCCGGACGCCATTGCGTGATGTCCAGAGAGTATTTAGGAAATCTCTTAAGCCGCGGATCATGGTCCACCAAGGCCGGCAATGGCTCCAGTCGCTTAACCGCGAAATGCAAAATTGTGTGCCACGGCTTCAGGGTGATTTCGTTGAGCCCATCCTCGCCGGTCGGCGTGTGTGGGGTGATATCAACCCAGTATTTGGTTGCTATGAAAGGTTTAGCTGGGGTGCGGTAGAACGCACACGGATCTTCGGTACAGGTTATATACGCCGTCCCGAAGTCCGGTGCCGCCAGATAACACGGCGTTTCCACGTAATTCATAATCTTTGAGGGATGGCAGACGAATGTTATCGGGGTCTGATTGGCGGCAAAGTGAAACCGGAATAATCCGCCGCGCATTGCGATCTTTCGGTTGGCGACTGCGGCCAAGCCCAGATCGAATCCTCGCGGATTGGCCCGAATGGATATTTTTTCATATACCCCGGGGGCCAGCATCACCGGGCTGTACGTAAACACGTTGCCGCGGCGCGTCAGACGGGCGGATCCCAGCCGACCTGCCGCGGTGAACAACTGATGCAATACGGGATAAGCCCCGCGCCGCGTGAGGAAATTGACGCTCAACTCACCCTTGCCAAGCGAGTCCCAAGACAAAAAAGTTATCCGCGGTTTGACCCGATCCAGCACAATGCGATACCAGAGAGTGCTGATACTCAATGTCCGGCCGCTTGTGGTGACTGTCGGCACAAATTCTGTGGATTTAAGACCAGTCGCCAACTCGCCAGCCTCAACTGCATCCTCTGGCACTGGGGCGTTGCCAGAGGACGTGGCAATGTCGTCGGCGTCCGTGCCGTAAATTTTCACCTGCGCCAATTCGGCGATACGCGATTGCGGTGTGACGGAGGCCGCATTTCGTTTGATCAAAAGGCGGAAATTATCGGTGACGACGGGTTCAAAATAGACTGTGTAGGATAGCGTCCGCGGATCAAATAGTGCGCTATGCATAGTGAAAAGCGTGTGTAGAGTGGCACCATCATTGGTGGAATATTGGCCGGAAAAATCGACTGGAGCGGAAGCCGCATCTGCGGCGTACAGCACCACCTTATTTATACGTCGCGGACCAGGAAAGTGTATCCAGACCCACTGCGGCAGACGCTGATAAGGGTTGCTTACCCAATACATGGAAGAAGGTTCGCCCGGATGGAACTTTCCGCTGATCAGTCGATTCACGCCGCGTTTGTCCGTCAGCAAACCATTGCGAAAATCACACGAGCTGACGATCACCTTGACGCCTTTTTCGCGCCAGGACGCAACGTTGTGATAACCGCCGATACGATCTGAATTCGGCCGCGCAACCTGTTGGCCGACAGCGGAGTTGTCGCTCGCAGCAAAAATGTTCGAACCGTCGGAAAGTGCCCCGACGATGCCCGCCAGCAGTGCGACTACAAATATCGCGGCCATGTTTGAAGCTAGGCAGGCGAGCAGTCGGCAAGAAGGTCCTTCCATCCGAGATAGGGCGGACGTATACGCACGGGTCGCAAAGGGGAAACGCGAGAGGCCACTTTTTGGGGTAGGCCTGTTAGCGTGCAATTCTACAATGTTCGCTATCGAAAAAGCTTCAGTCATCCGCGTGCATATATCCTGCATATTTGCGTAACTCCATTCCAATAATGATCTGTGGCATAAAGTTCCGTATAGCGGTCACGGTGTCACCAAGTGGGGGACTTACGGGATCTGTAATGGCCGCGAGTTTTGCCATCGCGGGACACCGCCAGCTCATTTTATTCCCAGAAGGCTTCGTTAGCTTGCCAGTAATTGCACTCCAGTTGCGAAGGACCATGCCAGGAAACTGAAGCATCGTTTAGAAGAATATTGGCACCACTGACTTGGCCGTTGGAATTAAGATGATTGGGGACGGGATAATTCCCCGTTTTGCTCCACCAGCTAAGCGTCCATGATCCGTTATTAAAGTAGCTGGCTGTAATATCGCTGCCGAGAATTGTGCCGGGACCGCCATGATCGCTTTGGGTAAATTGATTCTTAGGATCAACCAAATTGAGTTGGGGGTAAGCCTTCATGGTCCACGGATTAACGACCGGTGCCGTGGTATTCCCTCCGTTAAATTGCGCTGATTGTGTGCGTTTGTACCAATATTCGTAACCGAAATAGACATTTGTCCATGGGATCAGATGGTTCGACTGTGTCAAAGTATAATTGCCGTTGTCTAGCGGGCTCCAAGTTGGAGCGTAGGTGCCCAAGTATATCGAGGGCGTGGCCGCCGAAAAGAATGTGTTAGTTGGGCAATAGTATGTCACGGGAATCTTGACTATTCCGGTGGAGAATAGCAGGCCGAATCCACTGGGGTAATACGGGTTGTACGTTACAGGATACAAGTTGGGCGGGTGCACTTGCGTTTGCTGCGCGACATTCCCGAAAGGCAGGTTCTCATTGGGATTCGGGTACTGTCCCCGGTTAATGGAGTCGTACTCGTTTACACCGATGCCCAGTTGGCGTAAATTCGATGCGCATTGAATCCGCAATGCCACTCGCTTGGCCTTCGCCAGCGCCGGCAGAAGCAGGGCAATCAGCAGGGCAATAATGCTGATCACTACCAGCAATTCAATGAGCGTAAATCCGTGCGGCCGCGCCTGCACTTTTAATCTTGCTTCAGCATTCTTCATAACACACCTTTCCAGTTTAAAATCCCTTGAATCCCTCCAATCACGGGCGGATTGCCCGTGATTGGAGGACAACTATTCAAATATTCAGGCGCTCCGCTGCCTGCGACGGGCAGCCAAAATCGCCAGGCCGCCGACGGCAAACAACGCCAAAGTCGCCGGTGCCGGCACCGGCGTATCGGTAAGGGTGAAGTCTTGAACCTGAGCATCCACGCCGCCGATCGTGCCGACTCCCACCCACGCAATACTTGTTGGATTGGTAGTATACGTTTTCGTTCCCAGTTGCGTTCCGTTCTGGTAAATCGTGGTGGTCCACGCCGCTGCGGAGGTATTGAGAACAATGTCATAGGTGTCGAAAACATTGACAGCAGGGCTGGATCCGATACCGCTACCGCTGCCCAGCTCGTTGGCGGTGCTCACGCCCAGGAATGCCTGCACCCCTCCGCCTGTGTCGACTTCAGCACGCGTGAGCAACCAGGATGCGGGGTTAAAGGTGGTCCAACCGGTATTCGTAGCGACACTGTTGCCGGTGGCGGTGTAGTCGTTTTTCTCGGCGAAGCCCAGAGCCGTCCAGTTGGCGGTTGCGGTAGTATTTGAATAGGCTATCGCTGCGGAGAGATCATAGATTTGCCCGTCCTGCGGAACAAACGGCAGGATTGCGTTTACCTGTGTGGAATCCGGGTGCGGCATCTGCAGTTGCGTGCCATCGGTGTATACATCTGGAAACGCACTGGCGGCATCATAATAGGCCGTCCATGTTGGAGCTCCGGCGTAATTATCGGTGGTAGGGGTCGCGCCGTTTAAATTCACGTACGATCCTGAACTTCCCCGATTAAACAGGTCTTGATAGATAGTTGTCGTGTTGGCATGATTGATAACCGTCGCCTGAGAGATACCGGCTAACCCCATACTGCCGGCCATCAACGCGCCTGCGCCGGCCAGCATAGTCAATGACCAACGTGGTTGTCCCGAGTGTCCGATCGATGCCTCGCGACGGTGCGGCAATCTTGTCGAAACTGTGAATAACATAAAACTCTCCTGCCCTTTTTGGGCGGTATGTAATCCACCGGCCGGGTGGAAATCGGACCCGGAGCAACATGCGCCGGGTGAATCACTCAAAAATTCGGGGCCGTGTCTTCCCGGTTGGAGTCAACCGGCGAAGAACCCATCGGTACCCGGTGCAGCGGCTCTATGTGCGCGGTAAGCACTCATCCTTGCGGTCCGCGCTATTCTGTCTGAATAACCTGCTTTAATCAGGCCATGTCACACCCTGCACAAGTCGCCGTTGTGCCAACAAAGCTAGCAGGCGACTTTTCTTTTCCAACTCATGCGGTTCAATCAATATGGCACAAGCGCAGTTACGCGCCGGTCTGAACCTCAATGAAATATAGATCATATATGACACCAAAACAATGAACTTTTGGGTCAAATTGTGGAGTTTTTGGGTCAAGTTCAACCGGGAAATTAAACCCACCACGATGCGACAAAAAGTCGCTGGGCTTGGTGCCTGTTGGCTTAGCCGTGAGGGCATGTTTATAACGGCATGATTCCGCATTGATGGATATTCCTTGTTCAAGGCTTTCCGAACATCTGGCGGTATGCGGCGGGCGTTTTGCCGGTCATCCGTTTAAACATGACATTGAAATATTCGGGTGTTGTGTTTCAATAGAAATGTCACCCCCTTGTTTCAATAGAAGTGTCACCCCACGGTCTGGTTGGGATATACCGGT
>DAHVEJ010000206.1 GCA_027313145.1 Phycisphaerales bacterium | reverse complement strand
AATGTATGTTCCCATACACAATCCTCCTCGCTTCGCGCCCACAGCCCCCTGGCCCTCCGTCAATCCTAATATTTAGCCGTGACAGAGCACTAGAATCTCGCTCCGCGGGGCGCACGGTGTCAATGTCTCATGTGGCGTAGCAACCAACATTTACACCTTGCCGAGTACCGATGGCGGCTGATCATTGCGTTGATGCTGCGCGATCGCTTGAGTAATGCGCGTGGCCACGTCTACGGCGAAGGCACCATCTTCCCCGGTGACCGCGGGTTCGGTGCGTGTGTGTACCGCGTGCAAAAACGATTGCAATTGCAGCTTCAAAGGTTCCTGATCATCAATTTCCAGTTGATCCACATGCACCAATTCGGTGTAATCCAGATTCGATAAATCCGGTGTTTCTTCGGCGGCAAGTTGTTGCCGCACAATATCCAATTGTGCCTGGTTGGCGGTTTTATGAATGACCACACCGGCCTTTTTCTGATAATCCACACTCACATACGCATCCGGGCTAAAGAGCCTCATGCGGCGTTCGGTTTTCATGGCCAGGCGTGACGCGGTAATGTTGGCCACGCAACCGTTGGCAAATACGATTCGCGCGTTGGCGACATCTTCATGCCGCCCAATGACCGCAACGCCCACCGCGGCTATGGAGGCAACCGGGGAATGCACCAAGTGATGGACTATATCAATATCATGGATCATCAAATCCAGCACCACGCCGATGTCTACGCTGCGAAAGCGCATCGGGCTGATGCGATGCACTTCAATAAACCGCGGCTCAAGGTGGTGCTTGCTTAAGGCGCGAACCACCGGATTAAAACGTTCTGAATGCCCCACCTGCAACACGCATTGGCGGCTGCGGGCCAAGGTCACCAAAGCCTGGGCATCCGCAACGGTGGGAGCCAGAGGCTTTTCAATAAGCGTGTCGATGTTGCGGCTCAAAAGCGTTTCAGCCAGGGCACGATGGTAAATTGTCGGAGTGGAAATGCTGGCGGCTTGAAGGTCGGGGCAGGCCGCCAGCAAAGCTTCAATCGAGTCATAGGCCGGGCAATTGTATTGCTGGGCCAGCGCTTGGGCACGCGATAAATCCGTATCCACAATGCCCACTAATTGGGCTTCGGGTAAGGAGGCATAAATGCGGGCATGATGGCCGCCCATCCGCCCGGCACCGATGACGGCAACTTGAAGTGGCATTTCCAAATGATGTCCTGTGGCCATCGCGCATCCTTTCACCTGTCTTTGTGCACCAAAGTTAAAAACCTCAACCGCCGTAGCGCACAGATAGTATTGTCCCCAAGTTCACCGTAATCGCCAAGCGCAGGCGGCGGCCGCCGCCGCAGAGCAGTTGATCAGGAGAGAGTTGAGCAGTAGAGCAAATGCGGGTGGCGGGGTACTGCGGCAGGATCGGTTCTATTCTGGCATCCGGAAGCCCGATGGGGGATTTGTTTGCGAATTTCAACTTGCCCTAGAAACTATGAAGCCGAGCCTTTCGGGGGACGTTGAGACTGGGATAAAATCCCGGTTAACAACGAGCTGACCGCGTAGGTCGCTCAAACGTCAGTTTTTACGAAAGGACCCGGCAATGAAGATTCTCGCATTCGACTTGGGAAAGTTCAAGAGTGTGTACGTGATGTACTTCACAGAAAGCAAGGAACAGTCATACGGAAAGATTGGCACAAACGCCAGGAAGGTGGAAGCGTTGCTGCGGCGGTGTGCGTTTAGGTGTTTTACCGCCGACGAGTCGGCGGCTATTTGAGGGGGTGGTTTTCACGGGTCATTGATCAATATTTTTTGGTGGTGTTGGTTCCCGGTGCGTTTCGGTGACGGGGGATTGGGGTTGCGGCGGTGCGTTGTGGGTGTTCGCCGGTGTTGTGCCTCGGCGGGAGTTTTTTTATACCGCCGGTCCCGGCGCAGCGGGACGGTTATTTGCGACGGTGTTGGGTGTTACCACCGGCGAGCCGGTGGCTATTTGCGATGGGATTATGCATTACCGCCGACGAGTCGGCGGCTATTTGGGGGATGGTGGGGTTATCCAATTAAATGGGTCTGGGGGCGTGCCGCGGCGGATGTTGTGGTGGGTGATGTAATTTCGTGTCGCCTGCACTGCGGCGGCGTCAAATAAAAATACGCGCCAAAAACCGGCCGTCCAGACGCGCTGGCCGGGATTGCCATCGGCTTTACCGATGCGGCTACTGGATTTGCCCTTTATGCGGCCAACGACGTGGCTGACAGATTCGGCATTCGCCGCGAGCAGCAGATGGACGTGCTGCTTTTCCAGGGCCGCGGCGTACACGGTCCACCCTGCGGCGGGAACGCCATTTGCGACGCCCACTTCGGAGCCTCCGCGAATAACTTCCGCAATGGTTTGCGCGGCTAGGAGCCTGTCCGAGTAATCGCCGGGTTGCGACGGCATGATTTTTGGCTCTCATCAAGAAGCGGCGACCAATGGCCGCGTTTGTCGCCCGGCAGCCAGGTCAAATAGGTGGTCCAAACGGTGTGAATGGCCAATGTTTTGGTGCGCGTTTCACCTGATTTTATCATGCCGCGAATTGTAGCCGCGCGGCACCGGCATCGCCAATTAGCTCCGGGCTTGCCCGGAGCCCTGTTGAACACCATGCCGATGGGCGCGCAGTGAACAAACACGGCGCGTCTTTATCGGTTAAAATGCGGGGGTGTTGGCAGTGGAATTATGGGTTTGAAAAAACGCATTCTGATTATTGCCGGGCCTAACGGGGCCGGGAAGACGACGTTTGCCCGGGAGTTTTTGCTTCGCGAGGCACGGTGCCCCGATTTTATCAACGCTGATCTGATCGCACTGGGCATTTCGCCGCTGGCCCCGGAGGCTGCGGCGGCGGAAGCGGCCCGCATCATGCTGGATCGTATGGACAAATTGACGGCCATTGGCAAAAGCTTCGCTTTTGAGACCACGCTTGCCGGGCGAACATACGTTCATCGTATTCGAGAGTGGCGGGCAGCGGGCTATGAAGTGAAAATTGTATTTTTGCGCCTACCTTATGTTGAGTTGGCAATCCACCGTGTGAAATCGCGTGTATTGCAGGGAGGGCATGACGTGCCTGCGGCGGTCATACGTTCCCGTTTCGCGGCTGGCTGGAAAAATTTCCTTGAAATTTATCGCCCGATTGTCGACGAATGTATAATATATGATAGTTCAGGTGATACGCCGCAACCGCTTGAGTTTGGAGAAACGCATGAGAAATAGCAATATTCCCAAGGATGCTGATCTGCGGGGTGCCCTACCCGCGCTTCGCCGCGCTGCCCGCGGAGCCTTGCGGTTGGCTATTGCGACCGGTACGCCGTGCTACGTGGTGCGTGCCGGAAAGATTGTCAACATTGCGGCAGAGCGATCCGTTATCAGGCACGCAAGACCGCGGGCGCGGCAGATTGCGCGCGACACCGGTACGCCGCTGGTGGTGGTACGTGACGGCAAAGTTGTTCAACTTAAAATGCCCAAAAAGACTTCCAGCTTGCGTGGCAAAAGGAAGGTCGCGGGCGTGTGAGGTAATACGGCCTGCGTATAACCGTCCGGCGGTGGTGTCGCGGGGGTTGGGTTATGTGCCGTTCCAGGGGGTTTTGCCGCGTAAGGATTCGCGATAGCGGCCAAATTTTCCTTCGGCGGCGCGGCGGATAAATGAAAGCATGGTGTTGATCTCGGCGTTTCCGGGATACATTTTTTCCAGCTCCGCTGCGCCGATGGCCAGCGGTGTTTCTTTGCGATACAGCAGCCGATAGGCTTCCTTGATCGGTTCAATTTGTTTTTCATCAAAGCCCCGGCGTTTCAGGCCCACGCGGTTTAAGCCGCGTATGGATGCGGGGCGGCCATCGACGGTGAGAAACGGCGGGACATCATGCACCACCACCGCCACACCTCCGATAAATGAATACTGGCCGATGCTGACAAAATGCGTCACGGCAACAGCCCCGGAAAGCACGGCCCCGTCTTCGACTTCAATATGTCCGGCAAGCATCACGTTGTTGGCAAAAATACATTTATTACGGACGAAACAATCATGCGCGACATGCACATTGGCCATCAGCAGATTTCCGTTGCCAATTTCCGTAATGCCGCCGCCGTCTTCGGTGCCCATGTTCACGGTGACAAGTTCACGGAAGCGGTTGTTGTCCCCAATTATCACCCGGCAATCGCCGCCGCGATATTTGAGGTCCTGGGGAATACCTCCAATTACGCAACCGGGGAAAAAGTGGTTGTCCCTTCCGGCAATCGTATGGCCATGAATCGATGCACGGTGATGCACCACGCAACCCGGTCCAAGAACAACATTTGCACCGATATAAGCGAACGGTCCGACGGTTACGTCATCAGCCAGTTGGGCTCCGGGTTCAACGATGGCCATGGGATGTATCTGCGGCATAAATTCCAACTCAAAATAAACTTAACTCAACGCGTGGCCTTTGGCCATACGACCCCGGATGTGTGCCCAACAACGTGTATCCGGCACGGCACTGCCGATCCCGGCAGCGGAAAATCCAGATTCCACGCCCGGTGGGTTTAACCCACCGGCTAACATCCTCGTTCCAAACTCCCAACTCCGGACTCCCAACTTCCAACTCCTAGCTCCTTACTTAATCTCATGTCTGAGACTCATCAACGAGCATAAACTTCAGTACGGCCTCAGCCGCCAACTGATCACCAACCATCGCCCGGCATTTTACATGCCCGGTGCGGGCCTTTACCCGGATCGTCTCGGACTCGAGAATCAACTGATCGCCCGGCACCACGGGCCTGCGAAGCTTAACTTTATCCATGGAAAGCAGCATAGGCAATTTTCCGCTGTGTTCCAGTTGCCGGGCCAGCAGCAATCCGGAAAGCTGCGCCATGGCTTCGACAATCAGCACGCCGGGCATGACCGGAGCGCCGGGATAATGCCCCTGAAAAAAAGGCTCATTCATGCTGACATTTTTTATGCCCACGGCGTGGGTATTGGAATCCATTTCGATCACACGGTCCACCAGCAGCATGGGAAAACGGTGCGGCAATATGCGGGTGATCTGTTTAATATCCATCACCGGCCCGCGGATGCTTAACGCGGAGTGACGCTGCGCCTGAAGCATGGACACCAATTTCCGCACCAGAGCATGATTCAGCGAATGACCGGATTTATACGCGATAATTTTCCCGCGAATCGAACAACCCAGCAGGTACAAATCCCCGATCATATCGAGAATTTTGTGACGCACGCATTCATCCGGGAAACGGTACTTGGTGGCGATCGGGCCGTCGTTATCAATTACCAGTACGTCGCCGGGCTGCAAATGCAAACCCAGGCCCCGCTGGCGCAGCATGTCGGCTTCGTGTTTGAGCACAAACGTGCGGGCCGGAGCGATAACGTCCGCGAAATTATCGCCCAGCGTGTAGGAGAACAATTGATGACCGATGGGGGTATTGGCACCATAGTCGAGGTCAAAAATCATTTGAAATTCATCACCGGCCGCGGGCGAGGCGATCAGGGTGGATGTGCCATCCGTGACTTCCACCGGTTCGCTGATGCGGAGAAATTGTTTTTCGGCGGATTGTTCAACAATGCCGGCGCTTTGCAGCGCCTGGACGAACGGCAGGCAGGAGCCGTCCACGCCCGGGACTTCTCCGCCGGCAATATTGACTTCAATATTGTCAATGCCCAGACCATGGATCGCGGACATGCAATGTTCAATGGTTTCAACCGAATCCGCACCGTTGCGTATGGTGCTGCGGCGGGTCCGTTTGGTAATCTGCTGGACCAGGGCGGGAATTCGCACGGGGCGATCCAGGTCACTACGTACAAATACCACGCCATGGCCCGCCGGCGCGGGTTTGAATGTCAGCGTCGCAGGTTCACCGGTAAATAGCCCCCGGCCGGATACCACCGCTTCACTGACTATTGTTTTTTGTGGAGGATTCAAGCTCTGTTATCCGTTGCTCAAGCTGCTGAATCTTCTGCGCCAGCGCCGGCAGCTTGTGCAACGCGCGCAGTTCCGAAAAAAATTGTTTAGCCGGGCGGGCGGGCGCTCCGGCGACCCGTTCTCCGGCGGCCAAATCCGTCACCACAGCGGAAAATCCCGCCACCTGCGCTCCGGCACCGATGGTTTGATGATCGGCCACCACCGCGCCACCACCCGCGACCAGATAGTCGCCAGCCTTAACCGATCCTCCGATACCGACATGCGCCACGAGAATCGTGTGCTTTCCAAGCCGCACATTATGGCCCACCTGCACCAAATTATCCAGTTTACTTCCCTGGCCGATGATCGTATTAGAAAATTTGCCACGATCAACAGTGGTATTGGCACCCAGCTCACAATCATCTTCTATGATCACACCGCCGATTTGCGGGATCTTCACATGCCGGGATTCCGCAAAGCGGTACCCGAAGCCATCGGCTCCAATGACGCAGCCCGAATGCAGAATGACCCGATTGCCAAGTTGACAACCATCCCGCACCACAACCTGCGGCCAGAGGACACATTCCTGCCCGATCCGCGCCTCGCGGCCCACAAAACTCTGGGCCATCAACACGGTGTGATCGCCGATGCTCGCCCCCGCCTGCACCACGCAATAGGGGCCGATGCGGACACCGGTTCCCAGTGTCACGGTATCGGCAATAATGGCCGTGGCATGCACTCCAATGGGTGGAAACGGTGCGGGCGGGGCGAGTTTTCCGAGAATTTCCGCTACCGCCAAGTCCGCATCGGGTACCATAATCAGCGTTTGATCCGCGCGGCGCGGAACGGCCAAGCCTTCGCGGCATACGGCTCCACCCGCCGGGCATTGGTCAAACTTTCGACCGTAGGCTGCGGTTCCAATGAAGGTCATTTGATTGGCCTGGGCGTATTCCATGGATTCCATGGAATCGAATAATTGCCCGGGCACACCTTCAATTTTCCCGCCGCACCATTCGGCTGCCTGTAGCGCTGAAAAGGGCATGGGAATCTCCGAAACTATCCACGGAAGATTGCCCTTACCGCGGATTGGCCTTCTGATACGCCTGGTTCATAATTCGTACCAGCGCGGGCGTAATATCCACGGCCCCATCGTGATACAGCACCGCCCGATTGGCGATTTGCAGCATTAAAGCGCGTGTGCTGGTGACGTTGTAATCAA
>DAHVEJ010000205.1 GCA_027313145.1 Phycisphaerales bacterium | reverse complement strand
CAAATGAGTCTAACAACTCCGGCAAGTGTTCAGAAACTGCAGGCGGCGTTGCATGCCAAAGCGAAGGGTTCTCCGGATCAGCGGTTCCATGCGTTGTATGACAAGGTGTACCGAAAGGACTTTCTGACCCACGCCTATGACCGCTGCAAAGCCAACAAGGGCGCAGCGGGCGTGGATAATCAGAGGTTCGAGGACATCGAGGAATACGGCTTGGAGCAGTGGCTGGAGGAACTGTCGCGTGAACTTCAGGGGAGAACGTACAAGCCGCAAGCGGTACGGCGGGTATACATACCCAAACCGGACGGCAAACAGCGGCCTCTGGGCATACCGACGATCCGGGATCGTGTGGTACAGATGTCGGCGGTGTTGGTGTTGACCCCGATCTTTGAAGCGGACATGCCTGACGAACAATATGCCTATCGGGAAAATCGCAGCGCCTTGGATGCGGTGCAAGCCGTACACAAGTTGTTGTGCCGAGGGTATACGCAGGCGGTGGATGCGGATTTGAGCGGGTACTTCGATACGGTTCCGCATGCGGAACTTATGAAGTCTGTGGCGCGGCGTGTGGTGGACGGAGCGATGCTGCATCTAATCAAGATGTGGCTGGAAGCCCCGGTGGAAGAAACCGACGACCGAGGCCATAAACAAAGCAGCACCCGCAACCGGGACGAAGGGCGAGGCACGCCGCAAGGCGGCGTAGCCTCACCATTGTTAGCCAACATCTACATGCGGCGGTTCGTGCTGGGCTGGCGGAAGCTGGGCCACCAGCGGCGACTGGGTGCGTACATAGTCAATTACGCGGACGACTTCGTGATTTGCTGCCGATCCAGCGCCGAAACGGCGATGGCGGAAATGCGGAGCATGATGGAGAATCTGAAGCTGACGGTGAACGAAACCAAGACGCACCTGCGGCACATACCGGAGGAAACGTTCGACTTCCTGGGGTACACGTTTGGGCGATGCTATTCGTGGAAGGACGGTCACGCCTTTATAGGGACCAAACCGTCAAAGAAGCGAATCGCACGTATCTGTGAGGCCATCAGTGCGATGACCGGGCGGGACCAAACCCTCCGGGAACCCGAAGAGGTGATTGCCGATCTGAACCGCATGGAGGTAGGATGGGCGAATTACTTTCGGCTGGGACCGGTGAGCAAAGCCTACCGGAGTGTGGACACCCACGCCCGGCACAGGCTGCGACAGTGGCTGCGTGCGAAGCACAAAACGCCGAGCCGCCGGGCCGGGTTTTACACGGTGGAATATCTCCACCATGAGCTGGGCTTGGTGGAGTTGGCGGCCAAGACGCGCAGCTACCCATGGGCGAAAGCATGAAATACCTTCTCCGAGAGCCGGATGCGGTAAATCCGCCTGTCCGGTTCGATGAGCGGGCTGTGGAAAAGAAGCATGGTTGAGATATTGAGACACCGGCAACCGAAAGGGACGGCAAACCGTTATGCTCGACCTAAACCACCGCGCCACAGTTCGACTCTACATAGTCGCGCGTGCTGTGAATAATCTTGGCGGGCTAAGCCTCGGCTTTAAGCTTAGTCCCAATCAAGGAAATATTATGATCAAGCGGTCGGCTCTCTGGTTGTCGGTGTTGGTGCTGATGCTTTTTGCACAATTTGGCATCGTGCAAAACTCCCCGGCGGCGGTTTATGTGCCGCCCGCTTCGGCCCGGAAAATTTACAATTTCAATCCCGGCTGGAAATTTATCCGTCAAAACGTGCCCGGCGCACAAAAGCCAGATTTTAACGATGCAGCCTGGGTCAATGTCTCCACCCCCAATACCTTCAATGATGTCGATTCTTATGATCATATTATCAGCCACAGCGGCGGCGACCGCCATGCCTGGACCGGCACAGTTTGGTATCGCAAGCATTTCAAGCTGCCTCAACAAGATGCCGGCGATCAGATTTTTCTGGAATTTGAAGGCATCCGGCAGGCCGCGGAATTTTGGGTCAATGGCCACGCCGTGGGGCTGTATCAAAACGGCGTCACCGCCTGCGGCCTGAACGTAACCCGCTTTGTTAAATTCGGAAGCGCGGATAATGTCATCGCCGTAAAAGTGGACAACCGCCTGAACTATAAACAGGCGGCCACGGGCGTGGAATATGAATGGGAATCAAGAGCGTTTAATCCGGACTACGGCGGTTTACATTCGGATGTGCGGCTTATTGTCACCGGGAATATCTACCAGACCCTGCCGTTCTATGACACGCTGAAAACCACAGGAATTTATATCTACCCGTCCCGTTTTTCCTTCCGTAACAAAACCTGTCTGGTGCATGTGCATTCCCAGGTCCGCAATGCCACCGCCGCACAGCAAACGATCACGCTTTCAGCGGTAATTGTGGATGCCGCCGGGAAAGTATGCGCCACATTTCACGGCGGCACAGCCACGCTGCCCGCCCACGGAACCAGTACCCTGGCCGCACAGGGGCAACTCATGGGTGCCCATTTCTGGGATGTGAAAAATCCCTATCTGTATAACGTCTACTGCATTCTCACAGCAGGCGGAAAAGTTGTTGATGTCCAGAAAATTACCACCGGTTTTCGTCAGGCCCGGTTCAAAGGTGGTGCCGGCACGGGTGGCGTGTATCTGAACGGAAAATTTATTTATCTCACAGGCTACGCCCAGCGCGCAGTGGATGATTGGGCCGGCCTCGGTGAAGCCTATCCTGACTGGATGCATGATTACAACGCGGCACTAATCCGCAGTACGCACGCCAATTACATCCGCTGGATGCACATATCGCCCCAGCCCGTGGACGTGCGGGCCTGTGATCGCTTCGGTATTATTGAAATCTGCCCCGCCGGTGATAAGGAATATGATCCCGCCCTGCGACGCGGCTTGCCACATAAGGTAGCGGTGGCGCAATGGCAGCAGCGCGTGGCGGTGATGCGGGATTCCATTATTTTGTATCGCAACGATCCCAGCATCCTGTTCTGGGAAGCCGGCAATTCAGTACTTACGCCCGCCCACATGCGGCAAATGGTGGCGCTACGAAAGAAATGGGATCCCCACGGCTACCGCGCCATGGGTTATCGCGGCAACAGCGATAATGCCGCCAACCAGGCCCTGACGCACATCGCCGAGTATTACGGCGTCATGATCGGGCAGGACCCCCGGACCGACAAAGTTACCAAACCGGGACAGATGTTTCGCGCATATAGCGTAGGCCGGCGCAACCGTGCCCCGCTGATCGAATGCGAAGATTTTCGCGATGAAGCCGCCCGGCGATTCTGGGATAATTCCTCGCCACCGTTTTTCGGTTTCAAGCCCGGACCTCATGACACGTACCACTGGAACTCAGAAACATTCTGCCTCGCGGCGGCGGTTCATTATCATGATTATTACATCAACCGCATTTCCAATACGAATCCCAAACATTCAAAATGGTCCGGCTACGCTTCCATCTACTGGTCTGACTGCAATGCCGATGGCCGCCAGGACTCCAGTGAAGTCTGCCGCGTCAGCGGCAAAGTGGATGCGGTGCGCCTGCCCAAACAGGCCTACTATGTTTATCGCGTCATGCAAAATCCCCATCCGGCCATTCATATCATCGGCCATTGGACGTATCCGGCCGGGACGGTAAAAACCATTTACGTTGCGGCTAATCATTGCCGGACCGTGGCGTTGTTCATCAACGGCAGGTTAATTGGAAAGGCGAACCATCCCTGTAATTTCATCGATACATTTCATCATCGGGATGATAACTGGGGAAATACAGGATATATATATGCGTTCCCCCATGTAACATTCACTCCCGGCACAATTCTGGCCCAGGGCATCATCCATGGCAAAGTCGTGGTACATAATTCCATCCACACCGCCGGCGCACCGGCGAGCCTCAAGCTCACAGCGTTCACCGGCCCCAAAGGTTTGCAGGCGGATGGCTCCGATGTCGCATTTATCGACTTCCAGGTGGTGGATGCACGGGGCCAACGGTGCCCAACCGTATATCAACGGGTCAATTTTCATTTGACCGGTCCCGCGGTCTGGCGCGGAGGTTATGACAGCGGCGTGGTTAATTCGGTGGACAAACTGCACCTGATCGCCGAGTGCGGCGTAAATCGCGTGGCCATCCGCTCCACCGCGCAACCCGGCATCATTACCTTAACCGCCTCATGTCCCGGCCTGAAACCCGCGGTGCTACACATCAAATCATATGCTGTAAGAATCATAAACGGACTGGAACGGCAAATGCCGCAGCGCCTGCCCCGGGCAGCAGCGCGTGTACTTGTTCAAAAAACATTGAACCAATAACCAATAAACAATGAGCAAAACACAGGAACTTCCAGTAAAATCCATCACCGATACGCTGATAACCCCTGCCAACGGCGATCCCAGAAGCCCCTATACCAACCTGACCACATTCCAATACGATTCCAACAATAATGTTGTACAGGAATCCGGGCCGTCGGGTACAATTAATTACGTGTACAACACTGCCACACAACGTCATACCGAAACTTGGACCGGCACGGACTACGCCAATGCCGTCTCGGATATTGTTTATGGCTACAATTCCATGGGTGAACTCGCCAGCGTAACGGTGGTAAAGGAAAATGACCAAACCCCGGCGGCGGTGGCATCCAGCACGCAATATGACGCCGTTGGCGGCACCAGCACTACCACGCTGCCGAACACGGTTTATCGATATGATCTCCGCGGCAGATTGGAAAGCACTTTTGATTCCGCCACCGGCATCACGACAACGTACACTTACAAACTGAATACCAATTATGTGCAAGCCGAAACCTCCGTTACCTCCGCTGCCTCTGTGGTGAACCCCATTGATCACGGACCAACGACCACTGATCAAAAAACAATCGGAATCTCCGAGAGATTATTCATCGATCATTATTCATTACTCATTGAGCGCAGCGCGGATGCGCGCGGCTCAACAAGGATCGTGACCGACGCCACCGGCAAGGTGGTTGAGGACATGAACTACGATGCGTTTGGGAACGCTTTAGGTTTCAACGCCAGCACAGCATTGACCACATATCTCTATTCCTCCATGCCATTCGACGCCGCCAGCGGGAATTATTACGATCATGCAAGATACTTCGACACGGGCACCGGCAGCTTCACGCAGGTCGACTACGGCTACAGCGGCTCGCTTAATAATCCGATGACCGATCTGCCGTATGTGTTCACCGGTGGCGATCCGATAAACATGCTGGATTTGAGCGGGCATGAGTTTTCGCTACCAAGCATATCTGTAGCAATGAATATAGACGAGACGCTTGAAGCCGATGAAGATGGAGTAGCAAACGAGGCTCTAACCAGTGGAATCAAAGCGAAAGAATTTAATTTCGATCTCGGTTTCCAATTGGGTGCCGGAAGCGGCGGATGGGGACCACACGCATTCTTGTACGTTCCGTCGAGGCTTTCTGGGACTGGCCTCAAATACGATGTTACGGGTTCAGGCGATCTTTACGTTCACGAGGAACCGCTAGCCCAAGTGCTGGGTAAGACGTGGTTTGGCAAACTGTTCCAGCTTGCCGAATTCTCGCTTCCGCAGTATATCGAATGGACGTCATCGGCATGGCTTATAAATGCTGGTGCACGAGGCCCTGATTTATTACTCGATCCCGGGGTCCTGTTTACGGACATGCACTTCTCGTATTCTTTCCTCCCCGGTACAGTCAATTGTTTCAAATGGACGCTGTTAGCTGGGGTAAGCGGATGGATAATTTCAAAAACATGAGCCTCGGTGGGATCTTTTCTGGAGAATGCAATGGACGCCAAGGTTTTGGAATTTTTCGACGAGCATGTTCGGCTGCTCGATATGCATGTTCCTGCCGTGGGCGGCGCAATTAGCATTGAAAGTGCGCCCGCGGATCGCGGTACAATTATAATCTGTGGAGATCGCCTGGCGCTAATCCGATTGTCGATTACCATTCTTCGCTACGCCGTTAGAGCGAGCCTTAAGGAAGGGCAATTGCAGGCCGAAGCCATGGTTGTTAGGGAACTTTTCCCTCCGCCATCGCGGGTAACCGATATTTTTCTCCAGATCAACGAGGCTCCGATTGCGAAACGTCCCCGTAAGTCGGGATGGAATTTAGCGGCTGACATGGTTGCGGTGTTGCTACGGAGGAAGGTGTGACGTGGCCCGGCTGATTGTGGTTGATCAACAGCGATAGCTTTATTGATGACAAACGTATACGAGTTGGGGTAGAAATGACCGTGAGGAATGTGATGGCCCCGGATAGTTGTTGGATCGTAAATTTTCATGACAATGGCGGCGGTGCTGCCGAGTTGTGAGCCGGGCGCTTGGAGTTTTGGATACGGATGAATGGTAACCTTGGCTGAAACAACTTTGGACCATCAATCGCGCCGGTTTCGACCCGCTGGCCTTTGCGATATTTGCGCTTCGGCAAAATCCGCGGAATCCGTGGATCGCGTTGTATCTTCGTGCCGTGGTGGTGAACATCAGTTTTTGTTACCCGATACGCATATCCCCCGGCATCGGTATCTCGGCTCCTGCCTCGACATTGATCGTTGCTCATTGGTCATTGGGCGGAGCGCCGGTGCCCATGGCAACACGCGGCTTGTTACCGACGCCACCGGCAAGGTGGTTGAGGACATGAATTATGGTGCGTTCGGGAATGCTTTGGGCTTCAACGCCGCGACGGCATTAACAACATATCTGTATAGTTCCATGCCGTTCGATGCCGCAAGCGGGAATTATTACGACCATGCAAGATACTTCAATACGGGCACCGGCAGTTTCACGCAGGCCGATTACGGCTACACGGGTTCGCTGGCCAATCCGATGACTGATCTGCCCTACGCCTTCACCGGCGGCGATCCAATCGACATGCTGGATTCAAGCGGACACTTTAGCCTTGGCGGCCTGTCGATCAGCGTGAGCATCATGGCCGGGCTGAACGGCATCCTCGGTGCGACGCTCGGTGCCCGTAATGGCATTTGGGGTGCCGTCGGCGGGCTCGTGGGTGGGATCGATTCAACCTACATCAGCATATACGGATCTTTTTTACCCGGCGGTCCGTTTGTCGGGTTCGGAGCCGGAGCTGCCGTCGGCGCAGCCAGCGAGCTAGTAGTGTGATTCCAAAATAACATTGCAATGCGAGATTCGCCGGTGTATACTATATCCTTTCCAAGGAAGGAAG
>DAHVEJ010000204.1 GCA_027313145.1 Phycisphaerales bacterium | reverse complement strand
CCGCCACCCGGTAGGCTGGATTGTTCGCAAAGATGGATGAATTGATGGTGATTCGGCGTGGTGAAGGATTGGAATCCGCCAATCGTCGTATTACACAGGCACGCATGTATAATATTGTGTGTAAATGGGCAAGCAAACGCTTCGCTCCCAAGCCGCGAAGGCTTCTTGCAACTCTCTTCCCTCCCAATCCGACTCGGCTGGGCAAGAAACGATCAGCACCCAACAATCGCCGGCGACCACTGCGGCACCGCATCAACGGTGGTCAGGCGGCGTAAGATCGAACTTAACAGGGCTTTCCACGACCCGCTTATAACAGTTTTCCCAACGTGACTTGACCCAATCGGGGACCGGACGAACACCATACGGAAACTCGTCAGTCCACCGCACATGGGGAAGTTTCGAAAGATCGGCCGATTTCACCGGCTGTACACAACGTAGTGGCCTGATATGTGATGCCAAACCACGACGACGTAATAAATCATCCAACTGCGCCTTCAACTCGGCGTCCGAGCCGTCTAGAATGAGCTCGTAATAACTCAACAGCAGCGAGCTTGAATTCAGTGGCTCAAAATCATCCATTATCCAAACCTCTAAACGCACCATCCGAAACTCTGGAAAACCCAACCCCTGGCTTCCTGAACTCACAGGTCATCCGGATCATCGGGATTGACATCGGACCACTCGAAGGCGTCTTTTTCCCAGTCAAACTCCCAACCTTCCGGTAGTTCCTCAAACACATCGCTTGGGATCACCGGCTTGCCGCCAATAACTCTGTCCCGCAAGGGCGGAATGCAGTACGGACTATCTGTTACTTCCTGCAGCAGGGTGTTGTATCGTTCCCGGAAAATCTCGCCGTTGACCTCAAAGACCACTTCACTGAACACCGATTCAATATTCCATTTGGGCTTGAACCACGCTTCGCCCCACTGCGTTTCCACCATGCCGATTACCGCCTTGTATGGGTCGCCACGGAAGCTGATGCGATCCTCATAGACCAGTTTCAGGCCCATTTCATCCGCCCAGCGGCTGGCTTCACACATCCGGTTGGCTCGGGCCGCCCGAACCCCGGGTTCCAGTTCCGCCGGACAATCACTGCCGGTACCCGGTGGCAGAAATCGACGTAGCAGCTTGTAAATGCCCGCACGCAGGCCCAATGATGTGCCGAAGGCCCGGATACCCCAGATCGAACGCCATACCCGTTGATTCTTGAAACCCGGGGAAAGGCCCTTGGTGTTCTTGGTAACATACTTCCGTATGTAAGATTGCGCCCCCTCGAAATGGCGGCAGGTCTCAAACTTTATCCTACGCCGGGCATGATCCCGATCTTCCGGCTTATACGCGGCATCAATGGCCTGTAAGATCAATAATTCATCACCGGGCCGAAAGAATAGGACCCAGTGTTGGTGCGGTGTACCGTCTTTATGGGCTTCCATAGCCCGGTAGAACCACGGTATATATGCGATAATTCCCCGCTGGCGCAATCGTTTGAACCGCTGGCGAATGTTCTTGGTCACTGCCGCGAAGTACAATCTCCCATCTTCTGGTGTGCTGCCATCCCACAATGGATTGGGATGGCCCTTGTAAGCACTGTGCATGCGCCCCGGCAGGGTCATGGTGAGCAGTGCCGCGGCAATACAATCATCGGCCTTGGCCATATCGGCAATACCGTGAATACGTGCGATGTTATAACCATTGGAACGGTGGGCCACTTTATCCGGATGGACCAAGGGCAGAAGATGGCGATCTGGCTTGCCGGGACAGACAATCTTGGATCCATAACCCCAAATCTTCAAACGCTCCTGCCGCCGACCCCAATCGGCGGTGGCGTGATCGCTGACAATACCGCAGCGTGGCTTGTTCTTACGTTCTTCCGCCCGGCGACGTGCTTTCTTCTCCGCCGGTGTTTCCGGCAATGCACCATGCTTCTTGGCGGGATACAAATACCCTGGAAGGCTGATCGCTGTTTTCGTATTATTACTGGGCTTATCCAGCTCCTTACCCAGGCCCTTTTGTTTGGCAAACGAGGTGGCTGGCACCGGACTTATGCTTTCTTGTTCGCTCACGGTGCCACCTCCGGCGGTGTCAGTGAACGCAGGAACGCTACCAGCGCAGAACGGCTCCGTACCGGCAGTGTTAGCCAGATGTTCAGAAGCTCATTGAATTCAGAATCTTGCGAGACATTGGAAGGCACTGCCGATAGCAAGCCTTGCCGAATTTTCACCGCGGCAAGGCCGTCAGCAGGACAAGAACGCTCTGAGAGGTTACAGTTTTGGGCGTCCGGTGGCGATATTGACCCCGCCACCGCCACTTTTAACTTGGAGCCTGTCCAAGTACACCTGAGCACACCCCACCAACCGCGGAGCACCTAAGGCACATTGGCCACGCTGGTTTGCACAGGCCGGGCCGGGGAGATTCTATTTATTATCTTCAGGCTCGGTCGTAGCCACCCCGCGCCGGCGCCATGCGGAAGGCGTTACGCCGGTGAGTTTGCGGAAAACGCGATGAAAGTGTTGATAATCACGGAATCCACTGGCTTGGGCAATACGCGCCAGTCCGTCGTCCCCCCGCCGCATAAGCTGCGCGGCATGCGCGACGCGCACGCTGGACAAATGCTCGTGCATGGTGTGATGAAGTTGCATTTGAAAATAATTCTGCAGCGACTGCCGCGAAAGGCCGACATGCCGCACCAGTTCGGAAATTTTCATAGGCCGGTGAAAGTTATCGCGGATATATCGCACGGCCTTGGCCAACCGCGGGTCCAGGCGGTGGGCTACGTCGGTGGAAGCGCGGGCAACGACGCCGGCATTGGGGATCACCTGATTGCCAATCGGTGGTTTAATGCCCGACATCATAGAATCCAGAGTTTCGGCCGCCTGCTGCCCCCAATGTTCCAAATTCAGGTCAATACTTGACAACTGCACCGGGGCATGCAGGCACACGGTCGGAAAATTATCGACCCCGACCACGGCAACATCATCCGGCACAGTCAAACCCGCTTCCAGACATATTCCGATTGCTTCCACGGCCGCCTCATCGTTACCGGCCATCAGGCCCATGGGCACTGCCGTATTGACGAGTTTGCGTTTCAAGTCCTTGATGGCGACGGCTTTGGCATGAATTCCCGCCGCCAGGGCCGCCTGGCGCAGGCCGGCAAACCTCGCACGCTCGGATTTACTGCGTCGGGATCGCATTTGCACAAAAGCGATACGTTCCAGCCCGCAGGCCAGCAAGTGCTCACCGCCCGCCTTCCCCACCGCGATGTCATCGCAGCAGACGGTGCAGGCACCGGGCACAGGTCGATGCTGGTCAAGATTTACGATCGGACAATGAATCGCCCGGGCCATGCGTTGTAACGTCGTGTCGCGCCCGCTGAATACGATCACACCGTCATACTTGCGCCGAACAGGCAGACGGTTTGCAAACCGCACGCGCGTGTCCAATATCCATCCGTGCGATGCGCCGTGCCGCGCGATGCCCCGCAGCAGCCGCTCGTCCCACCACCACAGGGCCAATAATACATGCTTAGCTCGCACCGCACCGGCGGAGGACTTTCGTAAAGCGGGGGAATTGGATTTCAAACCGGTATTCATAGCGATAATGATACATACTAATGGCGAAAACGCTATAGATTGCAATAGCGATTTCCCGTATCGTGGACGCTTGATTCACGGTAAGGAGTTCCTGCTTATGGCGGTATGGGCGGCGGATGTCGGTGGCACGAATATCAAACTGGCGATTGTGGATCGCGGAAGAATTCTGCGAATGCGCGAAATCGCGGCAAACCCTGCCGCGGGCCTGCGCCGCGCCATGGATCGTATCGCCCCCGTCTGGCTGGAACTCTGTGCGCAAACCGGCATCGCGGAATATGCCATTACCGCGATCGGCCTTGCGATCCCGGCGATTGTGGCTCCGGAATCCGGAAAAATCTGGGCGGTGCCCGGCGGCAAGTTTGCCGACGCTCCAAAATTCAAGCTTGCCGCATGGATTGACAAGAAATTCCGCAAACCGGCGTACTGGTGCAACGACGCCCATGCGGCACTGGCGGGTGAAATTAAGTACGGTGTGGCGCGCGGGGTAAAAAATGTGGGCATGATCACACTGGGTACCGGAGTGGGAACTGCGGTCGTCATGCGGGGCAACGCTCTTACCGGCACCCATGGACTGGCGGGAAACGCCGGCGGCCATAACACCATTGATGTCGGCGGCGCGCGGTGTCGATGTGGGAATATTGGATGCGTTGAAACGCACGCCTCTTCATGGGCGCTGGCGGCACAAGCAGCCCATTCACCTTTATTTTCCCAAAGCGCCCTGGCTGCGGAAGCAACCATTACCTATGAGGCTGTCTTTCGCCTGGCAGGGAAAGGGGACCTGCTGGCCCGACAGCTTAGAGCACAATCAATTAAAATATGGGCCATCACAGCCGTCGCGTTAATTCATAATTACGACCCGGAACTGCTGGTCATTGGCGGCAAAATTGCGCAATGCGCCGACGTCATTGTGCCTCACATGCACAAGTTTATTCGTGCCCATTGCTGGGCAAAATGGAATGTACCTGTTCGCCCCGCGGCTCTGGGCAATGAGGCGGGGATCAAAGGTATTGCTTATCTGGCCGCAAAGGATGCTAAACGGAGCCGTTGATGGACCCCATCAGTAATTATAATAAACATCCGGTTATTAACGTGAGCTGTGGCGACAACTGCGCCTGGGCGGGATGGAATTCCATAGGTAAACACTTGCGTGACGTTGTGCGCGAAAAATCGCGACCTTCTGTCTTAATGGCCGTAGATTGCTATACCGGTGTTCTGGACGACGAGGTTCTGGCGCAGTTGCGTGAGGCAATCAAGCCGGAGTTGGTGATACATACCCATTCGCTGATGAAGTCTGCTTCTGAAATAGCGGCCATGATAGCGCCTTTTCTCGGCACGGATCCGGTCTTCGGCCGTATGACTTATCTGAAAATGCAGGATTATTTCGATCCCGAAAAACTTCGGGCGGCCCAAAGTCAGATCGGGTCCGGGCAAGATCGGAGGGTATTCATTTACGGGCCTGGCGCGGCATTGGTTGCCGCGTCACCGGATATTCTCATATACGCGGACATGGCCCGCTGGGAAATTCAGCGGCGTTTCCGTCAGCAAGCCATCAGTAATTTGGGCTGTACCAACATTGGGCAAGCGTGGGCGGCACAGTATAAGCAGGGATATTTTGTGGACTGGCGTGTGTGCGATCGCCACAAATTCTGCGTGTTTGATTCAGTTGATTTTTTTCTGGACACCAATACTCCCCTCTCACCTAAGCTTGTAAGCGGCGATGCGCTTCGCAGGGCGCTGGGGCAGGTAGCACAACGGCCTTTTCGGGTCGTACCGTTTTTTGATCCCGCGCCGTGGGGCGGCCAATGGATGAAAGACAATTTTAATTTGGATCGCGGTGAACCTAACTACGGGTGGGGCTTTGACTGTGTGCCGGAAGAAAACTCGCTGGCCCTGCAATTCGGCACGATCCTTACAGAATTTCCCGCAATCAATGTGGTATATCGCCAACCTCGCGAGTTGCTGGGCGAGAACGTATACGCCCGCTTTGGTCCGGAATTTCCCATCCGCTTTGACCTGTTGGATACCATGGGCGGCGGAAATTTAAGCTTTCAGGTGCATCCCTTGACCGGCTACATCCAAGAGAACTTTGGAATGCACTACACGCAGGATGAAAGCTATTATATGCTGGATGCCGCGCCGAATGCCTGTGTATATCTCGGGCTGCGCAACGGCGTAGACCCTGCGGATATGGCGGCTGATCTTTATAAAGCGCAACGAGGCACCGCCCCTTTTCCAACGGATCTGTATGCCAATCGCTGGCCCGCGCAGCGCCACGACCACTTTCTGATTCCGGCCGGAACGTGCCATTGCTCCGGAGCGGGAGGGCTGGTTCTGGAAATCAGCGCAACCCCTTATATATTCACATTCAAGCTCTGGGATTGGGATCGCAAGGGTCTGGATGGCGTGCCGCGGCCGGTCCATTTAGACCACGGCCTGGCCAATCTGCAATGGGATCGAAGGCGTGAATGGACGCAGCGACATTTGATCAACCGTGTGTCGTCGCTGGGTTCCGGGCCGGGCTGGCGGGAAGAACGCACCGGATTACATGAAATGGAATTTATTGAAACGCGCCGCCACTGGTTCACCCGTGAGGTCCCCCATCACACCGGCGGCGGAGTAAATGTATTGAATCTGGTTCAGGGAGATGCCATAACGGTGGAAAGCCCCACCGGAGCGTTTGACCCGGTGGTGATCCACTACGCCGAGACATTTATTGTGCCTGCCGCGGTGGGTGCTTACACCATTCGTCCGCTTACGCCTGGCGGAGATCAAACATACGCCACGATCAAAGCGTTTGTGCGACCGATTCTGGCTGATATCGGCCACGCCACAAACAGTCTTTTGGATCAGGTACCCAAGCGTCTGGCCAAAGTCGAATTTTCCGGCGGCTGAATAAAGCGCGTCTTTAGATCATTTCTCCCTCGCATCAGGAATTTTATGATGAAAATAAGAAAGGTATGCGTGTGGGCAATTGTGATGACAAGCGGCCTGTCGGCCCACGCCGGCACGGCGCAGAAGTTCTTTCTTAAAAATGGGGATCATGTCTGCTTTTATGGCGACAGCATCACTGAACAGCGTTACTACGCTGTGGACGTAGAAACTTACGTGCGAACCCGCTTTCCGAATCTGCGGGTGCGCTTCGTGGACTGCGGCGTGGGCGGAGATCGCGTCTCCGGCGGTTGGGCCGGTCCTATCGACTTGCGACTTAAGCGGGACGTGTTTCCCTTTAAACCCAATGTGGTTACCATCATGCTGGGTATGAATGACGCTGGATATCAACCGTTTAATCAACATTTGTTCAATATTTACCGCAGGGGCTACGCGCACATTATTTCCATGCTGAAAAAGCATCTCCCCGGGGTGCGAATTGTTCTTATTGAGCCTTCCCCCTATGACGATATCACTGAAAAACCACATTATCCCGGCGGTTATAATGCGGTGCTGATCCGATATGGACACTTTGTTAAGCGCCTGGCGGCGCGGGCTGATCTGCCGTGCGTGAACTTTAACGCACCGATGGTTGATGTTCTGAAAAAGGCGGAGGCGGAGAATCCACAACCAGTGGCGTCCGGAACTAAAATAACTCGGTCTTAATATTCGCAATCGCGAGAGTTGCGCTGGCGCGTATTTTGT
>DAHVEJ010000203.1 GCA_027313145.1 Phycisphaerales bacterium | reverse complement strand
CGCTCACGGGCGTGGTGGGAATCGTCACGCCGGGAAGGGGATTTATCATGGTGGATATGCGGGAGTACCGTCGCGAAGGATTCGCATGTCTGGCAAAGGAGGAGCCGACAAAAATTCCCGTACAGTGGAGGGGCGCAGCGCCGAAAATCAAGCAAACCGTGCGCGTCGATGGAACGCTGGTTAAAGGAAGGAAAGGCTACGCCTTTATCGCAAAAAAGGTAACAAAACAATGACCATCGAGGTACCTGGCAACCCAATCGCAAAACCGATCACACGGACTGCACGCTGGCTTCCGCTGGTGATTTTCGGTCTGGTATTTGTATTTCATGCTCTGTACATTCGACGGATCAGCAGTGAGCCGGCCCCTGGTTGGGCGAATGTGGGCATTGTTGATAACACTTGGCTGGGCTTTGGGGCCTATTTGGAGGCGGGAGATTACTTCACGGGGTTTTCCAATGCGCTGGCGTCGGCTTTTGGGGCGTGGGCAATAATGCAGTTTTTTTACCAGCGAAGAGCCGCAATGGCGGCGGGAGCGGTAGGCAGTGTTTCTCTCATGGGAATACTTATGGTGGGCGGATGCTTCCTGATTGGTTGCTGCGGCTCACCGATGTTGGCCGTTTATTTAAGTATTTTCGGGGCCAAAGCACTGGGCGTTGGCAAGCCTTTAATGGCCGTGGTAACACTGCTGTCAACCGGCGGCGGTTATTACTGGCTTTCACGACGCATGGGAAACCGTAATCCGCACCGAGGCGCGGCCGCTTGTTGCTCGGGTCCAAGTTGCTGTTCACACGCCGCCAGTTCCCCCGGCGACGACTCGGATGCGTGCTGACGCCATCAATTATCGGGTGGCACTTGGGCCCCGAAACCTCGCCCTGGAGGGAACGTGCGGATCACCCTTTCTGAACCTGCCCGCTGCTGGTGCGTACTAATGTAAAGGGTTGTGAGCATCTGGGGTAATTAGCCTATGAACCGCAAAGAACATTGGGAACCCGTTTATACCAAAAATAAAGATACCAAGGCCGGCCGGTACCAAACTGAACGATTTGGTGTGATATGGCATTGACGGCTGATACATTCAAGTATTAGAATACTTGACATGATGCTGGAAAACTAAACCACCCATATTTTCAAAGGAGCTTACGTTATGCCTGACGCAAAGAAAAAGTTCAGATCAGATATAGGTGCAACACCCGGCACTGTGGCCTTATTGGTAGTCGTAATACTGGTCCTGCAACAGGACCTTGCCGTTGGACGCGCGGACACACCTTCTGGCCGATCGGTCAAGGCCGCGATGATGAAACACGCCGCGTGCAATGTGGCCAAGCAACCGGGCGGAGCCGGTTCTATTCAGGGCAAGCCCGTTGTGATCAGCGGCGCACTGCTGAATGGGGGACACCTCAATACCGCAACTTGGAAAGGCAAAGTAGTTGTGATCGATTTCTGGGCCACTTGGTGCCCATGGTGCCGGGCAGAAATGCCGGGCATTGAGAAACTCTACCGCAAATACCACTGTCAGGGCCTTGAAATTGTTGGGGTGCCGCTAAGTGATACCACCGCCGCCGTGAAGCCTTATCTCAAGGCGAATCCCAAGGCCGCGTGGCCGGAGATCTTTGATAAGGGTGCCGGGAATGCGGCGCTGGCTCAAAAGCTGGGTGTCAGCGCATTTCCGGCGCAATGTGTCATTGATCGCCGAGGAATATTGAAATATACCATCGTCGGAAGCTCCTCCAAGCAGCTTGGGACCGATGTGCGAAAGTTGGATGCGGACGTGCAGAAGTTGGTTCAAAAGGGCAACGGCGGATCCTGACCGTTTCGCGATGGACAAGGGGTCAAGTCTCCCCGGAAAGTAACGCAAGGTTCAGCGCTGGGACGTAATAACCATTTTGACCTCCGGGCGCGTTTCCAGTGGACGCCGCCCGTAGTTGTGGCTCTTGGTGTGGTTGCCATGCTGCTGGCAGTGGCGTTGCCGAACTTTTACGTTCAGGCCCAGACGATGGGCGATGGATTCTCGGCACCGCATGTGGTAACAGCTTCCATTGAGGCCCGACCGGAGAAGATTGCCGCGCTGGGGCATGGTGTGGTTGTTATTCATCTGGCGGTGGCTGTCGGTTACCACATTCAAAGCCACCATTCTCTGGAGAGTTTTCTCATTCCAGCCTCCGTAAAACTCATGCCCTCGAAGGGGCTGGTTTTTGGAGTTGTGCATTACCCGGCAGCGATAACCATCCCCGTGCCCACGCAGGTTACCAAGTTGGGAAAGTTGTCCGTCGATGCAGGCCGGTTCGATATTACCATTCCGTTTAAGGTGCTGGGAACGGCGGCGGCAGGGCATTGCCCTACTTGGCTATTTTATCTCCGCACCGGCCACTGTCGCCGGAGATACTCCGGGATCTCTACACCCAACGTGATGTGATCCGGGACATCCATGCGGCGGTGCGTTAGCATTGCGTTGAATCAGCAAAACACCGTCCGACGGTGAGGCATTCAGAGGGCTATAATAACGTTGGTGCGGACGTTGGCCATTGCGGAGGTAACCTGATTATGTGGATGAATGGGCCTTGGGATTGGTTTCCGTGGATGATGATATTTCCCTTGATATTTCTAGTCTGCGTGATCGTGATGCTGGTACTTGTGTTCCGGGGCAGCGGGCCAATGTGTGCCGGCCGCGGGCCGCACCCAAAAGACGACAGCGCCCGGGAAATTCTGGATCGGCGCTACGCCCGCGGCGAAATCAATCAGGAAGAATATCAGCGAATGAGAAAAGAAATCCAGTAGCACCAATCGGAGAAATAAATAACATGAATCGGAAAGAACATTGGGAAATTGTTTATACCAAAAATAAGGATACCGAGGTTGGATGGTATCAGGCCGATCCGGAAATATCCTTTAGTCTCATTGAAAAAGCCTCACCAAGCCAGGGAAGCGTTATTGACATTGGCGGCGGAACATCTCGGCTGCCGGAAAAACTTTTGGACCACGGGTATGAAAAGATAGCTTTGCTGGATATTTCAGCGGCGGCCGTGGCCAAGGCCAAGGCCCGGTTGGCGGAGCGAGCGGGACATATCCAATGGCTCGTCGCGGATATTACGGAAGTTGAGGATGTTGGGACGTATGATATTTGGCATGACCGTGCGGTTTTCCACTTTTTATTGAATCCAGAGGATCGGAAACATTACGCCGAATTAGCGGTCCGCACGGTGCCCTCTGGCGGCCATCTGATTATCGGCACATTCGCGCCCGATGCGCCGGCACGGTGCAGCGGTCTGGATGTCTGCCGGTATGACGCAGCAAGTTTGGCGAATGAATTTGGTAATGGCTTTCGAATATTGGGAGAACAGTTACATCTGCACACAACTCCAACCGGCAAGCCACAACAGTTTATATTTGTTACCTTTGAACGGGTATAAACGCGATAGTGCTCTTGTGTGATCTGACGGCTATAATATGGCATGGCTCGGTTATCGTTCCGACCGAACCACAGCATGGCATGAAAGGAAAATCGATATGGCAACTCAATTTAATCGGCCTTGGCGCAAGGGTGGCATTTTTTTGGCAGCGTCGACATTACTTATGGGATTATTTGTAATAATGAACTATCAGCGCAGTGTGGCACAAGTTGCGGGGGGAACATCTGCTACGGCCAAAGGCAGTGCCTTGGTATTACATGGCCAACTTTTGGGAGGTGGGAAACTTAATACGTCCAAGTGGAAGGGCAAAGTAATCGTCGTAGATTTCTGGGGTACCTGGTGTCCTTGGTGCCTCAAGCAAGCGCCTTATATCTCGAAACTCTACAGCAAGTACCACCGCCACGGTCTGGAAGTGGTAGGTGTGCCGGTGCAATCCACCGCGGAATCTGTTACCCGTTATCAAAAAGCGCACCCGAAAGAAAGCTGGCCGCAGATTTTTAATCATAACCACGGAAACAGCGCTTTAGCCCAAAAGCTTGGTATTACCGGCTTTCCGACAGAATTTATCATTGATCGGCATGGCGTCTTGCGGCACATTATTGTCGGCTATTCTCCGCGTCAGCTTGCCGCTGACGTAAAGGGGTTATTGGCAAAACAACCTGCCGCGCATTGATGATGGTATGCCCCCAATGGCTTTGCCCACGAATTCAACGGTCAACCCGGTAAGACAGAATGTTCAGGCCTCTGGTAACGCTTTGGCGTGATTAAGGTTTTGGTGGATGAAAGGCCCAAAGTGAACGCTCGAGCAGTTGCCCCCAATGGCGATTGTAGGGATGCACATGATGGGCAATTGTGCCGTCACGATAGACCGGCAAACCTGCGTTGGCCCATTGAAAAATAGATCCCTTTAAATCATGCACATCGGTGAAGCCATCGTTCATCAGTTGTGCGCAATAAGCCGATGAACGATAGCCCACCGAACAATACACGACAATGGGCTGGTCACGCTTAATGCCGCCCATCGCCTTGGCGACCGATTCATCGGTATTAATCCATCGCGCATGATGCAGATGGCTGACGTCGTACTCCACCTTCGCCCGAACATCCAGCAGCAGTGGTTGCACTTTGTGTGAATCGGCAAGCCAAGTATGCAGCGCCGGCACGGATAGCTGTGGTACTTGCGGAAATTTACCGGCAATTATTGCATTGACCTGCGACCATGTCAGGCGACGGCTGTGCTGATGCCACGAATATACTCCGACAATCGCCAACACCCCTGCGGAGAAAATGGATGCCATAAGCAGCTTGTTCATACCTTCCCACCACGCCGCAGGTGCTCAAGGCTAAATTGGTAATAATTAAGTGATACGGGTGTTCCACCCGCTAATTTAATCAAACTGTTTATCTGTCCGCGATGATAGGTTCCATGATCCAGGCAATGCAAAATCAGTTCGCCCAGCGGCAACGTGAACTGCTCGCCGCGCGTGTTACGATAGGTCAGCGGGGCTGCCAGAGTAATTGCCGTTTGCGCCAGAACGAACTCGGAAAAGTCCGCATGTACCTGCGGCCAGCGCTTTAGAATGCTCTCGCGTGCGGGATAATCGGTGGTGTCTTCCAGACGGCGGAGGTCGTGTCCTTTCCATCGTGATAGCCACATCCATTGGGCGGCCATGGAGTGCACCAGCAATTTATGCAATGACCCCGCGGAGAATCCTCGTTCGGCGTAATATTCCGCTTCGGTTATCGCGCAAGCTGCCGTCAGCACGCGCTGGTCACCCCAGAACATGAAGCTCATCATTGTCGTCAGAAGGCCATAAGGGCCGCTGGTCGTGGTAGGCACCATCGACGCATTCTCCGGGTACAACACTTGGCCCTAAAGGGAACCCGCCTGCCGCAACATGCCGCCATCGATAAAGAAGGTCGATCCGGTGCAATAGGCCGCTTCATCCGAAGCGAGGAATGCGGCCAAAGAAGCTACTTCCTCGGGCTTGCCCCAGCGGCCCAGCGGAATTTCCGCCATCAGGGCGTCTTCCATTGCTTTGTTGGCTTCCACATCCGCATCAATGGGTGTGAAGATGGCACCGGGGCCGATGTTATTGACCGTGATTTTGTGCGGTGCAAGTTCCACCGCAATGGTGCGTGTGAGCATTCGTATGCCGCCCTTGGTAGCGCAATAAGGCGCGTTGGTGGGCATGGGCAGGTCTTCATGCACCGAAGAAATATTGATAATCCGGCCACCCTTGCCTTGCTTAATCATTTGCCGCGCCGCAATTTGCGAACACACAAAGGGTCCGATCAAATTGACGGATATAATTTTCTGGAATTGTTCAACCGGAAATTCTACAAAAGGGTGTTTGAATTCGATGCCCGCGTTATTCACCAGAATATCCAAACTACCAAAAGTTTTAACTGCTTCATCCACCATCGCCTGAACCTGTTGCGGATTGCTCACATCAGCCGCTACGGCAATCACCTTTCCACCCGCCGATTTAATGGCGTTTAACGTTGCATCCGCCGCCCCCGGCTTGCCGACATAATCCACCACAATGGCCGCCCCCTCTTTGGCCAGGCGAATGGCGATGCCCTGACCAATGCCTGTGGCCGCCCCGGTAACAATTGCTACTTTGTTTTGCAGTTTCATCAGATAACCTTTCATAAAAAATCCTGCCCCGTCCGCGCCCGCCAGCTTAGCGCGTTTGCGCCCCGTGGATCTCGCTGGATTATAGGCGGTGTTTCACGGGGTAACAATTCACGCGCATGGTTCAAAGGTTCTTCCCGGGCATACCCCGGGGCGGCGTCCGACGGTTTTCATGTCGAAAAGGCCTGTCCATTGCGGGCGCATCTGCCTCGGTTTATCATCATCTGCTGCACGGTCGGCGAAAATAGTGTCGCCGAACATCAATTAATCAGTTCAATAAAAGGAGTGCTCGGATGCAGACGCAGTCATTTTGGAAATGGGGGCGGGGATCGGTCGGTGTATGCACTGCCATTACATTGGCATCGGCGGTGATCTCTCTTACTGCGTGTGCTGTTTGCGCAGTTGATGCAGCGGGTTTGCCCCCAGCGCCGGCGGTGTCAGCGGAGGTAAAGCCTGCCCCGCAGCAGATTCAGCTATGGATTACGCAACTTACCAGCCATCGCTATTCGATCCGCCACGCCGCCGCCAAAAAGCTGTCCGCCGCCGGCGATGCCGCCGTGCCGGCAATGAAAAAAGCTCTTTCCGGGTTAACTACACCCGAGATGCGGCATTTATTGCGCCAGGGGCTGCGTGAAATCGCCCACGCCGATCTTCTGCGTGGGCCCCTGATTACTCTGGATGCCAAAGATATTTCCGCCCGGCAGGCGTTTGACAGCGTATGTCGGCAGGCGGGAACAGTCCCTAATTTTATTAATTCCAATCCCGGCATGATGCCGCAGGTTTCCATCCATGCACACAACGTACCGTTCTGGCAAGTCATGCAGAAGTTGGCGGTTCTTACCGGCATTTCCCCTGCGCCGGGCTATTATGGCAATCCGCAGCAGTTGACACTGATCCCGAATGGCTCGCTGGGTAAAGGGCACAGTATTGATATTGAAGGAGGCTTTGCTATTACGCCGCAGAGTGTTACCTATAACCGCAGCGTAAGTTTTATGTCCAATGGCCCGTCAGCAACTCAAACATTTAATATTCAGGCGGCGCTTCTGTCGATTCCCGGAAAAACAGGCCCTATGCAAGTCCAGCAGACCGTGGTGACCAAAGCCGTTGATAATCATGGCAATTCTCTTGTGACACCGACTCCGGGCAACATGTGGTATGGCGGCAATCAGATGGGTGGCGTCGCGAATTTTAACATCCCCTTGCAATGGCCACACAATCCTGGAACAGTCATCAAGGAGTTAAAAGGCTACATTCCAGTTATTATTTCCTCGCACAAGAAAATGCTGGATTTG
>DAHVEJ010000202.1 GCA_027313145.1 Phycisphaerales bacterium | reverse complement strand
CTGCGGCGCGGCTCCTCGGAGTACCATCCATGTCAGGTACGCCATCGTCGCCGCTACTTGACGGAAGCCAAAAATCACGCCGTCGCAACCCGGCCATTACTCGGACAGGCTCCTAGCGGTGGTTTTTCGTTGCAGGCATATACGGCAATTCCACGCGTTGCACCGGTTGCGTGGTGTTCTGGGGCTTGGAAATTCCATTTTTACGTTTGGCCGATTTTGCCTTTGAATCCGGTTTCGTAGTGACGACCGTGGTGGCATTCAGATTCTGTGGCTGTTGCGGCGCGACAACCACCGGTTTTGCAATGGCCCTTAGAGCCGTATTTGAAAGCTCTGTCATTTGAACCCACCGCCGCCAGGTTAATACCGCAAAGAGTTTTCCCGCCGACCAAGCTTTATAGCCGTGCTTGAGATGCAGTTTAACTCGCGCGGTTTTACCGCTGTGAATCGGCCCGAAATGTATCGCTGGGCTGATTTGGACCACGCGAATCCGCTTATCTGATTTTTTTGGTGCCCACAAAGAAAGCGTTCCCTGCAATCGACCCACGCGGGCGTTGCGGACTAACAGTGATACCGTGCTCTCTGATGAGGTATTAGCGTTGGCTGTCAGACCAAACTCGGCGACGGGAAGATTCTTTATTGCCGCGGTTCGTATCGCGGCGGCTAAATCCGCCGCTGTGCCGGGATAAGTAAGAAAATAAACATGCTGATTTAATGGAATTTCCTGCCAGCCGGGGTAGGGCACCGGTGCTCGGTGGCCGCGCGCATCGCGGGTGGCCATCAATCCTTCCGCATCCACGACGATGATTTTTCCCGTTGGAAAGTTTCCCGGTGTCGGCATGAGCGCCCGCAATCGCTCCCAACCGGCGGTGCCATCTTTGATCGCCACCTGCCAAACGCTGCGTTTGATCATCAGCGGCGGAGTGGTACGCCATGCGTTGAATCGCGTGTCCGCAAAGCTTCCAGAACCTAACCCGGTTACCAGGGCACAGGACCCGGAGGTCTGCGTAAAAACCGCCGCCATAAGCGGCAATTGCGGATGCACAAGGCAATACAATTTCCCGCGGCCCAGTACGTGCAGTTCAAAATTATCTAAATCGGCAGGGACCGGCACGTACCGCGCTGCCGCCACCAGAAACAATGCGGGATCTGGCGTCACCCTGTTTGAAACGCGGTCCGCTGGCGTATACGCTGCCGGCAAAATCATCACGGGCAATGCCGCATCGGATAGTTCCAGGTTATGGCATAAGCGCAGGGATTGCCGGGTATCTGACAGGGCCACGCCGCTAATCAAGCTGGTCAGCGCCATATTGCCTTGTCCCGCCCCGATGACCTCAGGCGTGGCAAACAATTTTGCCCCGCAATGCAACGCACGCAAAGCCTCGTGCAAGCGCGGAATAACCGTATTGACGATTGTGGCCGCATGCGGATTTGCGGGACCTGAAAAGCGCAGCACCACCGCCCGGCAAACCGCGCTTATCGCGTCGATATTTTCTATCATTGCATGATATAAAACATGCCGATTTTGACCGGGGCTTGACGCACTGACCGTAAAAACCGCAATAAGTTTCGCCCCGGATTGTTTAAGCTTTCCGGCCACGCGGGAAATCAGCTTCGGAAAATCGTTGTCGCGATCAGTTGACAGACGGATGTTATATACAAATTGTTTAATTCCGGTTTCCTTAATGTAGTCGGCGATAAAGCCGGGCGCATGAGGAGAAATAAATCGTCGCGGCAGGGGGGCAATCCACGGGCTGTTTTCTCCACCGCCACGCGCCCAACGTGGCGCGTAAATGCACCGCGGATATTGAAATGATTTCAGTGCAGGAATAACGGCTTTGTGCCAAAGCAAGCGATATCGGCCTACGCCTGCAAAGGTTTCCGGCAAAACGATGCGGACTATTTGTCCCTGCGTAAGCATGGTGGGGCGGATTGGAGTTTGGGCCAGCAGAATCGCTTTGTTTCCGTCCCTTCCATACCGCACCCAGCGCAGATTGCCCGACAGTAAGTGTACTATTTTTCCGGGATTGATTATGCGAATGTTCAGTTTTGTATGATCACCCGAATGATATAAGCCCGCGGGATGGCTTTGGGCGGTTAACACAATACGCAGGGGCGCAGAAGCGCACAATTCAGCACTTAATAGACATGCGGCCAGCATAAGCAGGGCAATTTTCATAGATTACATTCTATCCGGTTCGTCACTGCGCGGGAAAATGCAAACTACAGACTAATGGGCGTGGCAATAAATCCGGGCAGTTTTCCGGGGGGCGGGTTGCCAGGACAAACCATTCGCTTAACGCCGGCATTGATATCGTCGATTTCACCGCTGGCCCGGAAATATTGCCACGCCGAGACAATTGGGCGACGGCGGCGACGCAGCGGCATTGTGTTTCCTGATGATTTCGGATTAAATGGCGGGCTCTCGCAGCGGTTTTCGGAGTTTGAATTCATGCGCGTACTGGTAGTTGAAGATAATAAAGTCAGCCTTGCCTTAATTCGTAAGACGCTGGCAACAGCGGGCCATGAAGTTGTCTGCACCGAAACCGCTGAAGAAGCCTTGGAAATTATCCGCCAGGGATTAGCGCATCTGATCGTGGCGGATTGGGAAATTCAATCATCCCTTAGTGCTTTATCACTATGCCAGACGATTCGCCGAGAGGAAGTCTGGGGGTATGTGTATATTATCCTCGTGACTTCGCTCAATGATGCTCAGGAACGTGTCCGCGGCCTGACCGCCGGGGCCGATGATTTTATCAGCAAGCCGTATGATCCGGATGAACTTGTGGCGCGCGTCCGCAGTGGCGAGCGGGTGCTGTCTTCCGATACACGCAATCTGGCAATTTTTGCCATGGCCAAGCTTGCCGAATCGCGTGATCCGGAAACCGGCATGCACCTTGAACGCGTGCAAACCTATTCACGTTTGCTGGCTCAGGAAATGGCGTCCAACCCCAAATATCAGGAAGACATTACCGCCAATTTTATACGCTGGATGTACCTTACCAGCCCTCTGCATGATATCGGCAAGGTTGCCATCCCGGATTATGTGTTGTTGAAACCCGGTCGCCTGACCGACCGGGAATTTGCCCTCATGAAAACCCACACCACGCTGGGGGCCAACACCATTGACATTGCCTTACGCAAATTTCCCCAGGCGGAATTTCTGCGCATCGCCAAGGAAATTATCGCCACCCACCACGAACGCATCGATGGCACCGGCTACCCCACGCAGATGCGGGGTATGGACATTCCCATCAGCGGTCGCATTGTGGCTGTGGCCGACGTTTATGATGCCCTGACTTCCCGCCGTTTATACAAAGACGCATTCACCCACGAAATCGCCCGCTCCATGATCGAAGCGGGTTCCGGCACCCAGTTTGATCCGGACATCGTAGCCATGTTCCTGAAAATCCAAGACGCCTTCGTCGAAGTAAAAGAACGCTTCGCCGAATGCCCGCAAATTATCACCTGACGCCGCCCGTGGCACGTCGCCGAAGAACCCCAGCACCCATCTTGCGATCTCTGATACAGCCGCCGGCTTCGCTGGTGGTGCCGAATTCGATTGCAGGGCAAATCAGAAAATTGTTTTGGTACCGTTCCTTATTGTCTGTTTACTGCAAAAAAATACAGTAGTCGCGGCAGCGAATTGTCTGACGCTTACATTTTGCGGGGATTTGGTAATACGTCGCGCCGCCTTGTTTTGGTCGGGCAGCCCGCCCTTCTCGTATGCAATTGGATAAAGTCGCTCGCTTAACAGGATGAGCCCTAACATGTAATATGATGTCCGCGTATGAACGGAGAATTGATTTGCCGCCCACGAGGATCAATGCTGATAAGCCCCACCTTTGGAAGGCCGATGTATCGGCTTCGGTGGATCAGTTTAACCAGTGGTTCATGACGTTTGCACCGGAAGCATTCAGGTCGACACGCCTTCAGACTACCAAACAGGTTAAGGCCGCACTCATCGCAACCGATGATCTCCGAAATCTTAATGTGGAAACACTCCAACTCAAACCCGGTTGTCTTCCGACTCTACGCATGTGTACCGCACCGCCACTTGCCGTTGACCGCCTTATAGGGCTTTCCGGAGTTGGAAGGAGGCTTGTCGCGTGTATGGAGCGGGGAAAACTCCCTGGCCGAATAAACTCGGAATCGCTTTCGGAGCAACTGGAGACGATGTGTTATATTTTGGTGAAGCTTCTTGATCACGACATATTCCCCTGGCTTGTATCGAAGGCAACACCTACGGACCATGAACGCGATCGCGCGTCAACGATCGTGGCGGATCGTCTGTGCAGCGCTATTTCTAATCCCATCGTGCGAAACGCCCAAGAGCGGCGCCAACTCGCCGTCATCGGCGCGTTCCTCGAAGCAAGAGGATATCGGAGGCAACCTCCTTCATCTGGACAGCCTTTACGGGAGATGGAATCCGGAACATACGCATTTCGATTGAATATTCCGGTGGGAGAGAACGTCAAATTAAATATTCCGGTCGATGTGGTGATCCAGCCAAAGAAGTTGCGTAAAGGTCATCTGCCGGTACTTATCGAGGCCAAATCCGCAGGCGATTTTACAAACACCAACAAGCGACGAAAGGAAGAAGCTACGAAGATCCGGCAACTAAAGGCCGCATACGGCGAATCTATTACATATATACTTTTCCTCTGTGGCTATTTTGGAAGTGATTATCTGGGCTACGAGGCTGCTGAAGGTATTGATTGGGTGTGGGAACACCGAATCGACGACCTGCTGAGAGCGGGGTTGTAAATGATTTTGCAAACGGATGGAGCCATTGAATTACGCCGCCAAACTATGCAAGTAGAATTGGACTCCACACGGTCCGGCGCAGAGCGGAACCGCCTGGGGCAGTTCGCAACCCCGCCGGGGCTGGCACAGGATATTGTCCGCTGTTTAGCGGCGTTACTCCCCGGTGATGCGTTTCCTGTTCTTCTCGCTGACCCCTCGGTTGGTTCGGGCAGTTTTTTCTCCGCTGCTCTCTCGGTTTTTGGCCGGGAAAATATCGCGGGGGCCACTGGAATTGAAATCGATAATGCATTTTGCCAAGCCGCCCACAAGCTTTGGGCACCCGCAGGCCTGACGATCGTTTGCGGCGATTTTACGCGGATAATTAGCGGTCCCGATTGCCCGGCGGCACCAAACGTCATCTTAGCCAATCCGCCTTATGTGCGTCATCACCATATTGATCGCCAAGAAAAACAGCGCCTTCAATCCTTGATCTTCCAGCGACTGAACGTCCGGGTCAGCGGTTTGGCCGGCTTATATGTTTATTTCCTGCTATTGGCGGCATCCTGGATGCAGGACGGCGGTTACGCCGCGTGGCTGGTCCCGTCGGAATTTATGGACGTTAATTACGGAATGGCATTGAAAAATTTCTTGGCCCACAGTTTAACATTGCTGCGGGTGCACCGCTTTGATCCCCGTGACTCTCAATTTGATGATGCAATGGTCTCTTCGGCTGTCCTGATTTTCAAAAAAATACCCCCTGCGGCCGGCCATTCGGTCATATTCACGCTCGGCGGTTCGCTTGAAAGGCCAGCGCTTACGCAAACGATCAGCCAGAATTCTCTGCTGAATTCAGAAAAATGGACCGCTTATCCACAGCCGCCCGGCAACAAGCGCATCGCCCATGGGGGTAGCGCAGTGACCACGCTTGGTGATCTCTTCAAAATTACCCGTGGCATTGCAACCGGAGGAAACAAGTTTTTTGTTCTCGAGCGACGGGAGGCCCACAAACGCGGAATCCCCGATCAGTTTCTTCGGCCCATTTTGCCCAGCCCACGGCAACTGCAATCTGCGGTCGTAGAGGCACAAGACGACGGTTATCCGCGATTATCGCGGCAATGGTGCCTCCTTAATTGTAATGTCTCGGAGGCGCTTATTGAATCGCGATACCCTGCCCTTTGGGCGTATTTGTCGAGTGCGGAATCCATTGAAATTAAACAGGGATATCTGGTTGGCAAGCGTACTCCATGGTACGCCCAGGAGCGACGCGACGCCGCTCCATTTCTCTGTACTTATATGGGGCGCGGCAACGATGAAAAAAGGCCGTTCCGATTCATCTGGAATCAATCGCAGGCGATTGCCACCAACCTGTATCTCATGCTCTATCCGCGCCGTCGCATGGCGGCGTTGCTGCGGCAACACCCGGAACTGGCGGCCGAAGTATTCAAGATTCTTAGCGGCATAAGCGGCCAAGAGCTGCGGTCTCATGGCAGAGTCTATGGCGACGGCCTTTATAAGATTGAGCCGAAGGAACTGGCGCGGACTTCCGGTGATGCATTTATCCAACAGTGGCCGGAACTCGCCGCAGGCGTCGAGCAGCAGACTTCGCTACCGGGGCTATTCTAAAAAACGTCTTCGCTTTACAGACACGGTCATACTTATCGCCCGCTCCATGATCGAAGCGGGTTCCGGCACCCAGTTTGATCCCGACATCGTAGCGATGTTCCTGAAAATCCAGGGCGCCTTCGTCGAAGTAAAAGAACGTTTCGCCGAATGCCCGCAGCTTATCACCTGGCAGGCCCAAAAATAGCCCTCTGCGGCAATGAATGGCAATTTCATGCAAAATAGATTTTTACGTTCAAAAAAAATATAATTTTTTTCTTGACACACATGGGGGAGGTGGCGCGGTATACTCTCAAGTGTTGTTAAATAATGCTCTGTGGCAGGGGCTGTCTTAAGTGCCGCAGAGTTTGCAGTGAATTGTTAATCAGGGAGACTGCGAGCCGGTGGGTTAATCCCACCGGGAGAACGCGGCAAGCAAGCCGATGGGATCCGACCGTGATTTCACGATAGGGGAAATAAAATCAGGTTGGTTTCACCGGGCTGGCAACCGCGCGGGTCATGCTTACGCATCGGGTTCAACGATGAATGGGCGTAACGACATGCTCCTGATACCGGCGGCCACAGGGGTCTCAAATTGCGCTGGGGCCTGCCGCAGAGGCCGTCCGTGTGAGCTAAGGGGTTGGCCAGTTATGACTAAACTGTCCAAGAAGCGATCGATGTTTCCGGCGCTCCTGGTTGGCTGGGCCGTGGCCATGTTGCTCGTGACATGGTCGCAAAATGGAGAGGCCGTTGCTACCGCCGCGTCCCGCCTGCCCTTGGCGGCCCGCGTTCAGGGCATTTTGGGCATTTCGCGCGGAGAGGCTCCGTACCTGCCCGCGCTTTCCAGGCTCGCCGGTGCTATCGCGGGCCACCTGGGATCGCTGCACGCCCAGATGCAGGCGGTATTCGGGGGACACCGCAAGGAAGTGGGGCAACTAGTAGTGTGATTCCAAAATAACATTGCAATGCGAGATTCGCCGGTGTATACTATATCCTTTCCAAGGAAGGAAG
>DAHVEJ010000201.1 GCA_027313145.1 Phycisphaerales bacterium | reverse complement strand
CTTAAAAAGCTTCACAAACTCAAACTTGCATCCCATAGCCGTTACGGCCCGCGGCAACCGCCCATATCCCAACGCAAAAAAAGACGCCGGTGCCCGCCGCCCCGCCCTAGATTCCACCCCTGCTTGTACACCGTTCTTTTCCATAGCGCAGAAGTATATCCCAAAATCGCATTATAGTTAGGTGTCTCGGATTGCATGTGCCGCCATTTTCACCTCATGGACATAATTCGCTGCGGCCAGCATAATCTGCGGTATGAAAAATTCGCACACTACCAAAACCGGCGGTTCCTCGAAAAAAAGAGGTTCACGTACGATTTCGCCCTCCCGGCCAAAGGCCGGTGTGCGAATTGCCGGTGGTAAAACTCCTCGACCCCGTACACCACTTAGCACTCCACACGGGCTACGAATTGCGGCTATTGATATTGGCACCAACAGTTTGCACATGGTGATCGTGGAAGTCACAGAGACCATGGGCTTTAAGGTCTTAAGTTCGGAAAAAGAATTAACGCAACTGGGGAGAGAGTCTCTGGTTCGCCATGTTCTGCCACGGCCCGCCATGACCCACACACTGGGTGTATTAAGCCGGTATATGCGCGTCGCGCAAAGCTTGGAGTGCGACCGTATTCTGGCCTTCGCGACCAGTGCCGTGCGGGAAAGTGTTAATGGCGGTGATTTTGTCCTGATGGCCAAGACCCAACTGGGACTGGATATAAGGGTGATCAGCAGTCAGGAGGAAGCTCGCCTGATTTACCTGGCGGTTCGGCAAGCGGTGGGCATGGAAGAAGGACCGGCCCTGATTATTGACATTGGCGGCGGCTCGGCGGAATTAATTGTCGGGACTCCCGATAAGGCATTATTGCTGGAAAGCCGCAAGCTTGGCGCCAGTCGGCTTACGCAGCAGTTTATTCAACATGATCCACCGGACAAAGCGGAACTGCGGGAATTACATAAACACATCCACATGACTCTTAAGGGCCTGATTTCCCGCATACACTCATTGCACCCGGCCAAGTTTATCGGCACGTCGGGAACTTTGGAAAATCTCGCCGCCCTGTGCGTGGGGCAGCATGACCATGAAGTGGCGCGGCACCGCGTAAATAGTGAAATGCGGTATGAAGATTTTGAAATTATATACCGTCGCCTAATCCGCTCCACACTTAAGGATCGGCTGAAAATGCCGGGACTTGATCCCGGACGGGCCGGACAAATCATTGCCGGTGCGGTGCTGGTGAATTATCTGTTTGAACAATTGGATATTCCGGTTATTGAAATATCGGACCGCGCGATGCGGGAAGGCATGATCATTGATTACATGCAAACCCATTGGCCCAAGGTACGGCTCTCCGTAGAAATTACCGAACCGCGCCGCCGCAGCGTTATTGAGCTTGGCCGGCGATGTAATTACGATGAAAATCATCATCAGCAGGTTGCAAAACTGGCATTAAGTATTTTTGACCAGACCACGCGGCTACACCATCTGGATCAGCGCCACCGAGAATCCCTGGAGTATGCGGCGATGCTGCATGACATCGGCTGGCATATCGGCCACAGCGGGCATCATAAGCACAGCTATTACCTGATTAAAAATGGAGATTTAGAGGGTTTTTCACCGGTAGAACTGGAAATTATCGGCAACGTGGCCCGCTACCATCGGCGGAGCATGCCAAAAAAAAGCCACGAGGCGTATATGTCCCTGACACTGGCGGAACGCTCAGTGGTGGACAAATTGGCGGCGATTTTGCGAGTGGCCGATGGGTTGGATCGCGGCCATTATAAAAATGTACAGCGCGTACACCTTTCACTGCGCAATCGTAAAGCGGCCTTCGCCTTGACGACGCAGGCTGATTGCGAACTGGAACTCTGGGCCGCCCGCCACAAAGCCGATATGTTTGAGAAAGTATTTAAAGTGCAAGTAGAACTCTCCGCCCGCCAAAAAAAGCCCCCATCCTGAATTGCTCATCTGCAGCGATAGGCATCGGCCATTTTCCCGCGTATAATACTCTCTGATTGTAATGGAAACGGCGGATATATGCACCGGCTAAGTAGACATTCTCCAGCGATTACAGCCATTTCATGCCTCATGGCGATGGTATGGATACCCGCTGCGCAGGGGGTCAATGCCGCCAAGGCACCGGAAGCGGTTACCTGGATTGGTCGCTTATTGGCAATTCCGGCGGCAACATTTCATGCTTCAGCAAAACCGCACAGGGCGAACGCCTCCCTCACCTCCGCAAGCCGCAGTCCCTCCCGATGGATGCCGCAGGCGCTAAGTTTATGGGCGATGGCAAGCGTTCATGTGATTTATGCGTGGCAGCATGGTTGCCCGGTCAAATCAGTCAACACCTACGTTAAAATCCCCGCCCGTCGCGGCCCTGTTCTACCCTGGACAGCGCATTGGATCACCGAGGCACCGCAGTCCGGTTTTCTGCGCGTGCTGGCCCCCCGCCCACCGCCACCCATACTCTGATTCCCAGGCACCGTTGAGCGTATTTTTACCGACACATTCGCGCGGAATTGTTTCTATCAGTAGCATCCAGAGGGTTTTATGGTTACAGAATTTCTCAATAAATCCATGACGAAGATTTTCGGCTCCCGCAACGGCCGATTAATTAAATCCTACCGCCAGCGGGTGCTGGCGATTAACGCATTTGAACCAGCCATGCGTGTGCTGACCGATGCGCAAATGCGGGCCAAGGCGGAGGAGTTGCGCAAACGCATGGCGGACGGTGAATCAGATCTGGCCCTTCTGCCGGAAGCCTTTGCGCTGATGCGGGAATCCATGGATCGCAATATCGGATTGCGCAATGCCTTTAACCCGGCCTATCCCTTCGACGCCGGCAAACTTACCGCTGAAGCGCAAAGCCAGTACCAACAGATCAAGGCAAAATGCGTCGGGGAGCATGATTGGCGATTTGTGGAAATTCCGCCAGAACTCTACCAGGCCATCCGTGATTGCGTGCCTGATGCCCGCCCGCCTTACCGCGCCCGGCCATTTGATGTGCAGCTAATCGGCGGCATGGTGTTATATGACGGAAAAATCGCGGAAATGGCCACCGGCGAAGGCAAAACCTTCGTAGCGCCGCTGGCGTGTTTCCTTATGGGGCTGTCCGGTAAGCATTGCCATGTGGTAACGGTCAATGATTATCTGGTGCGCCGCGATGCGGCGTGGGTAGCCCCGGCTTTTTATGCTCTGGGCATGTCCGTGGGTTTTGTGCAATCTCACATGGATAATGAACCGCGGCAAAAGGCGTATCAGTGCACTGTTACCTATGGCACCAATAGTGAATTCGGCTTTGACTATCTGCGGGATAACATGAAACAGTCCCTGGCGGAACAGGTGCAGGGACCGCTGGATTTTGCCATTGTTGATGAAGTCGATAGCGTTCTCATTGATGAAGCCCGCACACCCTTGATTATCAGCGGGCCGGCCCATGATGATTCCCCGCGCTATCGGCAGGCTGATGAAGTGACGCGCAAGCTTATAGCCGCCCAAAAACCGTGGGACATAGCCAACGCCCGTGTGGAATCACTGAAGCGAAAAATCAAAGGTTCTGAAGGTGATATGAAACTGGCTCGCGGGGACGCCGCGAAACTTGCCGCCCTTCAAACATCCATCACCGAAGCGCAAAAAGAACTGGAAGTGGCTGAAGCCGAATTGGCCAAGCAAGTGCAACTCTATGAAGTGGAATTGGACCGAAAAACCGCGCATTTGACCCATGAGGGCATACGTAAGGCTCAGGAATTTGCCGGCGTGGGATCCTTTTATGTCGGCGGTAACATGGATTGGCCCCACCTGCTGGAGCAGGCCTTGCGGGCGCATGTGGTCTATGAAATTGACAAAGACTACGTGGTGCAAAAAGGTGAAGTAATTATCGTGGATGAATCTACCGGCCGCCTGATGGTGGGCCGGCAATGGAGCGACGGCCTGCATCAGGCGGTGGAGGCGAAGGAACGTGTTACCGTTAAGCCTGAAACGCAAACCATGGCCACCATCACGTTGCAGAACTTTTTCAAACTCTACAAACGCATCGCCGGCATGACCGGTACCGCGATGACCGAATCGGAAGAATTCGGGAAAATATACAAGCTGGAAGTGGTGACGATTCCCACCAACCGTCCGCTTATGCGGCAGGATTTCGAAGATCTCATTTTCATGAATGAAAATGCGAAATGGAACGCGATTGTCGAACAGATCAAGGAAGTAATCGAACGCGGGCAACCCGTGCTGGTAGGCACCACCAGTGTGGAAAAGTCCGAGCGGCTTTCGCACATTCTCACGCAGCAGCATGCCATAGAGCATGAAGTGCTCAACGCAAAAAATCATGAACGTGAAGCGGAAATTATTGCCAAGGCGGGTACGCAGCAGGTCAACAAACTCGGCAAGACCGTCGGGCGCGTGACCATCGCCACGAACATGGCGGGCCGCGGGACCGACATTTCCCTGGGCTCCGGCGTGCTGGAAGCGGGCGGATTATTTGTACTGGGCACCGAACGCCATGAATCGCGGCGTATCGATAACCAGTTACGCGGCCGTTCAGGTCGCCAGGGCGATCCGGGCATGTCACGATTTTTTCTCAGTCTTGAAGATGAACTCATGCGGCTTTTCGCCGGTGATTTTATGCTTAAAGCCCTGCAAAGTCTGGGCATGAAAGAAGATGAAGCCATTGAACACGGCATGGTCTCCAAGGCCGTGGCCCGTGCCCAGAAGAAAGTTGAAGAGCGCAACTTCGGCATACGAAAAAACCTGCTGGAATATGATGAAGTTCGCAATTATCAGCGTAATTTCTTTTACACGTCCCGTCAGGCAATTCTTGAGGGCCGCAACCTGCAGGAAATTATTTTCGATACCATCGGCGATTCGGTGCGTGATGCGGTGGGTCACTATCTGGATAGAGACTATGTCGCGACATGCGTGGCTGAGTGGGTACGCTTAACGTTTAATACGGTCATTGATCCGCAGGACCTACGGGATACGGAACTGGCCGTTCTGGAAATGACCATTAAAGATAAAGCCCGTGAAGATGCCCGCAGTAACATTCACAGTGCCATCTCGGAATTTATGGATCCCGACGCCCACCCCGAGGATTATGATTATGCGGGCATGTCCTCCTGGGCGATGAGTCAGTTCAAAGTTCAAATCAGTCAGACGCAATTAAAGAAAATGCAGCGTGATGAAATTATCGACACGCTGGTGGAAAAGGCCCTTGATCTTATTGATCATAAGGATGTCAGCCCACTGGCCAAATACCTGGTGAAGGGCTATCCGCAGCAGCAATTAGCGCAGTGGGCCAATGATAAATTTGAATTCAATATCTCTGTGGAGGATCTGACCGGAAAAACCCAGGATCAGGCGGTTGAATTAATTCTTAACAATGCCCGGCAGGCCTACCAGCAGCGGGAAATTAGTTACCCGGTGGATTATGCCCTGGAAGCCACGATCGGAGCCGGTGGTATTGAAAATGTGTACGCCTCTGAGCAATTGGCGGTGTGGGTAAAGGCCAAGTTCGGCACTCCCATTTCCGGTGATGAAATCCGGTCGCTGACGGTGGACGCCTTGCGGAAACGACTCATTGATATTTCACGCCAAACTCATGAAACTATTGATCAGCAGATTGACGAAGCGGTGGCCAAACTCCAGGAGTCGCGCATGCTCTCCGCCTGGGTGTCAGACCGCTTTGTCACACAGGCCTCTGCCGATGAGTTTGACGGGGAACCCATGGAAGAACGTCGCGAGCGCATCGCCGAACTGGCACATGCGTTCCTGCGACGTGAACTTACAGAGTTGGAACGCACCGTACTTTTGCAGATTTATGACGTCACGTGGAAAGACCATCTGTACGCCATGGATCAACTGCGTGATACCATCGGTTTACGCGGTATTGCCCAACGCGATCCGGTAATTGAATATAAGCGTGAAGGCTCACGGTTATTTGAAGAATTCCTGAAAAATCTGCGCGAAAAAGTCACGGATGTGATTTTCCGTATGCGTGTGGCCAGCGCCGGCGATATGCGCAATGTGTATGAAGGTCAGGAAGAACTCTTTGACGCCAATGAATCCTATGGCGTTGCTGAAAGCGCCGCCGCCAGAGAATTACAGGCGGCTCCAACCGAAGCTCCGGCGGAAGAACCCGATGATCAAGGTCCGACGCTGGATCCCATCGTCAACGCCGGGCCGAAAGTCGGCCGCAATGATCCGTGCCCCTGCGGCAGCGGAAAGAAATATAAGCATTGTTGCGGACGCACCGCCTGATACCGAAGGAACTCGTATGTCCATACCCATTGTCGCCATTGTCGGCCGGCCGAACGTCGGCAAGTCCAGTTTGCTAAATATGCTTTCGGGAAAGCGCATCTCCATTGTGGACCCCACTGCGGGCGTTACACGCGACCGCGTATCGAATATTGTCGAAAGTGATGGGAGAAGCTTTGAATTGGTTGATACCGGCGGCTACGGCATAGAAGATCCCGATAATCTCACGGAACAAATTCAGGACCAGATTCGCCGAGCCATTGAATCTGCCGCGGTGCTGCTGTTTGTTGTGGACGCCAAAACCGGGCCGGTGCCTTTAGATACCGCCGTGGCGCGGCTGATTCGTCCATTTGCCAAACCGGTGATCTTGACCGTCAATAAAGTGGATGGGCCGAATCTGGCATCCAATGCCACTGAATTTTTCAAATTGGGCTTTGATGAAATGACAATGATTTCCTGCCAGCATCGCCGCGGCAGGGACGAATTACTGAAGGGCATTTTTCACCATCTTGGCCGCAGCGCGAAAATAATACCGGCGGAATCTGAACTGAAGCTGGCGGTAGTAGGCAAGCGCAACGCCGGCAAAAGCACATTGATTAACACGCTGGCGGGCGGCGAACGCGTGATTGTTTCCGAGGTGGCGGGTACCACCCGCGACAGCATTGACGTGCGCATCGAAATAGAGGGCCGCACCATTACCGTTATTGATACCGCGGGGGTAAGAAAGCGTGCCCGCATGACCAACAACGATCTGGAGTTTTACAGCTTTCACCGCGCGCAGCGTTCCATCCGCCGGGCGGATGTGGTGCTGCTGTTAATTGATTCGACGGCGGATATCAGCGATGTGGATCAGAAACTAGCGGCTTATATTCAAGAGGAATTCCGCCCGGTGATCTTGGTGATTAACAAGTGGGATCTCGTGGGCGAGCAGGCCACTGTAGAAAGCTACGGTGCCTATGCCGCCAAACGCTTCCCGCAACTGCAGCATGCGCCCGTGGCCTGCATCAGTGCAAAAGCCGACAGCGATCAATCGCAGATTGTCCGCCTGGCTTTTTCGCTCTACGAACAGGCATCGACCCGATTAACCACGGGCCAATTAAACAAAGCCGTGGAAGATATTTTGCAATTGCGCGGTCCCAGCAGCCAGGAAGGCAAAACGGTTAAAGTTTATTATGCCACGCAAATTGATGTCCGCCCCCCTACCATCGTACTATTTGTCAACCACCCCCGGCTGATTACTGAGGAATACAAACGCTTTTTTGCC
>DAHVEJ010000200.1 GCA_027313145.1 Phycisphaerales bacterium | reverse complement strand
ATCCCGCACGCCGACACAGATCGATAGCCTTATCCAGATAATCATCGGCCTGCTCGTGGCTGGGGCGATTACCCGGACGATTCACCAGATACAGCGGCTCGCGGGTGTTAGCCAGTGAGATCAGCAGAGGGTGATAGCCCCATTGCCCCTTGTAGGATATATCCATGCCTTGTTTGCATTCTCCATACGTGGGAGCTATCGTTCCATCGGCATCCAGAATGGCCCGCTTGAAAAAGGACTGATCCTGCTGCTTCCAGACGGTCAAACGCACCTCGTTGATGGTTTCCTGCAATCGCAGCACCTGATCATCGGTCTCAAAGCGCCGGCAGAAGTCTCCGGCGGTGGTGGGATCGGGAAGACGCTGCGCCCCCAGGGCCTCCAGAACCGCCTCATTGGTGCGGAGCAATTCCAGGTCCTCCATGCAACTTCCATCGGCCAGAATGTTGTAAGCCAGAGAAAGCACATGGTCGCTTTCAAAATACGGCACATGCCGCTTGAGCATACGGACATGGCGGTTAATGGCCTGCGGCAAGCCGACATGCTGCGCCAGCAGGTGCATCGCCCCGATACCGCCGCAGGTGATGGCACGGTCGCGCTGGGCCAGTTCATAACGGATGTTGCCTGCCCGGAGCATGGGATGGGGCTGATCCTTCCAGCGTCTGCGGGCCAGGCGATCCCGGATGCGACGCCCGCGACAAGCCATCCATTGATGAGTTTTTCTTTTCACTTGAAACGCCTCCTTAAGCAATATACGTGTTGATGTCTACAACACTATACTATTACGAAAAGCAGAGCGTTTCAGTTCATTTTTAAAAAATTCACCGGCCTGTCGAAAAATATCACGCTGGTTTAGGGTCTAGTGCTCTGTCCGAGTAATGGCCGGGTTGTCATTAATTATCCAGCAGCCGGGCGTGTGCGGCAAGTAACTTGAGTCGCTACTTTTTGCAAACCAGCATCATGCCGACACTGAAGGTGATTATCATCGCGTGCACCTGCTGGGCAGCGTGTATCTTCATGGTCAGAGGGTGCGTGGGGCCAGAGGCGGGGTTGGATTGTTTGTGGCCGAGGGATGTTTCAGCGATACTCTTGGGATGGCTATGGCAGATAAATTTACGGTTATTCTTCCGGCGGCGGGTAATAGTACACGGTTTGCGGCGGGGGATAAATTATTGGTGGATATTGCCGGACTGACGGTTCTGCAACGTGCGGTGCGGCTATTTACATGCCGGGCGGAGGTGGCGGCGATTATTGTGGCTACTGGTGAGGGCCGCAGGGATGTGTACCGGGAACATTTGCAGACCGTTTTATATGATAAGCCGCTGCATGTTTTATCCGGTGGGTCCGAGCGGTGGGAAAGTGTTTATAAAGCCCTGTTCAGTGGCAACGTGGAGACACCTTATGTGGCGGTGCATGACGCCGCACGGCCGGTAACGCCGGTGGAAGTTATTGATGGAGCATTTGCCGGAGCGGTTTTGCACGGTGCCGCATTGCCGGTGCTGGCGGAACCCGCGACGCTCAAGCGAATCGGAACCGACGGTTTGATTGTGCAAACGGTGGACCGCGCCGGGCTGTTTCAGGCACAAACGCCACAGTGCTTTCGCACGGAATTGCTGCGGCGGAGTTTTGAGGAATTGATCCGGGCTGATCGCATCCGGCATGTCACGGATGATGCGCAAATTATTGAATTAACCGGCGGCGTGGTGGCCGGCACGCGCGGGGATGCATTAAATATAAAAGTGACTACTGCCGGCGATGCCCGGTTGTGCGCGGCTATTGGGGCAGGCGTTGAAGATATAGCGATGTTGGACAACGGGAGCCGACGGTTATGAGCAGAAATCAGGACTTGGCCGGATTGTTTAACCGCGCGGCGGACGTAATGGCGTTGCTGGAGGAAAATTCATTTCGCGTGCTGGGAACGCGCAAAGTAGCGCGGATCATTGAAGATTTGCCGGAAGATGTGAAATTACTGGATGCACAGGGGCGGTTGGAGCATATATCCGGCATTGGGAAAAGCACGGTCGAAAAGATTCATGAATTTCTACGCACCGGGCATATTTCCGAATTTGAAGAACTCACGGGGCGCGTGCCGGCGGGTGTGCTGGAGATGCTGGCTATTTCAACCGTGGGAGTAAAAACAGCACATCAGTTGTGGAAAGAGGCCGGCATTACAACGGTAGCAGATTTAAAAAAGCACCTGGTTGAAGGCACCATGCCGAAGATGAAAGGCTTTGGCGAAAAAAAGCAGCTTAAAATACGGCAGAACATGGAATTTATGGAAGAGGCGGGCAAGCGTATCGGCATAGGCTGGGCGTTGCCGCTGGCGGAAAGTTATTGCGGTACGTTAGCCAAGGTGACGGGGGTTTCGCAAGTGCAATATTGTGGAAGCCTGCGACGCGGAAAGGAAAGCGTTGGGGATATTGACATTCTGGTGTGTGCGGAATCCAGTACCGCCCCGGCAATAACCCAAGCGGTGCTGGCGCATGAGCAGACGCAGCAGACCCTCGGAGCGGGCGATACAAAGATCAGCATTCGCACCAAGGCGGGACTGCAGATTGATTTCAGAATTGTGGCACAACAGCACTGGGGTGCGGCGCTGCAATATTTCACCGGGTCGAAGGAGCATAATGTACGCTTACGGGAATTGGCCGTGAAGCGCGGACTTAAGCTTAATGAATGGGGACTTTTTAAGGGCGAAGAATCTGTGGCGGGAGAAAATGAGCAGGGCATTTATGCCGCGCTGGAACTGGCGTGGCTCCCGCCGGAAATGCGGGAAGATCGGGGCGAAATAGAACTCGCGCAACTGATGTATAAGCGGAGCCGGGGTGAGCATATTGAAGTGAAAGATCAGCGGTTGGAATATCTTGGGCAGAAGATTCCAGCGGTTTGGCCGGTGCTGGAAATAGCCGATATCCGCGGCGATATGCACTCCCACACCACCGCCAGTGACGGGCATTGCAGCATTGACGATATGATTGCCGAGGCCAAGCGACGGGGTTATGAATATTTCGCCATTACGGATCACAGCAAATCCCAGGTGCAGGCCAACGGATTGCGTGTGGACCGACTGGTGGAGCATTGCAAAGCCATTCGCGCTGCGGCTGCCAAGGTGAAGGGAATGACGGTATTGGCGGGCAGTGAAGTTGATATTCTGGCCGACGGATCATTGGATTACCCCGACGAGGTTTTACAGAAGCTGGATTGGGTGGTGGCATCGCCCCATGCGGCATTAAGTCAGGAAAGTGATGCAGCCACAGCGCGGCTGGTTCGCGCGGCAGCAAATCCGCTGGTGGATGTTATTGGGCATCCAACCGGGCGGCTGGTCGGGGGTCGGCGCGGACTGGAACCGGATATGAAGGCGGTGGTGATGGCAGCGGCCCGCAGTGGGGTCGCATTAGAAATTAATTCCCACGATCTGCGGCTGGACTTGCGTGATATTCACGCCAGACTGGCGGTGGAAATGGGTGTGCCTTTATGTATTAACACCGATGCGCATCAGCGGGAGGATATGGATAAAATAATCTACGGCATTCTGACCGCGCGGCGCGCCTGGGCGACGGCGGAAAATGTGATCAATACCTGGTCATGGGAAAAAATCCGTCAGCGGCGGGAAAGCCGGCGCAACGGCAGCTTTGAGGGGTAAATGGCGGGCAACTTGGAGTCGGGAAATGGCTAAACAAGCAACACATTTAAAATTTGCACTAACGGCATGCGTGTCAATCGCCACGGCCTTGGCAGCGGGTTTGTATGGCAGTTCAGCAATCGCCGCCCCGCATCATCGTAAGAAGGCAATCGCGCCGGCCAAGGTGATACCGGCGAATGGTGCAAGGGGCCTGCATACTGGAAGCGTGCTAACCAATGTTCCAGGAAAACTGATTTTGTCCGGCAAGGGCAGATATCCGGATTTTGAATTCACTAAACCGCAAAAACTATGGCCCCACAGCGTTAAGCTGCTGCCCTGCCTGACCTTGCAGGCCATGGAAGCACTTCATGAACCACACGTCGGTTTTGTCATCAGCGGAATGTTAACGCGCTATCATCATACGTTTTATCTATTACCCGATGCAGATGTACGATTACTTAGAAAACATGCGCCGCACGCGATAGCCGCCCCATCGGCACATGCAACGGAGACTAAAACAGCAGTCAAAGGACCCGAGAACAGCGCACAAGCGGTAATGCGGAATTTATTGTCCCACCATATTTCTCGCCCGGTTCAACAACTGGTGACAATCCAACCGATGCTCACGGTAAGGCCGATTCCGGATTTGCCGCAACCGATTGGAAACGTGCGGTCACCGGCACTGCGCGAAGGATCGTATATTTGGAATCGGCCGGGACGATTGATGTTTAATGATCCGTTACATGAATGGATTTTTGTATTTCAGAGCGATGGCCAGGGCCTGGGAGAACCGCCGCTGATCATGCTTCCGTCCAGTTTGCTGCAGCGCATGCAAACGCGCAGCGCCCAGCGGGGAACGGAAATAAAATTCCGCGTCAGCGGCAAAATTACGCAATTCAAGGGCCGCAATTATCTTTTTCCAACCTATGTGGAAGTCGCCCATAATTTAGGGCGATTTTAAGCGGCGCTCCCGCCATGAGCTATAACGCAACGCGCCCCGCAAGCACTTGATGATGTTCCGGTGGTTGATCCAATGCCGCAAGGCGACCACTGGGTTGCCACCAAGGTGCTCTATCAGGCGATTAATCCTAAATTTTAAGGCGTGACAGTGCGGCTGCTTACAATTTACCGATCAGTTCAACCGGGCCTTGCGGCTGCAAATCTCCGCCGGCCGGCTCGATGGTAACTGCGGCGGTTACAGCGTGGGAAAATTTCATGCCGGCGGGAATCGTGGGGGTGAACATCGCAAAACCGGTTTCATCCACATTAAAAGTTCCCGCTGGAATTTTTTTACTCGCGGGCGTAATCCACCATAGCTCATAAGTTTTATCCGCTTGAAGCCGCTTTAAATCAGTGGCACAAAATTTCCACATGTGGGCGTGCTGATCCCAGAGCAATCGGCCGAACGCGGAAGGCTGCTTGCCGGCCCCGGTCAACGATGCCATTTGAAGATGCGGAACTTTGAGCATCTTAATGATTTCGTTAGCCTGTTGCACCCGGCTCTGAAGCAGATGAACGCGATTTTCCCAGCCGGTAACCACGGTTGCTTCATGGGCCATAACCTTACGGTTCTGATTTTCGCTGAATGTCAGCAGTTGGTGCAGACCATGAATTTCAGTTTTCTGAAGATGCTGAATATAAAGGCTCATTCCCATCGCGATCAGCAGCGCGATACTGGCGGCAAGAGCCATGATAAAGCCCATCCGCGAAGTCTGCGACGGCATTTTAAGCGGCGGTAATTGAATTAAGGACTGCTCAATGCGCCAGTTCAGCGCTTCGCCCAGGGCAGCGGGGACGGGTGTGGGATTTGCCGCAATGGCCAGTTGGGCGGCCACATTCGTGAAATCTCCCATGAGTTCCCGGCAATGCGGGCAATGTTGAAGATGCGCTTCGAGCTGCGCGCTATCTTCCTGCACTGCGGCTCCGGCAGCTTGAAGGGGTATGAGGTCTTGGGCATCTCGGCAATTCACAGTGTCGACTCCGCATCTACACCTATATTACGCAAAATCTCACGTAAGCGGATCAAACCTGAACGAATATGACTTTTAACCGTGCCCAGCGGGATGTTGGTTTTCTCGGCGATTTCGGTGTGGCTTAGGCCTTCAAAAAACGCCAGTTCCAAGGTTTGCCGCTGCGGAGCACTTAATTTTCGGACTCCCGCGCGGACTATTTCCCGTTGTTCCGCCAGATCGGCATAATCCACGCGCTCGCCGCGATCCGCAATATCCAATCCTTTATCGGCCGCAGCCTCAACAGAAATCTGCATGCCGGGGGGCATTTTTTTTACGGCGTTGGCGCTGCGGTGGCGGTCTATCGCCCGGCTCCGACATAACATCACCAGATAGGTCAAAGGTGCCGCGCGTGCCGGGTCGTACCGATCGGCGCGATTCCAGAGTTCCCAAAATACGTCAATCAGCAGATCTTCCGCTTCACTGCGATCAGCCAGAAGGCGGGAACAGAGCGTCAAAAGGGTTGAGGAATATTTATTATAGAGAGAATTAAGCGCAGAGCGGTCACGTGCCGCAATACCCCGCATCAACGCGAGATCATTTCCTAAAGGTCCACCGGCCTCAGAGATCAAAATGCAGCTCCTAGCGCTCTGTCACGCCTGACCATAACAGCCCAACGGAATGGAAAACTTTTCCGCACAGGCCCAAGTATACCCGCTTTATCGCAGGGCGGCCGTCAAACGCGGCCCAAGTTCAATTTGCGGCTGCGGAGCAGGCTTATACGTAGGCGGAATGGAAATTTTCAGCGGCTGTCGCTTAGATGTCGGCAGGCCGTCCTGATCAATAATTCGTTGAATGGCCATGATACCTTCAATGAGCGTTTCCGGGCGCGGAGGACATCCGGGAACGTAAACATCCACCGGCATAAACTGATCGATGCCCTGCACGGTGGCATAGTTATCAAATACGCCGCCCGTACTGGCACACGCGCCCATGCTGATGACCCATTTCGGTTCGGCCATTTGCAGATAAATGCGATGCAGCACGGGAACCATCTTAAAGCTGATGCGCCCGGCGACAATTAACAAATCCGCCTGGCGCGGCGAAAACCGCATCACCTCGGCCCCGAAGCGCGCCAGATCATAGCGACTGCTGGCCGTGGCCATGAGTTCAATACCGCAGCATGCGGTGGCAAACGGCAGCGGCCAGACGCTTGATCGGCGGCACCAGTTCACCACTTTTTTCAGGTTCAGGGTGAGAAAATTATCTGGTAATGTTGTTGGTTCAATCGACATTCCAAGCTCCATGGAGTCCGGTTTCTGGTGTTAATCCCATTGAAATACGCCTTTACCCCAGGCATACAAATAGGCCACCAGCAGAATTAATGTGAAAACTAAAATACTTACAAATAGTGCGCCCAGCGGCAGCACGACCCAGGGGTGGCGCTGATTATTAAATACGTAAAGCCACGGAATGATAAACAGCACTTCAACATCAAACACCAGAAAAATCATCGCCACAAGGTAAAAACGCACATTAAAGCGTTCTTTCGTGCTGCCCAGAGGATCAACGCCCGATTCGTACGAGGAATCCTTAACCCGTCCCTTGCGTGCCGGCCCCAGCAGGTGCGAAATAACCACGTTACCCAGGCCGAAGGCCGCACCAATCACAAACAGGATTCCCAGCAACAGCCATTCGCTGTAATACGCGACATGAGTGGCGGTCAAAGTTGTTGCCAATACGTTTAACATTTACTTGTTTCCATCATCAGTGAAACAATTCACAATCTACCAAGGATTATATCGGAATGCAGCGGCAATGGTCAAAGGAGGGGGAAATATCGCTTGGGCGAGGGTGCGGCGACAAAGCCGGGCAGTCGCTTGGGAAGTGCGAGTTTCCAAGACAGGCTCCTAGTACTACAGCGCTACTCTATTTTACGTTCATGTCGCTTTCGAGATTCAATGGCGGCGCGGTTTCGCCATTGGTG
>DAHVEJ010000001.1 GCA_027313145.1 Phycisphaerales bacterium | reverse complement strand
TGGCAAGCCAGGCTTTCTGCTGGGGTTGGATCAGCGGGGGCAGTTGTTTGTCGGAGAAGTGCCCCGTCACTGGGCCTGCTTTCCAACCCTGCCGCGATACCATTCCACGCAAGCCCCTCATGCCGCCAAGCGTGCGGATCATGCGGCGCGCCACGGCAAGCCCTTCCGGGGAAAACGGTGGAAGGAAGTTCGTCTGACCCGCAAGACACTTCCCGACCAGCTTTGGCGTTACAAGGCGGGGCGTGTTCACCTATCCAGCGAGGGAACGCCCACGGAGAAAGATTATTGGCTGATCTGGGCCAGAAATCGGGATACCGGGGAAGACAAGTATTTTGTCTCCAATGCCCCACCGAGCACCGCCGTGGAGATACTACTGCGTGTGGCGTTTACCCGGGCCGGCGTGGAGCATGTCTTCCGAGTGGTCAAAACCGAAATTGGCTTCGATCACTTCGAGGGACGCAGTTATGTGGGACTCATGCGACATATGACACTGTGCCAAGTGGTTTTTCTTTTTCTGGCGGCTCACACCGACCGCATCAGGAAAAAAAAATCCGGACATCACGCTGGAGCAAGTGGCCAGAGTCCTCAACACCCTCTGCCATTCCTGGATGATTCGCCGGTCCCAACGCTCCGCATCTGAACGCACCGCTGCCACTATATCCTACCACCAATGGCGAAACCGCGCCGCCATTGAATCTCGAAAGCGACATGAACGTAAAATAGAGTAGCGCTGTAGTATTAGTTCAGCCGTCAATCTTGGTGTCCAGGTTGGCCTGCCTGCGGGCCAGCGCAGCTACAGCACAATTGCATTGGATGCGGGCAGCCTGGGTTTCTTTGGGCTTGGTGTCCCTGCAGACACGATCGGCGAGTCGCTGGCCAACGGGGTGAGCTCTATCTCCGGCGGCCTGACTGACGCGGCAACCGCCGCGCAACAATATGCAGGTGCATTCTCGCAGGGATTCTCCAATGCGGATGTTCAGCTCACAATGAACTCCGGCGTTGGCGGGGAATTTTTCCAACGCCTGAATTCGGGAATCCGAGCGGCGGCCGGTGTCAATGCGGGAGAGTTGGATTCAGGTTTTCAGAATATTGTATCGGAGCAATTCCCCAACGGTGAACATCAGCTTGCCGCAAGCAAGGAGTATCCGGGGATCAACTTTACCGCCGACGGCGTCCCGGATTTCGCCGGCACACCTTATCTGTATCCAGTGACGGAAGGGCAGTCGAATATTGTCACTATCAATATGACTGGAAGTTATTCCGCGGATGTCGATGCGGCGAACGCAGTTGGGGGCTTTAGTACTAAGCCACCCGGATATATGTGGCACCATCTCAGTTACGATCCGGCCTCAGGAGAGGGCGTGCTCCAACTGGTAGCGAAGGATGCGCACTTGGCTACATATCCGCACTTTGGTGGGGTATCGCAGTTCACGGCGTCAACGGGAATGGAATACAAGCAATGATAAGCTTTACCCATGCCGCAGCCGGGCTCCTGCCGAGCGATCTGGATCACGTTGAGCAGCAGTTTGCTTTTTGTTTCCCCCAAGCAGTTCGCGAGCATTACTTAGGCCACAATGGTGGTTGCCCGGACAAAAATCGCTTTTCTAACGAAAGAGGCACCTATACTGTTGACAGCTTTATCCCCGTGAAATCATCGGCGCTGCCTACGGTTCCAACACTGGAGATAATCCTCGAGCGCCTCAAAACTGTGGATGGGGCTACTCCATGGCAGCTCGTTCCATTTGCGGACGATCCATGTGGAAACTTCTATTGTTTCAGTGTCAGGCAGGAGGATTTTGGGGCTATTTACTGGTTTGAAGCCGAGGGGTACGGGAAGCACCGCACAGAGTTTCTGGCACGCTCCTTAGGCGACTTTCTGGCGAACCTCAAGTGTAAGGACGGGGAATGATAGCAGTTTGTATAGTCGCTCGGTATAGTGGTCCGGCGAATTGTAGGGCCGCTGATTTTCATGATACGGGAGGCGATCACAAGGACCAAGGATCACTGATCAATGACCAAAACATAAGGAAGAGCGCGTAGGAAATGGTAATTGCGGCTGAAAAATTTCGGAGAATTGCGGATGGCGGCGGCGCTTTGCGTGTCGGTCGTGCTCTGCTTTCCTCCGCCGCCCCATTGAACAGTGATCGCGGATCACGGATTAATGAGAAGGAATATCCTTACGATTTGTTCATTGGTCATTGCTCATTGGCCATTGAGCGCGGCACCTGCCAAGGAATGACGATTGACTCCGTCGCCGGCCTCTATTAGGCCCGCAACCGTAATTACGACCCATCGCTTGGTAGTGTGTCGAGGCAGGAGCCGAAATCCCGATTGTCCGCAGGAGTGGCACATCGGGAGATCAACCAAGCCCCCCCCGGATATATCAATGGGGCAAATACGTATCAGTTTGTAGCGGGTATGGGGTAGGATCGCTTTGAGATCGTTACGGTATTGGCGGCGTTTTCAGGCCCCACCTCCCGCCCGTCACGCCCGCATCCAGCGGTTTGACCAGCGGTTTGAACCGCTCGCCCGATTCCGTTGCGATAACCATTATGAAGGCACTTATTAATCAACCCGGGTCACGTAAAAGGATCTCGGCGCGCAACGGTAAGGCGCATGGTGGCACGCGTGTACCCGCTCTTACCGCCAAGCCCGGCCAAAAGGCCCGCGACCAATGGGTCCATGGTCTCGAAGCGGCCCGGCAAACCGCGCAGGACTTCAACATACAAATGACCGCTGGTGAGATCAGTCGGGATATACGCTCGCGCCGGGGGCGAGATTGCCTGGTGGCTAAACTCAAAACTTTTCTCGACGCCAACATTGTGATCACTGCATTTGGCGGATTGCCGCCGCAGCGTCCCGCCGCAATGGCTGTTCTACCGGACGCCGGACGCGTCCTGTTGGTCAGTGATTATCTGCGATTGGAACTTATCGCCCGACCAGCTTATTGCAGCAACCTTGCCGCAGACCCTTGACCTTGTGCGTGCTGTGGCAGCACCGGCGCGAAAACTTCATAAAGCCGCCGGCTCCGCCGGTGGTGGAGTACACCGGACGAAACGCCGCGAATTCGCCCTCCGGCTAAAATCGGGGTAAAAATCTTTGAGAATATGCCAGATGAGCGACGCTAAAGATCAAATGCGTCATCCTAATTCCCAAATTCCAATTACATTTGCAGCCCGGTGCTACCTCTACCGGATGTGGTGTTAGGCATTCCGGGTTCTGTGCATGGTAGTCCGCCGGTGGTTGGCTGTCTGCATCACGGTGTTGCGGGTGAATGATTCATAAAAATACTTGCGATTCAGTTGCGTTTTTTTAAGGTTCTGCTATTATTCGTCTATCGGATGTTTATCCAGTCACTTAGGTGATTGGGTGCTTCTGATGCGGCTTTTGCGAAGGACAAAAGAGTTTGTCTGAAACAAAAGTTGTGGCGGCGGAAAAATAAAATTTTGACGTACGCTTGACATAAACAAAACCCTTGGTAACATAGTTCCTCCCTGATGGGAACGAAAGTTGCCGGAGGGACCAACACCGGGCTTTGATCCAAAAAAGCTTTTCGTGTTGAAGACGGCTCATAAGGTCAGCCGCGGGATTTCTTGTCCCGAAGGTTGGTTGAAAAGAGTTGTGGAAGCTTATTTGCTTTGCTCTTTGACAAGTAAACATGGTTAAGGACGCCACGAGGATGTGGCAGGCTGGAACCGCATGCACAAAACTTCGCGAGAAGTTTTAGCGGAACGGCCTGCGTCATGAAACGGTAAGCAACAACAAGCTTGCCATTCAGGCATTCTCGTGTGCAAGTCGATTTGAAAAGTCGTTACGGATGCACTCCCTGCATCTGTAACGCAAGCCAAGTCACTTTTGAGAATCCTGAGTATCGCTTCGGTTATACAGCTCTAGCCAGTTGGATAATTTGAAGCGAGTCGGAAGAACGCCGGGTGAAAATCCGGGAGTTGTCCGATATTAGGCTTTGCCAATAGGCAAACCTTCAAACTTGTACGAATCCGATAAAAGGGCCGTAAGGCACGAGTCATCGGAAAAACGACATTTAATTGAAGAGTTTGATCCTGGCTCACAGTGAACGCTGGCGGCGTGGCTAAGGCATGCAAGTCGCACGGGGTAGCAATACCCAGTGGCGCAAGGGTGAGTAATGGATAGCTAACGTACCTTGAACACAGGCATAGCCAGTCGAAAGATTGGGTAATTCCTGATGATGTTATGACGGGGCATCCCGAAATAACCAAAGATGAGGACCGCAAGGCTTATCGGTTTAAGAGCGGGCTATCTTCTATCAGCTAGTTGGTGAGGTAACGGCTCACCAAGGCTATGACGGATAGCTGGTCTGAGAGGACGACCAGCCACATTGGCACTGAGACACTGGCCAGACTCCTACGGGGGGCTGCAGCAACGAATCTTCCGCAATGGGCGCAAGCCTGACGGAGCGACGCCGCGTGTGGGTTAAGTTCTTCGGAATGTAAACCACTGTTAGGGTTATGAAAGCGATGGAGGATAATATACTCCAAAGTTGATCTAGCCCAGAGAAAGGGACGGCTAACTCTGTGCCAGCAGCCGCGGTAATACAGAGGTCCCAAGCGTTACTGAGATTCACTGGGTTTAAAGGGTGCGTAGGTGGTGCGTTAAGTCAGTTGTGAAATCCCCGGGCTCAACCCGGGAATAGCTTCTGATACTGGCGTGCTTGAGGCCGGCATAGGTTACTGGAACGGACGGTGGAGCGGTGAAATGCGTAGATATCGTCTGGAACGCCAGTGGTGAAGACGGGTAACTAGACCGGTTCTGACACTGAGGCACGAAAGCGTGGGGAGCGAACGGGATTAGATACCCCGGTAGTCCACGCCCTAAACGATGCAGACTAGATTGCAGCGGGTCTGACCCCGTTGCGGTCGTAGAGAAATTGAGAAGTCTGCCACCTGGGAAGTACGGTCGCAAGGCTAAAACTCAAAGGAATTGACGGGGGCTCACACAAGCGGTGGAGCATGTGGCTTAATTCGAAGCAACGCGAAGAACCTTATCCTGGGCTTGACATGCTGGAAGTAGAACATAGAAATATGAACGATCGGTATCCAATCCGGAACCAGTACAGGTGCTGCATGGCTGTCGTCAGCTCGTGCTGTGAAGTGTCGGGTTAAGTCCCATAACGAGCGAAACCCTTATCTTTAGTTGCTAACAGGTAATGCTGAGCACTCTAACGAGACTGCCGGTGTTAAACCGGAGGAAGGCGGGGATGACGTCAAGTCCTCATGGCCTTTATGCCCAGGGCTGCACACGTGCTACAATGCCGTTGACAAACCGAAGCAAGACCGCAAGGTGGAGCAAATCGGAGAAAAAACGGCCCAGTTCAGATTGAGGGCTGCAACTCGCCCTCATGAAGTTGGAATCGCTAGTAATCGCGGATCAGCTATGCCGCGGTGAATGTGTTCCTGAGCCTTGTACACACCGCCCGTCAAGTCATGGAAGCTGGTAATGCCTGAAACGCCTTTCGGTGCTACGGCAGGACCGGTGACTGGGACTAAGTCGTAACAAGGTAGCCGTAGGGGAACCTGCGGCTGGATCACCTCCTTTCTAAGGGATTTACTTAGAACACGGTCCCAATCGACCTCCTGATTTTAGTTTATCTAAAACGCCAACCCATCCATGTAACATCGAGATAGCTAACCTTGCTATCGTTGACATGTCGCATTTGAAATCAATTTCTTCACAGCAATTGACTCATCCGGTATAGGTTGGAAAATTGTCCCAAACGAAAGTTTGCGGCCAAAAATCGGTTGTCGTTGAGATTAGTGGAGCAATCCACCCGTGATCGTCAGAACTTTCTCGTCCGTTGGACTGTAATGTCTGTCGGGCCATCTGTGGTAACACAGTTTGGCGGCGTCCTTCTCTCCATGTAAATGGAAATGATACCCATGTTTATTTGACTTTTTGAAACCGGCCAAGGCTCACGCCTTGGCCGGTTTTTTTATGCGCATTCCTGGAGCCTGCTTTTCGTAAAATATCCGTCGTGCCGAAACAACGTGCTTTTTGGCCCCCCTCTGCGGCGCGGCTCCTCGGAGTACCATCCATGTCAGGTACGCCATCGTCGCCGCTGCTTGACGGAAGCCAAAAATCATGCCATCGCAATCCCGGCCATTACTTGGACAGGCTCCTAGTGCTCTGTCACATCAACATTTTAGGATGGCTGCCTCTCAAAGGACGCACCCACTATCGCAAAGGTTCGTCGTCAGCCCTAACATTTTGCTGTGACAGAGCACTAGAACAACCCTTGTCACATGGGGGGCGTGTCAAACGCGTACCACGCGACAGGGGGGGAGGGATTCGAGAAAGGACCGGCCATAGCTGCGGGTGACGATGCGTTTGTCCAGCACCACTACGATGCCTTTATCCTGCCGCGTGCGGATCAGGCGGCCAAAGCCCTGGCGAAATTTTATCACGGCTTCAGGAATGGAATATTCCCGGAAAGGTTGCCCGCCCGCATTTTTTATGGATTCAATCCGCGCTTCGACAATGGGCTTATCGGGTACGGAAAAAGGTAGCCGCGTAATAATGACATTGGACAACGCCTCGCCGGGCACATCCACACCCTGCCAGAATGAATCGGTACCTAATAGCACACTGTGATCTTCCGCCTTAAATTGCGCTAAAAGTTGCCCGCGCGTCAGTTCCCCGCCATGGACCAGCATCGGATAACCCAATGCGGATAATTGCGGTGCCAGAATTTTGGAGGCTTTTCCCAATGTGGCGTAACTGGTAAATAAAATAAACGCCCGCCCCTGACTTTCCCGGATATAGTGCATCGCGCGTTCCATGGCCGCATGGAGAAACGCGGGGTCTTCCGGGTCCGGAAGGTTGCCTTCCAGATAGAGCGTGACCTGATTGGGATAATCAAACGGCGAACCGAGTTGTACTTCCTTGCCGGTATCCAACCCGATCCGCTTACGAAAAAATGCGAACGGCGCATCGAGGCGATTATCGGTTTTCACAGATTTCGGTGCCCGCTTTTCCAACGTGCCCGCATCGGAAACTGATTCTTCATCTCGATGCTTTGCCTTACCATGTTCCCCGCGGCCAACCGCCAGGGTCGCACTTGTGAGTATCACCGATTTAATCTGATCGGAATTAAACAAATTGGCGTTCAAGTGGGCCGCCACATCCACGGGGCTGGAATTTAGCGCGATTTTCCGAAATGTTTTACCGGTTTCCTCAATCCAGTAAACGGAATCGGGTTGCTGCTGCTCTAAAAGAGCCTTGACGGAAACGGACATCGCATGGCACCGGCCGGCCAGGCTGGTAAGCTCAAAAATATCGCGTTCAATTTGCTGTTGTGTGCCGCCGGACGGCGAGCCTTCCGTCGGATTATCGGTAACTTCTCCGAAGTCGATGGTGCTCTGCCGGGTCAATTCATGGAGAATAACGCGCAGGGATTTCTCAAGGGAATCAAGCGAGGCTGAGAGTTTATTATCCACAATGTCCTTATCGCGGATGCGGCCATTGGACGGAGCTTTTTCTTTTTTCCAATGCGCTAAACTTTCGAAAAACTTTTCCGCTTCCGCTCGCGTGGCGTCCACCGCCATCTTCGCGGGAAAGGCCAATTTGTCCGGCAGTGACATCAGAAAACCACGATCCTGCCGAGCGCTTAAAAGATTTCCCAGTAGATATTCCACCTGGGATTCAGACACTTTAAGCCCCAGATGATCCGCAGCGACCGATTCAATGGTATGGGCTTCATCCAATATGACCAGATCATATTTCGGTAAAATGCCCGATCCCACACGGCGCAAAGCCAGGTCGGCGAAAAACAGAGCGTGGTTACAAATGAGGATTTGGCCATGTTGAATTCTCCGCCGGCTGGCCTGATAAAAACACTTGTCATAATATTTACAGCGTCGCCCCATGCAATTACCGTGTTCCGCCGCCACCTTATCCCAGGTCTGCCACAGGGGTTGCCGGGGCAGGGAAGACAGTGAGCCATCGGTTGTGGTTTCGCTCCAGCGTTGAATCATTTCCAGATCATCACGCTGGCGCATATCCGGAAACAGTACTTCCATCTTGGTTAAGGATTGTTCAAGCCGGCGCTGGCAAAGATAATTGCCTCGCCCTTTACACAGCACCGCCGAAAATTCCTGCCCGCCGACGGCTCGTAAAAAAGGAATGTCTTTTTCGACTAACTGTTCCTGCAGGCTGATGGTATGCGTAGAGATTACGACGCGCCGGTTATGTTCCACCACCTGCCGGATTGCCGGTATCAGGTAGGCGAAAGACTTTCCCACACCTGTGCCGGCTTCCACCACCAGATGGTGGTTGTTTTCAAAGGCGGCATCGACGGAAGCGGCCATTTCGACCTGTTCCGGGCGGAGTTCAAAGTTTTTAAGACGGCGGGCCACGGGGCCGTCCGGGGATAGAAAATGGCGGGCATCCGTTTGCATTTGATCCAGCATAACCGGAGTGTCAAGGGGGTAGAAGAGCCTGCCGGGAGGACTACGTGGAGGGCCGGTGGATTCAGGATTCCGGATTCTTGGTTGCTTTTTTCTTTGACACCCCGCCCCAGTGGTCTATAATCGGCACTCGCCGTGGCAGGGAAGGTTCCATTTTTGACCACGGCACTGACTGGTGCGATAGCGCCGCAGCCCAGGCGAATGGATAAATAACGCCTTCGCGTGCTTAGGTATGGCGGTTCTGTCAAGCCGATGTGACCGGGGAAGCTGTTAGGCGGAGCGGGTAAAACCGACTCTTTACATTATAATAGAACGCGAAACATATTTCGGAGGCTTTATGCTCAAATCGCTCTCTACCCAACGGGCGCAACAAATGTGTCATAACCTGTCGGGAAATTCAGTCCCGCTGCCCGGTATCGCTGGCTGGCAACAGGAAAAGAGAACTCGGCTGTTCCAACGCTTCCTTGGCAGTGCCGCCCTCGCCGGGGCGTTGCTGATTACCGCCATGCCCGCCCATCAGGCCCAGGCGCAACAGGCGTCCCCCGCCATGATGGCCGCGAAGCCCTCGACCAAACTTATAAATGATGCCGATCTATTTTTACACTATTCTCTTTTAGGCAAGGAAAATCTCGCACAAGACTGCGGCAAGGCGTTCTTAAAGGCCAGCCCGTCACCCGTTGTGGCGTTACGGGCGTTTGATGCCGCCGCCAATGGACGTAATGTTTCGGAAATTCTCATTGGCAACCAGCAGAATAAACCACTAAAAAAGGTTTCCGCGGCGATATCCGCATTGTTGCAAAAGGGTCACCTGATGGTGGCGCGCAATCCGGCACGCATCATTGCGGCGATCAAAGTGATGGTAAATAGTCCGCGGGCGTATGTCGTTTCCCGTCAGCGGCTGTATGCCGCCGGTGAATTTTCCGTGCCGTTCTTCATCCATTTTCTTAACAGTCCGTCCCATGCCAGCTATGGCCCCACCATCGTTCAGATGATGAGTGATATTGGCAAGTCGCTATTGAACCCATTGGTACGACAGCTCGCGACGCCGTCAACCCCGGAAAAAATTCAGATTGTTCAAGTGCTTGGTAACATCGGTTATCCGCAGGCGTTGCCGTATCTGGTGCAAATTGCCAACGATAAAAACACCCCGCCTGATCTGCAAAAAGCGGCGCGAACGGCCATTTCCAAAATTGACCCCACCGGGCGATTTAATCACCTCTCGGCCGCGGAATTGTATCTGTGGCTGGCCGAAAGTTATTATCACAACGAGCCATCCGTCGCCGCGAATTATCCCAATGAGGCCACCAACCCGGTCTGGTACTATGATCAGGGCCTTAATGATGTTATCGGCGTACCCGTGCCCACCCCGATCTGGAAAGATATTCAAACCATGCGTGCCTGCCAGGCTGTGCTGAAGCTTGATCCCAACAACTCAGCAGCCATCAGCCTTTGGCTGGCCGCCGACTTGCGACGCGAAGTGGATCTGCCGGCCGGAGCCAAGGATCCGACGATCAAGCCTGGTATGCCCAATGCCCATTATTACGCGGTTGCCGCCGGCCCGCGCTATCTTAATCCTGTGTTGAATATTGCCTTAGGTGCGGATAACAGCCCGCTGGTTCTAAAAACGCTTATGGCATTGCAGCAGACCGGCGGCGTGGACGGCCTGGTGGGCAACGGGAAAGCGCCGTCGCCATTAATTCAGGCTTTGGCCTACCCGGATCCAGCCGTCCGATTTGAAGCCGCCAGTGCTTTGGCTCGGGCTAATCCCGCCAAAGCGTTCACAGGTTCGGATGAAGTCATTCCAACGCTGGCCCAGGCCATCGCACAGTCCACCAAGCCGGTGCTGTTGCTGGTGGATCCCGATATTCAGGTCCGTAACGAGATGAAGGCCCGGCTGCGAACGACTTATCATGTCATTGGCGCAGCTTCGGTGGCCCAGGCCGTCACGGAATCCATGGGCGTGCCCTACATCGGACTAGTGATAGTTCCCGGGGGCGCGGCGGTCGAACAATATCAACAGTATGCCGTGACCGATTACCGCCTGCGGTCCACGCCGGTTCTGGTCATGGGATCCGCCTCTGATCTGCCGAAGTTGCACGCGCAATTTGTCAATGAACCCACCATCGGAGAAATCCCGACTGGGGCAACGGCTGGCTCCATCAGTCAGGCCTATACGGACATCTTGACCCGTCTGGGCAGTAAGCCCATCAGCGGCAAGGAATCGGTACGCTTCGCGGTAACCGCCGCCCATGAATTAAAACTCATGGCTATGAACCGCTCCTGCCTTTTCGACGTGAGCCGGGCGATACCCGCCCTGAAGCTGGCGCTGCAATCGCAAAACAACAAAGTGATTATTGCCGTAGCGGGAACGTTAGGGCAAATTCGTAATCCGGAAGCCCAGCGGATTCTGGCGCATGCGGCTTTGAACAGCCAGTCAAATCCTGAAAGCGTCCGCTACGCTCTTTATATGAGCCTGGCCCAGTCGGCCCGCAACTTGGGCAATCATCTTAGCGGTTCGCAAATTGACAGCCTGATCCATGAGGTCTCGCATGAAACCAATGCCAAGGTACGCTCTGCCGCCGCGGAAACACTTGGTGCCTTGAATGTGGCCAGCAATCAGGCATCCAAGCTGATACTCAAACAGGCGAGCATGAAGTAATCCGGTGGTGGTTGATTCAATGGCCGCGCCAAAGCGCCACCGGGTTGTCACCACGGTGCTGTATAACGCGATGCATCTTTTGTTAATTAGAGCATCTTGCGCAACGGCTTAGGAGCCTGTCCGAGTAATGGCTGGCAACGCGGCGATTACTCGGACAGGCTCTAGAATCGTCTTCAGTAAGAAACTGTCATAAAAAGTGGAGCGGCATTGGGGTTGTAATGCGATGGGCCTTGCAGCAGTGCCTGCACGCTGGCCGGGGCAATGACAATAACTTTGTTGCCCACCTGGCTGATGCTGGCTTTGCCGCCATGATCCAACCATATCTTGGGCTCCACATGATTGGTGATCAGTTGCACAATATTGCTTTGGGCATTGCGCTTCTGATTTTGTTCTACAGAATGTTTCCGAGCAGCATCAGAACCCGCCGCGGATGAATGCGTTTTTCCCGCTTGGACTTTTTTCTTTTCAAATGATTTCGGATTTACATAACGCGGAAGATTGGCGATTAAATCCTCCAGCCAATAGGTTCGCATGATTAAATGCTGATTATCCGCAGCCTGAGTATTAACAAAAATAACATTCTGATCCGCGGAAATCACCATGCGGGTGTGTGGTGCGAATTTTTTAAGTACGGCTACCAGATCTAATTTATATCCCTGCCTGGGCAAAACCAGCGTGACGCGGCGATTGGCCTTAATGCCTGCCTGGGCCATCGCGGCCCAGCCTGCCGCAACGTTGGTATTTGTTACATCGCTGAATGTGCTAAGCATATCCGAAAGCGTTTTGTGATGAAAAGTCAGGGCAGGCAAGGTGTGTTCCAGCAGGGATGGATCGTTGAGCACAAAAATAACTCGCCCGATTTGCGCCGGCCGGTAATTCCGATCTTTCGGCAACGCCGCATCCGGCCGTGTTCTCGTTGTCGGCGGGGATGCTGGACGGGTCTTGGTCCCGTTAGCAACCATTTTTGCCTTGGCACCGTCTGATGCGGTGGATACGCCCGCACTCAGGCTCCGCGAAGTTCCCGCCAGCGTACCGCATATCACCGCCGCATAAATAGCCCGCCAAACTGGTGTAAATGTGTTCACAACCCGACCGCCAAAAAAAGCATGGGATAGATAATCCGTTCCTGACAAAGCCGCTCGCTGTGCCGGCGGTGCGGGGCGAGATTGCAACGCAAATCGGAAAGGTAGTTAGGCGCTTTAGTTATTTCCGCTGATCATCTGCTGAATATAAACCGGTGCGCTGACCACAAGTTCGCGATTAAAATAAATAATCGTCGCCGGGCCGCCGTTGGACGTCCAAATATTGGGCTGAACGGTACCTTCAATAAGCGCCACCAGCGCCTGCGCCCGCTGGGTGGTGCTTTGCGTGGGTGAATTGGTGCCACCGGCTCCGCTGCCACCATTGCCGCTGAATAAATCAGAACTTCCACCCCCGCCGCCGCCGCCGCTGGAACCGCTGCTGACTTGCACACCACTGGTATTGCTCTGATTCTGTAAATTAAAGGTTGGCGCGGTAAAATTCGGGACCGTCATGACCAGATCGCCCACCGGATAAACCCTGGTAACCAAGTGCGTGTTGGCCTCCTGACGCGTGGTGATGGTCAGGACGTTCTGGCTGACATAATCCACCAGACCCGCACTGGGGGACGCTTCCTGCAGCATGACGGATAAAATTTTTCGCATGGAGACATTCCGCAGATGCAGGGTAATGGGCGTAATATTAGCAATGCCCGCGCCCTGCAGTGCGTTCCAGTTCACAAAAATGTTCGCACCGGTCATGTTGCGCAAGTACTGTATAGCATCGCGCATGGGCACAGCGTGCATGACGGTGTTGGGTAATACCATATCCATCAGGGTTGCCGTTGACACCCCCTGCCGCGCGGCTGAAGCCTGCGGCGTCGCAACGCCCCATGCCGTTGCCATGATCGCCGCAACACAAGTTGCAACCAGCCATTTGCCGATTTGTCTGCTGCCTGAAAGATGTGTCATGATCAGACTCCTGAATAATATTAACCGCAGGCCTGTAATGAATTATATCCGGTATGATAATACAAAGTAAATAAAATTCCGGATGACTGCTGGTGAGGCATCCGCCGGGTTTGCCTTGGAGAAATTATGCCCGTTCGCGAATTATCTGCCCTCGATTCCCGTTATATTGCCCTTGCCCTGCGATTAGCCCAACGGGGGCGCGGGTTGGTAGAGCCTAATCCCATGGTCGGGGCCGTGCTGGTACGGAATGCCACTGTCATTGGGCGAGCCTGGCATAAGATTTTTGGCGGCCCACATGCGGAAATAAACGCTCTGGCCAACGCGACCGCTGCGCCGCGCAATGCCACGCTTTACGTTACGTTGGAACCCTGCTGCCACACCGGCAAGACCGGCCCCTGCACACAGGCGATCATCGCGGCGGGAATTAAGCGTGTTGTTGTGGCTATGCAGGACCCCAATGCCTTAGTGTGCGGCAAAGGAATTGCGGAGTTGCGTCGGGCGGGAATTCATGTGGACCTTGGCGTATTAGAGGCCCAAGCACGGGAATTAAACCGACCCTTTATAAAATGGATCACCACGCATCAGCCCTATGTTATCGCTAAATGGGCCCAGACACTGGACGGCTGCGTTGCGGACCGTAACGGTAAGTCACAATGGATCAGTTCGCCGAAATCGCGCGAATTGGTGCATCAACTCCGCGGCCGAGTTGACGGCATTATGGTAGGCATCGGCACTGTGATCGCCGATGATCCCCTGCTTACCGCCCGACCTGCCAAGGGACCTGTTTACCGCACGGCAACGCGTATTATCCTGGACAGCCAGTGCCGCTTGCCGTTGGATTCCCAGTTGGTGCGTACCGCCGCCACAACCGCCACCATGGTATTTCATCATAAATCCCTGACCGGGGCAGGCCTGCGCCGAGTGCAAAAATTACAGCAGCACGGTGTAAAGTGCATCGGCATTCGCGCGGATAAAAGCGGCACCATTGACCCGGCTGCAGCGCTGACGGAACTTGGAAAGCACAACTTCACCAATATCCTTGTCGAGGGCGGCCCGAAAGTCCTGGGTTCCATGCTGCAAAAAAACCTACTGGATGAAGGCTTGGTGTTTATTGCGCCAAAAATTGCCGGCGATCAAAACGCCCGGCACGCCGTGGAGGGTATAAGCTTGGATTCCATCAACCAAGCCGCCGGGGTAAAATTCGCAAAACCCCAAAGCGTCGGTCCCGACATCCTGCTTCGCTGGAAAAAGGACGAATCGTAATTATCCACATCCCGCCAGGAGCCTGTCCGAGTAATGGCCGGGTTGCTGTACCCCCACAATGGCCGCTGGCTCTGCCGGCGATATCGCTTCGAATTGCTGCGCGACCTGGGATTTTTCCCACGCCGCGCCTGAAATTCGCCAGCGATCAAAACCGCAAATTCCGGGGCAGAAAGTCCTGCTTCAAGGCGATCTTGGCCAAGCGCAGTGTTTCCTCCGCAACGGCGTTGGCGCGGGCGGTGCCGTCCTGCAGCACGGCTAGAAGTTGTGCTGGATCATTTTCAAAAGTAATACGTCGCTGGCGCATCGGTTCAATCAGGGCGACCAGAACTTCAACCAGTTTTTTCTTGCATTCCACATCCCCAATGCCGCCGGAGCGGTATTTTTCCTGGGTTTCCTTAACCCACGCTGTGTCCGGGTTAAATGTTTCATGGAATATCCACAGCGGATTATTTTCCACGCTGCCGGGATCGGTAGCCTTTTTCCGGTTAGGATCGGTATACATGGACATGACTTTTTTGCGGATGGTGTCCGGGTCGTCACTTAAATAAATGGCGTTGTTCAGGGATTTGCTCATTTTAAGCAACTGCCCGTGCGGACCGGGGCCGCCGATTCCCACCAGCCGGCGCACGCGGCCAAGCCGCGGCTCAATGACGGGAAATAATCCGCCGCTTTGAACATAATGTTCATCCGGCGTTTGCGGATCAACGCCGCAATAGATCTGGTCAAACCGCCGGGCCACTTCGCGCGTTAATTCCAAATGGGCCAATTGGTCTTCCCCCACCGGCACTAAAGCTGGCCGAAAAGCCAGAATGTCGGCAATTTGTCCAATGGGATACAGCAGAAAGCCGAAGCTGTAGCTGTCACCAAGATTTTTATCGCGGATTTCATCCTTTATGGTGGGGTTGCGCATCAATCGGGAAAATGGAACCAGCATACTGAAGAAAAAAGTCAGTTCCGCAATGGCCGGAATTTCCGATTGCACAAAGATGGTGCTTTTTTTGGGGTCAATGCCCGCAGCCAGATAATCGGCGGCAATGTCCAGAACACTTTGCCGGATATCCGCCGGCTGCTCCGCCCGTGTGGTAAACGCGTGGGCGTTGGCAATAATGAAGTAGCAATCGAATTGGTCCTGAAGCTGCACCCGATTTTCCAATGAGCCGACAAAATGGCCCAGATGCAGTCGCCCCGTGGGCGTGTCACCGGTAAGAATTCGCAGTTTGGCGTGGCTGTCTGATGCTTTAGATTTTTCCATGAAGGCTCCAATTATTACGCGGAAGCATTATGCCCTACGCTGCCGGATTGTAAACCCGGGTGCTGTCCCCGAAAAGACAATTCCCACAGCCTCCGGTAGAATCTTGGCCGTGAACACCGCATCAGAAATACATATCAGCATCATTATTCCCACGCACAACCGTGCTGAATTGCTGGGCCAAACACTGGAGAGCATTTCGCAGTTGGAAATTCCGTCTGGCAAAACCGTCGAACTGCTGATTATCGCCAACGCCTGCACCGATCAAACCGAAGCGGTTTGCCAGGCTGCGGAAAAAAATATGCCGTTCCCCTTGCGCTGCGTGGTAGAACCGCAGGCAGGGGCCAGCCACGCGCGCAATCGTGCCTTGGCTGAAGCCCGGGGGGACATCCTTGCATTTCTGGATGATGACGTAGGGGTGGACCGACAGTGGCTTTTGGGATTGATGGAAGTGTTTGAAACCCAGCCTGCCGATGTGATTGCGGGCAAAGTGACGCTCTGGTGGCAGGCTGTGGAAAAGCCGCCGTGGCTGACCCATCGGTCCGAACATCTGCTTAGTTCGGTGGATTACGGGCAGGAGGTGCGGGAATTATTCACCGGTGGAGAGGCCATTTCCGCCAATCTGGCCATCCGGCGATGCGTGTTGAAAGATGTAAAGTCATTCCGCACCGATCTGGATCGACAGGGCCGCACTGTGTTGGCCGGTGGCGATACTTATTTTATTACGCAGGCTTTGAAGTCCGGCCATCGCATGTTTTATGCTCCGCGTGCGGCAATCCGGCATTGGGTAACGCCGGAACGTGTGACGCTGGCCTATTTGAGCCGGGCCGCTTACGCCAACGGATTAGCCCGGATTCAGATGGCCGATCACCTTTCCGCCGCCAAGGCACTTAAATTAACGGCAGAAAATGCCCTGAAATTCGGCTTGTACAGTTTCATAGAGCTGTTGTGCGCCGCCGTGGGCAGCCAGCGGGGCCGCATCAACCATCGCATTCGCCGCATGACTTCTCTGGGTATACTGATCGCCTTGCGCAAGGCCCGATGAAATTTTGCACGAACGTGTCGTTCGCGCGATGCCTAAAATTACGCAGAATCGCTTTTACGGAGACCTCCTATGGAAATCAAACGCATCGGCTCAGAACCTTCCGGAAAGGGTCCGGCAGACTGGTTTACCGGCACGGTCCGGATTGATCCGATTATGGCCCCGCCCGAACCTGCTCGCGTTGTCGGTGCCGGCGTCACCTTTGAACCCGGTGCCCGCACAGCCTGGCACACGCACCCGCTGGGCCAGACGTTAATTGTCACTGGCGGCTGCGGCTGGGCACAAAAGTGGGCAGGAGATCGGCAGGAAATCCGTCCCGGAGATGTGGTCTGGTTTGCCCCAGGCGAAAAACATTGGCATGGCGCAACCGCCACCACCGCCATGACGCATATCGCGATTCAGGAGAAACTCAATGGCAGTGCGGTGGACTGGCTGGAGAAAGTCAGCGATCAGCAATATGAGTCCTGCCGCTAAGTGTATAATGTATCAGACTGTAATGAAAACAGGAGTATTTAAACATGTATCAGGCAAAAGCATATTCAGCGGCCAGTGCCACTGCGGCGCTGGGCGGAACCACTATCCAGCGGCGGGAGCCGACCGATCAGGATGTGCAAATTGAAATTCTTTTCTGCGGCGTGTGCCACTCCGATCTGCATCAGGTCCGTAATGAATGGAGCGAGGTAATGCCCACCGTTTACCCCTGTGTACCGGGGCATGAAATTGTCGGACGTGTTACTAAAGTAGGCGCGGCGGTAAAAAAATTTAAGGCCGGCGACCTGGCGGCCGTGGGCTGCATGGTCGATTCCGATGGCACATGCCCGCACTGCCGCGAGGGTTTGGAGCAGTTCTGCCCAAACGTGACGCTTACCTACAATTTTCCCGATAAACACACAGGCGCGGTAACCTACGGCGGCTATTCGGAAAGCGTGGTAGTAAACCAACGATTTGTGCTGCACGTTCCCAAAAATCTTGATTTAGCCGGGGCCGCGCCGCTGCTGTGTGCCGGCATTACCACCTATTCGCCCATGCGACACTGGAACGTAACGAAGGGTAAAAAAGTAGGCGTGGTGGGCTTGGGCGGCTTGGGGCACATGGGGGTAAAGTTTGCACATGCACTGGGTGCCCATGTGGTGGTATTTACGACATCACCGGGAAAGAAAGATGACGCCCTGCGGCTGGGGGCCGATGAAGTAGTCATATCCCGCCATTCCAATGAAATGGCGGCCCACGCATCAAGCTTTGATTTTATTCTCGACGCGGTGTCCGCCGATCATGATATTGCAGCCTATATTAATCTGCTCAAGCGGGACGGCAATCTGACCCTGGTGGGCGCTCCGCAAAAGCCCCTGGCGGTGAGCGCTTTTGGCTTGATTATGGCCCGGAGAAGTCTCTCCGGCTCCGCCATTGGCGGTATTGCCGAAACCCAGGAAATGCTGGATTTCTGCGGCCAACACCAAATTACATCAGATGTGGAGATTATACCGATTCAGAAAATCAACGAGGCCTATGATCGCCTGCTAAAATCGGATGTGAAATACCGCTTCAGTATTGATATGGCTTCATTGAAAGCATAGTTGGCGGCGGTCACTCCGCCGTAGGGAGTTTTTTACACCAGCGTGAAATGTTTCAGATTTAAGGAGTTTTTATGCAAACACGCAAATTGGGCTGTAGTGGATTGGAGGTATCAGCTTTGGGCCTCGGCTGTATGGGCATGAGCTTTGGTCTCGGGCCGGCTGCCGACAAACAGGAAATGATCGCCTTGATTCAATCCGCAGTGAATCAGGGGATTACCTTTTTTGATACCGCTGAAGTTTACGGCCCATTCACCAATGAAGAACTCGTGGGTGAAGCGCTGGCACCCATCCGCAAGCAAGTGGTCATTGCCACGAAGTTTGGATTCGATTTAAGCGGGACGGACCATCGTCCGGGAGCCGCGGGCTTGAACAGTCGCCCGGAGCACATCAAGCAGGCGGTGGAAGGCTCGCTCAAGCGGCTCAAGACTGATACGATTGATCTGCTCTACCAACATCGTGTGGATCCCAATGTGCCCATTGAAGACGTGGCGGGTGCCGTAAAAGAATTGATCCAGGCCGGTAAGGTGAAGTATTTCGGCCTGTCCGAAGCCGGCGTGCAAACCATTCGCCGGGCACACAGCGTTCAACCGGTGACCGCGCTGCAAAGCGAATATTCCCTGTGGTGGCGGGAACCCGAAGCGCAAGTGCTGCCTACGCTGGAAGAATTGGGGATCGGCCTGGTCCCATTTAGTCCCTTGGGCAAAGGCTTCCTCACAGGTGCCATTAACGCGGACACCAAGTTCAGCGGTGACGATTTTCGCCTGAAGGTACCACGCTTCAGCGAAGAAAACCGAAAGGCCAATCAGATGCTGGTCGACGTCATTGGAAAATTTGCAGCGCAGAAAAATGCAACCCCCGCCCAAATTGCCTTGGCATGGCTGCTTTTCCAAAAGCCCTGGATCGTTCCCATCCCCGGCACCACCAAGCCGCATCGCCTGAAAGAAAATATCGGAGCCGTGTCGGTGCAGCTTTCACCATCCGAAATAGGTGATTTGGAAACGGCGGCATCAAAAATCCCGGTTCAAGGCGCACGCTATCCGGAAAGCCTGCAGAAAATGGTTGGCCGTTGACGCGTCCGAGCGCCCCGGATTTTGGGAAATCTATGGTGCCACTGAGCACCGGCACTTACGAGTCGCTTGGCCCCACAGAGGAATTGTGAATGACCATGATCTACACCATCACCAATACAAGGGGATGTCGAAATGACCAAGCCCTACATCGTCGCTCATATTCTTAGCTCCATTGACGGACGGATCCAAACCCGCATCTGGCCGGTGCGGAATCTTGCCGGCCTATTTGAACGCACTGCCGAAACTTTTAAGTCGGACGCATGGGTGGTGGGCTGCAAGACTATGCAGGAATTTTCCAGCGCCAAGGTTCACCGGCTCGGCCGGGCGCATGCGTCGATCCCCAAAAAGGATTTCGTGGGCCGCCATTCGGCAAAAACATACGCCGTGGTGATTGACCCGCGTGGAAAATGCTTCTGGGACTCCAACATGGTCACTTCGGAACATGTCATTGAAGTTTTGACGGAGGCGGTTTCGACAGCGTACTTGAAACACCTCCAAGAAAAGCAGGTGTCCTATATCTTTGCCGGCAAAACCTCCATCGACCTGAAAAGGGCCATCACTAAGCTGGCTAAGCTTTTCCGGATAAAAACGATCCGCGTAGATGGCGGTGGGATTATGTGGGGGGCGTTTTTGAAAGCGTCTCTCATCGATGAAATCAGTCATGTTGTTGTACCAGTTGCGGACGGTTCGATCGGGACACCCAGCGTATTTGACGCAGACAATGGGCATACATCGCGCCAGGCAAAAGCGCTTCAGCTCAAGTCAATTAAGCTGCTTCCCGGCGGCATCATCTGGACGCGATACCGGGTGGCGAATTAACCAACATATTTCTCTGGTAAACCTGATCGCGGCCTGCCGCCGGCCTTTTGCCGTCGGCCTTGGCAGCACGCGGAAAAAAAGGAATGCAATCGGGGGGCTGAATTAAATTAGTGACACATTGACAGGGGCCTTCATGCGGGACGAAAATATAATAGCTCAGGCATGGGATCCCTTTGCTTGAAAAATACGGATCCCTCTGAGCTGGAGTGTGTGCGGTGATCTCCTACGTTAATCGCAAAAATATAACCTACTACCTGCATCTGCGGCCAACCGCTACCGGTAAGGTCGGCTATGTGATGACCCGAAGCAGCGAGGGAGCCTTGGATGCGATTCCGCCGGGAATGGAGATTGTTGAAAACGTAAACGCCCAAGTCTCCGTGCGCGTGCGCCGCAAGCGGATTATTACAGAGGCGGAAGAGATGCTGGTTCGCAAGGAGCTTGAAGCACTAGCGTTAACCCATTATCGCGTGCAGATTAAAAACCGCACAATTGTTATCTACGAACCGCATGGAACCTCCGAAGAGACCACGCGTCGGCAAAACGAATGTTCACAAGCCGATACTCTGGCAATGATCGCATTACACCGCCTCCGAACAGTCGTGGGAGACGATCAAGTGGACGAATACCTCGCACAGAAGCGGCAGGAGGCCTTAGCGCGGGCGCAGCGAGAAGAGTCGTACGACCCGGTCTTGCAGTTCACGCTTTCACGCTCCAGCGACAGGACCTTTACTGTTGAGCGAATGGGCTACTTCGGTATGGGCGGATGGCGATGGGTGACAACGGTTTCCCTGCAAGAAGCGGTCAAAGCTTACTTGCCGAGGCTCGGCAAGATGAGTTTTTTCGAGATGTAGCGGAGCGGTTCTCCTTACCACACACGGAGGCGAGATCGCCACGTATAAACTGCACCTGTACTGGAATATCCGCATAGCCTTTGGCGTGATGGGTTTTCTCGTGGGGCTGGTCATCGGCGAAGCGGGTTACGTTCTTATTTCTCCATTCATACCCGCCGAATAGAGCCTTGCCAAAAAAACTTCATGCCTTTCCGTACTTACGAATGTGCATGCCAAATGGGTGGGTGCTGGGCATATTTCCGGCGAATTGCCATGGAGTGTTGTATAGGGGCCATGTGGCGCATATAATATAGCCATATGGCTAACACAGGAGTTGCTCATGTCCGCCGTTAAAGAACGAGTGCCCAAGGGAACGGTCGGAACCAAAAATCGGATACGTTTGGCCCGCAAACTGGGAATCGCCGTCGACGATGTGAAAAAGACGGTTCGCCAGGTCCGCGCCGGCTTTCCGTTTAAGACTCTGGCCGAGTTCCAGAAGACCACCGACCTACCCTGGACGCAGGTTTCCCGTTGCCTGGCCATCCCGCAGCGCACGCTGACCCGCCGGCAAAGCCAGGGCAGGCTGCGAGCCGATGAGTCGGACCGGGTGTTGCGCATGTCCATCATTTTTGATATGGCAATTGACCTGTTTGAGGGTGACACTGCGGAGGCTCGCAAATGGCTGCTAAGCCCGCAGCCAGGACTCGGCGGCGAAATTCCACTGGAGTTTGCGTCCACGGAGGTCGGTGCCCGCGAAGTTGAGAACCTCATGGGCCGACTTGAACACGGAGTCTTCACATGATGATCCATGCGTGGCGCATCACCAAGGCCAGGCATGCAGCCACCGCGTTCACCGGAGGTGGCGCAAAGACCTACGGAGGGCGATGGAACAGTCCTGGCACAGCCGTGGTGTACACCACCGGAAGTATATCGCTGGCGATCCTGGAGATGCTCGTGCACCTGCAGGCTCAGGACCTTATGCGGCATTATGTGATTTTCCCCGTAACATTTGATCAGACGCTCATGACAACCCTCGACCCTGCTGCGCTTCCTGCGGCATGGCGCAGATCCCCTTCGCCCGCCACCGTGCAAAAGATCGGCGATACCTGGGTGGCTGGCGCGAGATCAGCCGTTCTGCGATTGCCCAGCGTAATTGTCCCCAGCGAATGGAATTACCTGCTTAATCCCGCTCATCGCGATTTCGCAAGCTGCACGATCGGCCCGAAACAGGAAATCAGGCTCGACCTCCGGCTGATCAAGCCGCCTGCACTGTGACGGCGCACCGGTGCTCGTATGGGTCTTGCTGCGCATGGTCGTTCGCATAGTTGTACCATCCGTCCGTAGTTACCGTCATCTACAGGCATTTTGTCCGCATGATTTCCACTTCCTGCCAGCGCGCCAGAGCAAAAAGAAAAGCCCGTCATGGTTTATACTCCTTTTCGTTAGGCAAGCGTTGCCGTATTCCATCGCTGTCCGTATCATCACGAAACAGATTTGAAATGAACATGGGGGTCCCGCAATGGCGGATTCAAGGGTGCTGACAATTCCACAACGCCTGTGCAGGTCGGCGCTCCTCGGATTGATGCTGACGGGATTATCATGGATCCTGTTTCGTTACTCGCAAAAACCTGCGGTTTTCGTTCATTTAAAGCCAAGTACTGTCATGTTGATGCTTTTCCTTAACTTTTTAATAACCGGTACCCTCCTGCTCCTTCTTACGATACCGCGCCTGGGGAAGCAATTCTTCCTGGTGACCGGGTGGCTCGGTGCAAGGGACGTTTCGGCCAAGACATTGACGGGCGGACAGCGATTGTTGGTTGCATTTGAATCCGGGCTGAGGTGGGCCGCTCTATTTTGTACCTACAAGTTGCCCCAACTCGAAGTTTCCGGCGAAATACCAAGGTTCATAATCTGGTTCTGCGTTGATCTGGCGCTGTGTTCGGCCTTTTCCTATATCACGCTCACATGTGCTGCTGGTTAATGGGCCTTGCGTATTGCGATAGATCAGGTTCCATGGCGTGTCCCGCAATCTGACGCGCAATGCGGTATCTGATGCAACGCCATGACCGTGCCGCGCAGCTACAGCACGTTAAAATACCGGGCTTCGGGGTGGTGAACGATCATCGCGGAGGTGGATTGCTCCGGCTGAATCATCCAATTTTCGGATAATGTGCAGCCGATGCGCGCGGGATCCAACAGGGCGAAAAGCTTTTCTTCATCCTGTAAATCCGGGCAGGCCGGGTAGCCGAAGCTGTAGCGGCAGCCTTGAAAATGACAGGCGAAAATATCGCGCATGGTGGGACCATCTTTATCCGCAATGCCCAATTCCTGGCGCACGCGTTTATGCCACATTTCCGCCAACGCTTCCGCAATCTGTACGCCCATCCCGTGGATGCAGAAATTACTGTTCTTGGTTTGTTCTTGCATGGCTCGATGGGAGTGTTTATAGTTGTTTGCGTTCAGGCCCGTTGTGTGCTTGAGTGACCTGAAGGCCACGAACGGCCACGATCCAACTTCGCCGCGCCGGCCTCCGCAAACTGGAGCACGAAACATGGGGTTGTCTAGGAATAAGCGGTGGTGTTGTGGTGCCGCCGTGCTCTTGATGACGGTGACGCCCACCGTTATCCGAGGTTCCGCCGTAGATACTGCGCCTTCGAGATATGCGCAGTCGGAGCTCGCTCTGCAACTCGCGTCATGGATGCGCAACATCCGCAGTCCGGTACAGCTCCGCACCATACTTAAATTTAATGCCGAGGCCGCGAGGTGGGCTGCGGCCGCTGCCGGTATCACCGATGCTCACCTCCGCCTGCAAGAACTGAATTGGGGGATGCAAAATACCGTTCTGCCCATCATCGCCCCCGCCTTCTCGGCGGACCCCTTTGTCCGCGCCCGTTCATTACCGGCGATCTCGAGGACGCAAGGGAAGGGAAAGGACTGGATCGTCGCCCATCTACTTCGCGATTGGGACCAGTATGTCCAATTGTCGGCAGCCGCGGCGATCCAGCGTCAGCGTTGGGGGCCTCTTACGACGGAGGCGCTTCTGCAGGATGCCCTGGGAAAATCTGTCTTGCAGAGCGACTACTCCGTGGAGCTTCGCCACCTGTATCCCATTTTGCAGGGGCCTAATTTTCCTACCCCCGTGCGCACTATGTTGCGACAGCCCTTGCTACTTACCGTTCCTACGGCTGATTCGATTGCGAGTTACAACCGCGATCTCCCTAGAATATTCTCCATGCTTCTCCGCCGTGGAGATCGCAGATTGATCGTCCAACTGCTGGCGGCTCCCATCCGACGAAGTGCCATCATGGTGGCGAAATTTGGCCTCGCCGCCGGGCCGCTTAACCGGCTGGGGGATCCCGACCCCTTGGAGGCCCGCCGGTACATCCGGTTATGCGCATCCTTCCGGCCGCGCGCGGCAGTTCCATACCTGCTGTTTCTTGCTCAGACCCGTAAGGTCGGTGGCCTTAGCGACTCTTGGACTTCCCATGGCATTTCGCACTATCAGGACAGCCTTTCCTTGCCGATACGGTTGCTTATAATCACGGCTGGCAAAAACCCCGCGGGATATGGCTTCCGCGGCGGACCGCATTCCGCTTGGGTACACGCCTCCAGCGAAGCGGCGCAGAAGAGGGCCTTGATCCTAATTCGTAACTATTGGCGGAGACAGGGACTGAAGGCTTGGCATCCCGGGTTCAAACCTATTGCCGACTTGAGCCAGGCCGACAGTCAGTCTCGGAAGTTTCGGCACTTCTCGGGCACGCTCGGCCCACGACAACTCCCGACGTTACCGTCGACCGCGGTGAGCGTTACGTTGCCGATCGCTGCGCCGGCAAATTCGTATGTCGGCTTGGTGGTGGCACGCCTGCAATCGCTGGTCGGCGCGTGTCGTGATATGTCAAGGGGCAATTTTCAACGCCAGATGAACCTCAATGCAGCCATATCCAGTTGGGCTGCGGCAGTGTCGTTACTACCGCGAGCGAAAGCTTTGGATTATTTCGCACGCGGGCTATCGCCACGGATTATCGGTGCGGTGGGTGCCGTGTACTCCGGCGACATGCCCGAGCGCCTTGCCGGCGTGCAAGCGATTAAAAAATTCCCGGGTGCGTGGGTCGATTGGGTCTTGTCGCAACAGCTTACCGATGATCACGCAACGATACGATGGACCACCATGGACGCGCTATGGGATCGGACGCCCACCAGGGTGATAGTCGGTGACGAATTCACGTTTCTTACCGGGGCGGGCGGCCCGAAATGGACCCGGCGCAGGGTGGTCATTGGTAACAGAGACATCATCTTGTCGCTCATGATCACACCGTATCGCTCAAGCGGTTTCTACAACGATCGCGACTTTGCCGACAGTGAATTGCTGCACTGGCATTCACCCTATATGGGGCCATTGTTGGCAGCATATTTAAAAGGCGTGGCCAACGCTATAGCCCGGGGCCGGCGCCTGCCTATCGATCAGGCCAACGATCCGATCTCTCCGGTTTTGAACTATTTGATGGCCTATCAACCCCGTGGTGTAGTTCCCTACCTGCTTTATTTAATCAAACGACCAATCTGGGTCCCCTCCCGTCTCTGGAATCCCGGCTTCACGCTGAAAGATCGGATAGATGCCTATCACGGCATGCCCCTCCTGATCTTGGCAAAGGCGACCCAGAAACCCAGCGAATTTGGTTTCGAGCGAGTACACGCTCGAATCATAGGCGGAAAGCGCATGCGGCTTGGCCCGAAATTCTGGACTGGGGTTTCTTACAAGGACGCGCCGGATGTGGTCGAAAAGGTGACGGCTTGGTGGCGTCGCCACGGTGTAACGCCATGGGAACCGGGGCGTTGATATCCGTGATTTCCATAAAGTCTCGAAAATAGCAGTACTTTTCACCTCCCGAATAAGCTTGCAGGGCAAACATTGCGCAGTTGGAGGTTTCGCAGCAATACCGAGGGGCTTGTATATCCAGGGCAAAATCATATAAAACAGAGTCCTCTTTCGGGCACCAGCGCCGCATAATGCCTTTTTCATACCTCCGGCGAATTGCCCATCGGTGCAAGGGTCTTGTACGAACTTTCCCCTTCATAGCCAGTTGCCAGTCGCAATATAAAACTCTCCACCCCACAACCCCGCCCCGTTAATGCAAGTCCGCCGGGGCGGTGTTATTTTGGTGGTTCGGCTTCATTGCGGCACCCCAAGCCGAGAAACCAATCCAATTGTTCGGATGGTTGTAATTCCGGTGTTTCTCCCCAGCCCCTCTGGTTTATGGCTTCACTGTATTCCTTTTGTGTCTGAGCAATGAGGGCGTGGAACTGGCGATCTGACGGAATCGGGGCGAATTTGTAGTGCTCTTTAAGCCAGATGATGGAAAGCCCTACTGCGACACCGAAGGCTCGGCGATCACCCGCGGCGAAGAATTCATGAGCGGCGATGAGCATTTCCTTGCTTGCAGGGATTAGATCGGGATTTTGTGACAGACTGCCACTTTTCATGCTGGCGATCTCCACCTTTCGAGCGCCGGATGCGTACACTAACAGGCCCGTGTTAAAACGCATGACAGCAGCTGTCAGGTGCCGAAGCTGTTCCACAGCGACGGCAACCTCCTCCTTGGCGGAGGCAAGCTTTTGGTCGATGGTCGTAACGGCATGTTGGGCCGCCGCGCGCGCCCCCTGGACTTTTTTATGGAGGGATTTAAGACGCTGTTTAGGCAGAAGATAGCCGAAAATAGCAGTGATTAGGGCGTAAATGGCAGTCATCCCAAGGAACATCTCACCGTAGAAGTGCTCCACTTGATCGATAATAAACTTCACAGTTTGCGCGTCCGGAGACGGGGGCGATGGAGCTGTGCCTGCCAGCGTATCAAGACAAAGAGAAATGACCGTCATCGTTTATACTCCTTTTCGTTACGCAAGAGTAAATGGTCGGCCTTGACCATGCAGATGGAATCACGCCGATTTTCACGTGCTGTTGAGAAATACCCTTGGACAATTGGAATATCCGCCCCATACGAACAGTCGTCGATAATGGGTAGTGCCTCCTGCATACTTCCGGCCAATTATTACCCATGGGTATTTTATCACGGCCAGGTCAGCCTCTTTTTCTACCCGCAATTTGCCGTGCGATGCGGCATCTGGTGCAGCGCTATGGCCACGCGGCGCAGCTACAGCACGTTAAAATAACGGGCTTCGGGGTGGTGAACGATCATCGCGGAGGTGGATTGCTCCGGCTGAATCATCCAATTTTCGGATAATGTGCAGCCGATGCGCGCGGGATCCAACAGGGCGAAAAGCTTTTCTTCATCCTGTAAATCCGGGCAGGCCGGGTAGCCGAAGCTGTAGCGGCAGCCTTGAAAATGGCAGGCGAAAATATCGCGCATGGTGGGACCATCTTTATCCGCAATGCCCAATTCCTGGCGAACGCGTTTATGCCACATTTCCGCCAACGCTTCCGCAATCTGTACGCCCATCCCGTGAATGTAGAGATACTCGGTGAAATCACCCTGCTCAAACAGTTGTTTTTCATACGGGGCCACGGCCGATCCCGCCGTCACGCACTGCAACGCCAGAACGTCCATTTCGCCGGAATCCACGGAACGGAAAAAGTCCGAAAGGCACCAACGTTTGCGCCCCGGTTGCCGGGGAAAATGAAAACGCAGACGCTGCGTTTTTTTATCCTCGGCATAAACAATTAAATCATTTTTTTCCGCCTGAACCCAGAAGTAGCCGTAAACCACCTGCGGGCGCAGCAGATTCAGGTCGCGGCATTTCTGCTTGATGCGGTTATAAATCGGGCGAACATGGCTTTCCGTCCACTGACGAAATTCATCGCGCGGCATGGTGCCGCTTTTGAACTGCCATTGGCCGCGGAAAAGTGCCACCTCGTCAATATAGGGAAATACCGCATCCACCGGAATATCCGTCACCACGCGCGACCCGTAAAAAGGTAACGCCGGCACCGCAACGTCGGTGCGTATACCGGAGTTGGCATAATCATCGCAGGTAATCTTGGGGATGTCGGTTTCCGGCGTCACCGGGGAGGCCCCTGCTTTGGCTCGCAAATCCGCCTGTTGCCTGGATTCACCGGTTGCAACGAGAATCTCGCTGATTTTTCCGGTTGCCACGTGGTCCATGACGCGCAAGCCCTCAAAGGCATCTTTGCCATAGAACAAGGGGCCTTTGTAAATATCGCGCAAATCTTTTTCCACATAACCGCGGGTGAGTGCCGCACCGCCAAGAATTACCGGTATGTCAATTCCCAGGCGATTAAGTTCCTGCAAATCATCGCGCATGACCAGCGTGGACTTTACCAGCAGGCCGGAAAGACCGATGATCTGGGCGTTATGTTCTTTTGCGGCCTGTACGATATTGGCGATGGGCTGTTTGATGCCCAGGTTGACCACCGTATAGCCATTGTTGGATAAAATAATATCCACCAGATTTTTACCAATGTCGTGCACGTCCCCCTTAACGGTGGCCAGAACCATTCTTCCGCGGCTTTGGCCTTCGCTCTTGGGCATAAAGGGTTGCAGATAGGCTACCGCCGCTTTCATGACTTCCGCACTTTGAAGCACAAACGGTAACTGCATCTGCCCGCTGCCGAACAAGTCGCCCACCACTTTCATGCCGGCCAGCAGATGATCATTGATAATGTCCAATGGCGCATACTTGGTCATGGCCTGATCAAGATGTTCCGACAGTTTTTGCTTATCACCGTCAATAATGTGCCGGCGCAGTTTTTCCTCCAGCGGCAGTTGTTCTGTGGCCTCCGCCACTTTGGCCGGGGCACCCAGATTCGTCAGCAGTTGCAGCGGCTTATAATCTTCCCGCTGCCGATCATAAATCAGATCCAGTGCCCATTGGTAATGTTCCGGGTCAATTTTATTCTGCGGCAAAATTTTACTGGCGTGGACAATCGCGCTGGTCAAGCCCGCCTTGACGCATTCATTGAAGAACGCACTGTTTAACACCAGCCGCGCATACGGCTTTAACCCGAAGGAAACGTTGGAAAGCCCCAGCGTGGTATGGCAGTTGGGCAGTTCCTCACTGATTCGACGGATGCCGTCAATGGTTTCCAGCGCCAGTCGCCGCACTTCCTCCTGCCCGGTAACAATGGGAAATATGAGCGGATCGAAATAAATATTCGTTTCCGGAATGCCGTATTTATTAACCAGCAGATCGTACAGCCTTTTGGCAATTTCAATTTTACGATCGGCGGTTTTGGCCATGGCCTCAATTTTGTCTTCATCAATGGTGCCTGCGACCACGGCGGCCCCGTAGCGCTTCAGTAACGCGGCCATGCGGGCGAGTTTTTCTTCGCCATCTTCCAGATTAATGGAATTGACAATGCACTTGCCCGGGGCGGCTTGTAATCCGGCTTCGATGACATCCAACTGTGTCGAGTCGATCATCAAGGGCGCGGTGACTTCCTTGGCAAAGCGCCGGACAATATCGGTCATGTCCGGGACGCCGTTGCGGCCCACATAATCCACGCAGACATCAACAACGTGCGATCCTTCCTTCACCTGTTCGCGCCCGATGGCGGTCAACGTGTCCCAATCCGCGGCCAGGAGGCAATCCCGGAATTTTTTGGAACCGTTGGTATTGGTGCGTTCGCCGATAATGAGAATGGAATTATCCTGCCGGGCGTCCACCGCGCTATACAACGATGAAATAGTCGCATGCGCGGCATCCATTTTCCGCCCGTGTGCGCTGCGGACTGCCGGTTTTAATTGTGCCACCGCCGCCGCCACAGCGCGGATATGCTCCGGTGTGGTGCCGCAGCATCCGCCGACAATATTGACACCAAACTGCTGAACAAATTCCACATGGGCCTTGGCAAGTTCCGCCGCTCCAAGCGGGAAATGGGTGCGGCCCTCATGCAGCACAGGCAGGCCGGCATTGGGCTGCACGGATAAATAGCGCGTACAATTCTGACTCAAGGTTTCCACGTGCGGGCGCATCAGCTCCGGACCGGTGGCGCAGTTCATGCCGATGACATCCACCGGAAGCGCTTCCAGTGTGGTAATCACCGCGTTCATTTCCGTACCCAGCAACATCGTGCCGACGGTTTCCATGGTTACCTGCACCATGATCGGAACGCGAACGCCCATTTCCTCCATGGCATCGGTCGCGGCAATCACCGCAACTTTGGCCTGCAGCAGGTCAAAACATGTTTCAATGAGAATCGCATCAACCCCGCCATCGAGCAAGCCGCGAACCTGCTCCAGGTAGGAATCATGCATGATGTCAAACGTGGTGTTGCCCAGCGTGATGGCTTTGGTGCCCGGGCCAATCGAACCGGCGACAAAGCGCGGACGATCCGGTGTGGAAAATTTATTCGCGGCGTTGCGCGCCAGCGTCGCAGCCTTCCTGTTTATTTCCCGGCACTGGTCTTGTAAGCCAAATTCCGCCAGAACAATTTTACTGGCACCAAACGTATCGGTTTCCACCGTATCAGACCCGGCGGCATAATACGATTCATGGATGGATTGAATTACATCGGGCCGGGAAAGCACCAGCACTTCCGGGCAGTTTTCCAGATTGTTAAAATCGGCCAACGTCAGATTCGCGGCAAATATCTGCGTGCCTAATCCGCCGTCAAATACCATGACCCGGTGTTTTAACACATCCAGAAATGGATGGCTTTCCATCGGTCCGGCCGCACCCTGCTTCAACCCTGAAGTATTCTGGTTTTCTATTTTCTTACTCATATTTTATTACTCAACTGCGTCCGTCGCGTGCCGGGGCGTTAAATCGGTACATTAAATGTGTTATCTAATATTACGCGGGTACGCCGGACGCGCGTTTCCGCCTCTGCCGGTGTATTGCCGGGGCGCGACCCGCGGTCGCGGCTTTGTGGAAGGCTTGGCGGCATGGAAGTCCGTGGTGGCGGGCGAATGTTGCAGCCGTTTTCGTTCCTTTTCCATTTCCTTGCGTTCGAACCATTTTTGCGTCGCCTGTCGCTTCTGATCATGATATTCCGGCGAACTGACCGTGCGCAGCCATTGCAATTCCTTCGGTGATAGCGCTCTAGATTCGCCCGGATTTAATCCGGCGGCTGTAATTTTTTCCGCAATCGCCACGCGGAATATATCCGCAACACGGTATCCGAAACGGGCCAGCACGCGGCGGAATTCCCGGTTTTTTCCTTCCGCAATGGTTACTTCCAAAATCGTCTTGCCGCGTTGCCGCGACAGCACGCGCAAGGCAAAGCCTTCCGCCCGCACGGCCCGCCCGCCATCCGGCGCTCCCAGCCAGATACCCTTACGCACTCTTTCCACCGCTTCGCTTGTTAAGCGGGCATCCACCGTGACAACGTAGGTTTTTTCCACGCCGTAACGTGGATGCGATATGGCATTGGCCAATTCACCGTCATTGGTCATCAGCACCAACCCGCGGGAATCCATATCCAGCCGACCGACGGGAAATAGTCGCGCCGTTATGCCCGGCAGTAATTCATGGACGGTTTTGCGATCCGCTGGATCATTCCGGGTCACCAGCACGCCTTTCGGCTTATAAAGCAGGATGTAAAGCAGCTTTTCCGGCTGCAGCGCTTCAACCAGATCATCGCCCACGGTGATGGTGTCCTTTTCCGGATCAATCAACACCGGCAATTTCACCGGCACATGCCCGTTGACACGCACTTGGCCTTCCAAGATCAGTTGTTCACACTTGCGCCGGGCGGCCACCCCGCAATCAGCCATGAACTTTTGTAAGCGTACTTTCATCGTATTATTTCCAATACATTGTAGGAGGCGAAAACGCACAGGCGGTCCGCGATTAAGGCAGTCGGATTCGCAACAGTGTACACACGCTGACCACACGCAGGCGAATCTGCCGGGCGCTGGCGGGAATTAACAGGGTTTCCCCCGGCGCAAAGGCCAGCGGCGCGGCATCCAGTATTTCCAGCACGCCCTGTCCGGAAAGGCACATCCACACTTCAGGTTTTTCATCCATCCAATCCGCGGGGAAGGTCTGACTTCCCTCCGGCACAGTCAGCCGATGTATGGAAAAGTAATCACAGGAAACCAGCTCGGTTACAACGGTGTCCTCAACGAGATAATTCCGACGTTGGGGTATCGCCGGTGCCGGCGGCGAAAAATCTATGACTTCCAAAGCTTCCTGAATATGCAGGGTACGGGCCTTGCCATCCGGGCCAAGCCGATTCCAATCAAAGACGCGAAAAGTCGTGTCGCTGGGAGTCTGTACTTCCGCAACCAGTACCCCGGCACCCAGGGCATGAACAGTTCCGGATTCCAAAAAGTGACAATCTCCCGCCTGCACCGGTACCGCCAGCAACAGCCGATCCACCGTTCCGGCCTGCAGCGCCGCCGCGAACATGTCACGGGTTACGCCGCGCTTCACCCCCTTATATATCTTCGCACCCGGCGCTGCTTCCAGCACATACCACGCCTCACTTTTAAGTTGCGCCCCGGGATGCGTTGCGGCATAGGCTTTATCGGGATGCACCTGCACCGATAAATCCGAAGCCGCGTCCAAAAATTTTATCAGCAGCGGGAAATGCGAATGTCCCGCTGCGGCCCGGCCCATGATTTCCGGCCCATATTGTCCGATCACCTCATGCAAAGAGCGTTTAGCCAGTGGCCCGTTGATAATCCGGCTGGATAAACTCCCGTCCGGCACCGCGCCCGCCGAATCGGTTTTCACAGAACCTGCCGGAAGATCGGCCAATTCCCATGCCTCGCCGATACGCGATTTATAAAATTCGTGGGGCACAGGTCGGCCCAGATGCTGGCGAATTTTTTGGCCGCCCCAGATGCGTTCCTGAAAAACCGGGGAAAATTTCATGGGGTATATGTTCACAGTGGTGCAATCCTTTATTTATATATCTTAGCGCCGGGCATGTCGGCCGTATGCAATTATAAGCGCCTTCTTAGGCCCCCGCACACGCCAATGTTATGTCCCAACCCGGCCCTTCGCCATCATTATCGGCCAAACCGCAGTGAAACTTTGATCCGACTGACACGCATTGAGCCTGATCGCCTCGGGCGCTTACCTCTTCGGGCGCGCCGGAGTGGTGCAATTCTCAAGAGCACCGAATGGTAATCCGGTGGTTGATCCAATGCCGCAAGCCAACCACCGGGTTATCACCACGGTGCTCTATGCCACGGCCATGAAAAAAGGTGTCAGGTACCTTTTTTCTTTAACCGGACGCGTCCGCATAGCACCGGATGGTAATCCGGTGGTTGATCTCATGCCGCAAGCCAACCGCCGGGTTATCACCACGGTGCTCCATCACGCGACACGCTGCCACGCTTGCCATTTGCCGCGACAGCAATTATCATTCTATCCGGATGAACGGATCATTGCCAGTCAGTATCCCCGCGACATCCGCCGAAGCGCCCAGCGTTCGGCGGTGGGTTGATACGCTGCGCACCCTGGCCGATCCCATGCGTTGCCGCATTATTCGCCTGCTAGAGCATTCGGCAGGCCCTGGCCTGCGCGTGGGCGAATTGGCTGAAGCACTTAAGCTCCCGCAATCCACCGTCAGTCGCCACATTAAAAATTTGGTTGAAGCCGGAGCTGTGGACGGCCGACGTGACGGCACATCCATGTTATATCGCCTGGCCCCATTGGCCGGCCCCTCGGCCATACGTCAATTGCGGACCCTGGCTCGCGATTATCTGGCCCATGATGAGCAAGTCCTGGCAGATGAGGAGCGTTTACTGCGGGTGCTGCAACGCCGACAGCAGCAACATCGCGATTTTTTCAACGCCAGCGCCCCCGAATGGGACACCATTCGCACCCAATGGTTTGGAGAGAGTTTTCACCTGGAAGCCATGCTTGCGGCACTGGACCCGAATTGGATTGTCGGTGATCTGGGAGCGGGAACCGGTACCATGGCCGCACTGCTGGCACCGCATGTAAAGCACGTCATCGCGGTCGAGCCTTCCACCGCGATGTTGCGTGCCGCGAAAAATCGCATCAAAACCCTGGAGATGGAGAATGTAACGCTATTGCTGGGACGCCTGGAAGACTTGCCGTCGGAGGTGCAGGCGCTGGATATGGCTCTGGTAAGCCTGGTGCTGCATCATGTGGAGAATGTCCCTGGTGCGCTTGGCGATATTTTCCGGGTGCTTAAGCCCGGCGGATTTCTTCTGATTGTGGATTTAATGCCGCACGATGTGGAAATGTTTCGCGAAAAAATGGGCCATCGATGGATGGGCTTTGCCCCGGGAAAAATGACCGACATGCTGTCGCAGGCCGGTTTTATTAATATTCGCCGCCATACGTTGGCAGCGCATAAGAGCCGGTCGCGGCAGGATCGTACCGCCGTACCGGATTTGTTTGTTATGCGGGCAAGTCGCCCGCTGAATGTTTCAGGGCTTTCATAATCGCCCGTATTTTTAGGAGTTGTTTCATGACGGTAAAACACGATGTCAAAGATTTGTCGCTGGCGGCTGAAGGCAAAAAGCGCATTGAATGGGCGGATAAGGACATGCCCGTGCTGGCCATGGTGCGCGAGCGATTTGCCAAGGAAAAGCCCCTGGCCGGATATCGCATGGCCGCGTGCCTGCACGTAACCACGGAAACCGCCAATCTGGCCCGCACACTGCAGGCCGGCGGCGCAAAACTCGCCCTGTGCGCCAGCAACCCGTTGTCCACACAGGATGATAATGCGGCGTCTCTGGTAAAAGATTACGGTATTTCCGTTTACGCCATTAAAGGTGAAGATCGCGAAACCTACTATCGCCACATGAACATCGCCCTGGATATCAAGCCCAATATTACCATGGATGACGGTGCTGATCTGGTCAGCCTTCTGCATTCCTCGCGCAAAGAACTGGCTGATGGCGTAGTGGCTTCCATGGAAGAAACCACAACCGGTGTCATTCGGCTGCGGGCGATGGAAAAAGACGGCATCCTGAAATTTCCCGTCGTGGCCGTTAATGATGCCCAGTGCAAACACTTTTTTGATAACCGCTACGGCACCGGCCAATCCACCATTGACGGTGTCATCCGCGCTACCGATCACTTGGTCGCGGGCAAAAAAGTGGTCGTCTGCGGTTACGGTTGGTGCGGCAAGGGCGTGGCATCACGCGTGCGCGGCCTGGGAGCCAGCACCATTGTCACGGAAATTGACCCCATCCGCGCTATTGAAGCCACCATGGACGGCTTCTGGGTTATGCCCATGAGCGAGTCCGCGAAGGTCGGTGATCTGTTTATTACCGTCACGGGTAATATCGCCGTGATCCGCATGGAACACTTCCGGCAGATGAAGGATAACGCTGTGGTCTGCAATTCCGGCCACTTTAATGTGGAACTGGATTTGGAAGCGCTTGAAAAAGAAGCCAAGAAAGTCCGGCGCGGCGTGCGGGAATTTGTCGATGAATACACGCTGAAAAACGGCAAGCGCATTTTAGTGCTTGGTGAAGGCCGGCTGATTAATCTCGCCGCCGCCCATGGCCACCCCGCCTCGGTCATGGATATGAGCTTTGCCGTACAGGCCCTGGCCACGGAATGGTCCATTAAAAACCGTTCCAAGCTTTCCAACAAAGTTCATGAAGTGCCCAAGAGCGTAGATGAATGGGTAGCGGCGTTAAAGCTCGAATCCATGGGCATTTCCATTGATAAGCTCACCAGCTTGCAGAAAAAGTACCTCTCCAGCCATGATATGGGTACCTGATTGTGGCCGGAAGCTCTGCGTTGTAACCTAAGCCGTAGGAGCCGAAATGTTAGATGCGGAATTACTGGAAATTCTGGTTTGCCCGTTGACCCGAAGTCGCCTTCGTCTGGAAGGCGACTTTCTGGTTGGCGAGGTGGGCGGATTGCGCTATCCCATTCGCGATGGCATACCCGTTTTGCTTATCGACCAGGCGGAACTGCCTGCGGGCATCAGCTCACTGGAAGACTTCCGCCGCAAATACGCCGACCACATCCCGTCATAAGTCTCTCCAATCAGCGGGGTAATCAACTGTGATCAGCGCCACGGATATGTATGTTATCGCTGTGATTTTTCTGGCCGCGCTGATCCGCTCCACGGTGGGATTCGGTGAGGCACTGGTGGCTGTCCCTTTATTGGCCTTGCGCATCCCCGTCGCGGTGGCGGTGCCGTTGGCGGTGCTGGTGTCCGTGATTGTCGCGGCGACAGTTGTGGTGCAGGATTGGCGATACATTCACTTTCGCAGCGCCGGCTGGCTGGTAATGACCTCTTTGGCGGGCATTCCCCTGGGCTTATGGCTGCTTTTGAAATTTGAGAATCACCTGGCAAAAATGATCCTCGGCCTTTTGATCGCCGGCTTCGCCAGTGTCTTCCTGCTGGCGAACTCCCTGATCCATCTAAAGCGGGAGCACACAGGCTGGCTGGTCTGTGCAGGCTTTATATCCGGGGTGCTCGGCGGCGCTTATGGGATTAACGGGCCGCCGCTGGTTATTTACGGAATATTGCGGCGCTGGTCGCCACAACACTTTCGCGCTACGCTTCAGGGATATTTCCTGCCCGCGAGCCTCGTAGTGCTGGTCAGCGACGCTGCGTTAGGCTTGTGGCAGCCCGCGGTGACGCGCTATTTTCTGGTAGCCATTCCCGGTTTGGCGTTGGCCATGCTGATCGGACGATACCTTCATGGCAAAATCAAAGGGGAAGGCTTCTACCGCTGCGTCTATGTCGGCCTGCTAGTTTCCGGCGGGCTGCTGTTTTTACAGGGATACTTTCGGTAAATTTTGATTTTCACGGCAGGCATGAGTTGACATCTCAGGATTACAGGTGTAATCTATTGGCGATTACAAATGTAAGCAAAGGGCCAGCTTATGAAAAATATTCCCAAAATTTCCGAAGCCGAGTGGGAGGTCATGAAGGTCGTATGGGCTGCGGAACCTTGTTCGGCGAATGATGTCATTTCGGTTTTGGTCCGCACCGATCCCGCTTGGCATCCCAAAACCATTAAGACGTTCTTGGGCCGTCTGGTCGCCAAGAAGGTCCTTGACTTCCGCAAGGAGGGGCGGGCTTACCGGTACCGTTCGCTGGTCAGTCAAGCCGATTGCACTACTCTGGCCAGCGAACGATTTCTTGAGCGGGTATTCGATGGCGCGATGCAGCCGATGCTGGCGCATTTTGTTGAAAACGGCAGGATTTCCACCCAGGAAATTCGAGAGTTAAAACGCTTATTGGAGGAACAGGGACCGCCATGAGCATTACATTGAACACCCTCCATCTCATTTTTTTCTCCGTGCTCCGGGCCAGCCTGGAGGCGACGGTGCTGGTGCTGCTGGTGCTGCTGGTCCTGCGGCTATTTCACAACCGGGTGCCGCCAAAATGGCGTCACGCGTTCTGGCTGCTGGTGGTGCTCCGCTTGGTACTGCCCTTGCCGCTGCCAGCGTCGCTTAATCTTCTGCGTTTGCTTCGACTCCCGGCGAGGACTGTCCTTGCCCCCGCGTCCCCCGCGACTGCGACACTGTCCGAAGTACGGGGCGACGGCGAACATTCCGTGTCCACCGTCGGCGGTCATATTGCCGCGCTGGCTGCCAAAACCGGCCAGGCCGCGCTGTTCTGGCTGGATCAATGGCAGAATTCGTTGGCTGGAATTTGGCTTGCTGGTACTGCGGCTCTACTGGCGGGACAGCTAGGCACCGGGTGGCGGACACGCCGCAAAATACGGCACCAGCGTTCGCTGACCGACGCTGCGGTGCTGAATTTACTGGAGGATTGCAAGCAGGAAATGCGGATTCATACTCCGCTGGCCGTGATTCAAAGCTCCGCCGTGGGCGGCCCGGTGCTGTATGGCTTCGTGCGACCACGATTGCTGCTGCCTGCCGGCTTCACGGAAAGTTTTTCCAGCGCGGAGTTGCGCTTTGTTTTCCTGCACGAGATAGGACATGTCAAACGCCTGGACATCCCGGTGAACTGGCTGACGACGCTGGCCCTGGCGCTGCACTGGTTTAATCCCTTGGCGTGGCACGCCTTTCACCGCATGCAAACCGACCGGGAAGCCGCCTGCGATGCTCTGGCCTTGTCACGCGGCGATGGCAGCGATAATCAGGCGTACGGGCGCACCATTATTAAAGTACTCGAACATTTCCGCTGCCCGGCTGCGTCGCCGGGCATGGCCGGAATATGGGAAAGCGAAAACCAAATGAAAGCGAGGATTCACATGATTGCCAAATTCAGAAAAACCCACCGATACCCGGTGATTGCGGTGGCATTGTTCAGCGGCCTGGCGCTGGCCGCACTGATGCTCGCGGGATTAGCCGGTACACCGCCGCAGCGGGTTGCGGCCCGACCTGCAATCGTTACGCCCACCTCCAGCCCTTGGCCGAAAATCATCGCCACGTTTCCGCATATCGGAGCAACCGATGTGGATCCCAAAATCACACAGATCACCGTTACCTTTGATCGGAATATGGCGAAGGGATTTTCATGGACCGGCGGCCCGCCGTACTTTCCGCCGAGTCCTCCGGGTCTGCGCCCACACTGGCAGAACGCTCGCACCTGCGTTTTGCCAGTGAGATTGCAAGCTGCCCGTTACTACCGTGTGGGCATCAATTCCCCAAGCTTCATGAGCTTTCGCAGCGCCGGCGGCGTAGCAGCAAGACCGGCGGCCATTTACTTTACCACTCGCGGCGCCGGTGTGGCATTGCGGGCGCTGGCCATAAAGCCCCGGATCGTCAATCTGGTCCCCGCCAATGGCGCACGGAATGTGGACCCGAGGTTGACTGCCATCCGTGTCACGTTCAACGTGCCCATGTCGTCCGGATTTTCCTGGACTGGCGGAGGTCCTGAATTTCCAGTAATTCCCCAGGGAAGGCGGCCTTATTGGACCAACGGCCATAAAGTCTGCGTGTTGCCGGTAAAATTGCAACCGCACCATACATACCGCTTGGGCCTTAACAGCCTCACATACATTGGCTTTCAAAATGCCGGCGACGTGCCGCTGGCTCCTGTGACTCTCGTATTCTCAACGCGGTGACTTGCGGCTTAGCACCACCAGAACTATGCCCGCAACGAGGGCCAGACCCGCCACCATCGGTTCGGCAAACAGTTTATGCTTGACCGTTACATCCATGTGTACCGTGGCAATGCGGATGATCGGCTTGCGGCTATACCAAGTCACACCGTTAAACGCTAAAGCTGCCCCGCCCAATACAATCAGTACGATTCCTACCGCCAACTTCCAGTTCATGCAGCACACTTCCTTTTCATTTAGACCCAACGCCCGTTCGCGCCTCGGCTGCGGACCCACCAACAACCACCCGCCGCCCATCATCGCGATCATGTTATTGACACGTTCAAGTATGTTCCTTCTCCTCTCAATAAGCAAGCCATTTTCCTGCAGGGACAACATAACGGGCGTGGCAATAAATTCGGCCGGGCCTCTGCGATGCGCGTTTCCAAGGCCAAGCATTCTCTTAGTGCCGCCATTTATGCCGTCGATTTCGCCGCCTGCCCCGAAATATTGCCCCGCCCAACAAAACCGATGCGCGATACTTTACGCGGCAGCGCACCGGCCAACGGACCTGCGGCAGCCAATCACCCGTTGCACTTGCGACCACGACCTGCGACCATTAAATTAACAATCAAGGCACTGAAGGCTGGGAGCCTGTCCGCGCAGTCGAAAATGCAACGTGTGTCTCCAGGAGCAACATAATAAATGCCAAACCGACGACAATTTATGAAAATTATGTCCACCGCCGCAGTCGCATCTATGGCACCTGCGCGAACGGACGCCCAGGCATTGCTGACCGCGGAACGTGCCGCGTCCCTTTCTCGGGCCAACAAGACGGTCTTCGGTGAAAATGTTTATGTTTTCGATGCGAACATGCCGGCCGAGGGGATTAATCAAATCACCAGAACTATTTTTAGAAAAATGGAGTCGAATCAATTTGCATCGCAAGGCTATGCATTTTTATTCAAGCCCGGTAATTATCGGGTGAATTTTAACGTCGGCTTTTACACGGAAGTCGCGGGGTTGGGGAAAAATCCCGACGATGTACTTATTGACGGCGGAGTAAACATCAACGCCCAGTGGAGTGGCGGAGCGGCCTTAGTCAACTTCTGGCGGACCGTAAGTAACTATGCGGTGTTGCCCTCGGCCACCGGAGGCACTACGCGTATTGCGGTGTCCCAAGCCTCGCCGATGCGTCGCCTGCACGTAAAAGGCAACCTGGATCTCTATGACGTGTGGAAGTCATGTAATTGCGGCGCGGGCTGGGCCAGCGGCGGGTTTCTGGCTGATTCCGTGGTGGATGGCAAAGTGGCCCCGGCGTCACAACAGCAATGGTTGTCGCGCAACAGCAAGTGGTCGGCCTGGAACAACGCCGTGTGGAACATGGTTTTTGTGGGGTGTCAAAACGCTCCGGGGAACACGTTTCCCAATCCCGCGTATACGGTGGTTGACCAAACGCCGGTGATTCGTGAAAAGCCCTATATCATTGTCGACAAATCCGGCGAATTTGCGGTCTTTGTTCCAGCGCTGCGGCGCAACACGGTCGGTGTATCGTGGGCTTCGGGCTCTACGGCGGGCGAATCAATTCCCATAAATCGGTTTTATATCGCGCACCCCGCCAAAGACTCGGCTTCCAGCCTGAACAAGGCACTGGCCGCCGGCAAACATCTTATTTTTACACCCGGCACTTACAAATTAAATAACACACTACGCGTGACGCAACCGAACACCATACTTCTGGGCTTGGGCGTGCCCTCGCTCAAAGCCATGACCGGCCGGCCCGCCGTTTCGGTAGCTGACGTGGATGGCGTGACCATCGCCGGACTTATTGTGGATGCCGGTCCGGTCAACTCTCCGTGCCTGCTGGAACTGGGTCCTGTTGGCAGCGCGGCCGATCACTCCGCCAATCCAAGCTTCCTTTATGACTTAACCGTGCGAACGGCCGGCCCGGCCGCGGGTCGCAACGATGCAGGTATTATCATTAACAGTCGCCACGTTGTGACGGATAACATCTGGATTTGGCGGGCGGATCATGGCAATGGCGTCGGCTGGAAAACCAATCCCACAAAGCACGGACTGGTAGTCAACGGCGATGATGTGACCTGTTATGGATTATTCAATGAGCACCACGAGCAATACCAGACGCTTTGGAATGGCAACCGCGGTCGCGTGTACATGTATCAATCGGAAATGCCCTACGACCCGCCCAACCAGGCATCCTGGATGGTGGGCCAAACCGATGGCTACGCATCGTATAAGGTGAAGGACACAGTTACCCACCACGAAGCCTGGGGATTGGGAATCTACTGTTATTTTCGTGATGCCGTCATCAAATGCGAAAGCGCTATTGAGGCCCCTGCCGCCCACGGGGTTCAATTACACAATATGACGACGATTTGGCTCAATGGAAGGAAAGGCAGCGAGATCGCGCACATCGTCAATCGCATCGGTGGCCGGGTTTACAGCAATACGCCCGCTTCGGCCATGCGACAGACATTGAACAAATTCGGTGGCACCGGATAAACGCCATGCGAAATAAAAGGGGGGCAGCCACGCGAGGGATAGGTCAACCCGGCAAAACACTTGGGCTGCCGTTTGTCTTATCTTTTTCAGGCTGCCGGCGGCCGTCCTGCCGGGCGAATTCCATCAACTACCTCCTCTCCTGCGTTCTGGTATCATGCCGGGCGGATTTGCAGGAGTAAAGCATGGCTGGTTCGGGTTCTTCCAGTGTTCCGGGACAATTATCATTAAGTTTTGCCGCCGGGGTCGTGGGGGCTGTAGTCAATATGCTGGCAGCCTGGATGTTATCCCGCATGGGCGTATTTCACATGCTGGGCTGCAACTTGTCGGTCAGTGCTGACAAGCCGTGGATTTATTCACACATTGTATGGGGCGGAATATTTGGATTGTTTCTGGTGCTGCCCGTGCTGACCAACTCTGTATTGAAACGCGGCCTGCTGCTGGGCCTGCTGCCCGCGGCGTGTCAGCTTTTTGTCGTGTTCCCGATTTTCCTGGGGCAGCGTCTCATGGGATTAAACCACGGCTTAACCACTCCTCTGTTTGTCCTGTTTTTGAATCTGCTTTGGGGTGTTTCCGCCGCCGGTTGGCTGAAAATGACCGAATGACGCCGGCACACGCATTCGCATTCCCAGGAAATATTACACTTCACGCGCAAAGCGGGTAAAATAATAACATGGAACTTTGCGTCAACGGCGAAAAACTTCACTTGCCCGACGGGGCCACCATTCAGGCCCTGCTGGATCATTATAAGCTCCAGAGCGTGCGGGTGGCGGTGGAGCTGAATCGCGATATTGTGGCCAAAAAGGCCTACGTAACTACCGGCCTGAAATCAGGTGATACGGTAGAAATTGTCACCTTTGTCGGTGGCGGCTAAACAGGAAAACCAATGACATCCACAACCTTGAAAATCGGACCTTACGAATTGCAATCCCGACTGATTGTCGGTACGGGCAAATACAGTTCTCTGGAACTCATGCAGAAATGCCACCACGAAAGCGGAGCACAAGTTGTTACGGTCGCCGTGCGGCGCGAGCGACTGCTGGATAAAAATTCCGGCCGCAATATTCTGGATTTTATTGATCCGCAAAAATACATTCTCCTGCCCAACACCGCCGGCTGTTTTAACGCCGAAGAAGTGGTGCGCGTGGCGAAATTAGGCCGCGAAATGTTAACCGGCTCGGGCTACCGCGGTGCCGATTGGGTAAAACTGGAATGCCTGGGAGATACCAAAACACTTCTCCCCGAACCCGTTGGCACCCTGGAAGCCTTGAAGACACTGGTTAAGGACGGCTTTCAGGTTCTGGTTTACTGCTCGGACGATGTCATGCTGTGCAAACGCATTAAAGAAGCCGGTGCCGCCGCGGTTATGCCCGCGGGTTCACCCATCGGTTCGGGGCAGGGCGTGCTGAATCCCAACGCCATTCGCATTATTCTTGAGCAGTTGAAGGAAAATGATCCAACGTATCCGGTTATTGTGGATGCCGGCGTGGGCACCGCCAGCGATGTAGCGGCAGCGATGGAATTAGGCGTTGACGCAGTATTATTAAATACAGCCGTGGCCGCAGCAGCCGAACCCGCCAAAATGGCCCGCGCCATGATGCTGGCCACCGAATCCGGCCGCCTGGCCTACGAAGCCGGCCGCATTCCCCGCAAACTCTACGCCACCGCCAGCAGCCCTTGGGAAGGCCGCATCAACGCGTGATCCGCGCCGTTTCCTGACGAAATCCGGGAGCCTGTCCGACCAATGGCCGGAATCGCGACCGTGGGCGCTTCGCTCAAAGACCAAAGACCAATGATCGATGAACAAAATATCGGAGGTTCCAGATTTTTTGATCTGTGGCCATTGATCCGTGATCCGTGATCAGTGATCATTGGAGATTGTAAACATCCATCCCGGCGCGCCTGGAATAAACTCCTTTCTCTGCAACGTGTACGGTGTGGTCAATCCGATTTCCGCATCCAATTAAGCCGCGCCGGGATTGGTCGTGCTCGGGACAAATCGGTGCGGAAAAAACCACGCATAATCCCGCGCACCGCCACCCATTAAGCCGCGGGCATCGTGCCCGCGCGCCCGCCCGGCCCCGTACCCCAAAGCGATCCGCAACCTAAAACCTATAAGCGGCGCCCCCCACTACGTCTCATGAATGCCCCGCGCCGGGGCCGTTTTGTTACTCATTGTCCATTAAGCGCAACGCCGCCTGCCGGATACCATCAACTTTCTCACCGCCGGGGCGGCACTCAGCATCGCGATTGCCGCCGCGCCAAGCACAATCCAGCAACAGCTAAAGCCGCCGCCACTTTTATAAACTCGTTACGTGCCCGTTACATTTCACAACGGATCAGTTTGTTGCGCGTCATGGTCGGCTATTGGGCATTGAGCGAACCAAATAGAAACAATCGCCTTCGGTGTGCGCACGGCAGAGATTCCTTGTCCCTCGGAGTGCACGCGACACTGAAAGTGTTTCGACTTTCGGAATAAATCCGGACCATACAAATCTCGGAGCAGTAAACAGCCAACCGGTCGCAGAAGAAGTTTCCCCTTTCGGCGACAACCGCCCTTTTGCTATCAGCCTTATTTGCTCGACCGTTCAACTCTCTAACTTCACCTGTTCTATTGGGCCGCAGCCCAATCCGTTCGACTCCTCAACTCTGCGCTGCTCACCTGCTCTAATCTGGCCGCAGCCCGATTTGCCCTGTTATTGATCAGTGTTCATCGATCATTGATCATTGTAATCGGCCGTTTCAGAAGGCACGCAGACACGACGGAATTCACCACGGTTGGCGGTGGAGGAAAGCGGAGGACGGGGGTGGGAACCCGATCCATCCCGGCACCCCGCAACCGCTGCGGCCACCCAAGCATCAGAATGCCATCCATTTTATCGCCGCGCCAACCACAATCCAGTAAACCACTAAATCTGCCGCTATCTCAATTAACTAATCACGTCCCGGTTTCGCTTTCCCGGTGCGGTTCGGCACTGCTGTTCTGGCACCATCGCTGGACACTTCCTGTATTAACGATCCAGCGCGTCATAATTCCGCGACGAGGTTATGGTGCCAGGGCTGCCGTCCACACTCAGCGTGTATTCCACGGCTCCAGTTTTCAAACCATCAGCGCCATACCTGTAGCTGTCATCGGCGAGTACGGTCATTGCCGCCCATCCTTCGTCACCGAAACCTTTTCCCCCAAAAAATTTTGCAGCTCCGCTAGGTTTGTCCCAGCGGGTATTCCCACTGTGCGTATTCCCTTCCTTGTGTGAACCTGGACAATCCCGTAACCGTGCTCGGGGAACTCAACAACGACTCGATCAATATCGTCCGGACTCAGCGATGCCGGTGGTTTCTCTAGCAGGAGTTTGCCTTTCCAGATGAACACGCCCGCCGGGGCGAGCACCAGCGCCAGGTAACAGGCAGCTCCCACCGCCCCAGCAAGCACCACGACCAGCAGCCAGATGGCCGCGAAGGACCAGAGGCCTGCCACAGCGCGGTGCGGCTGGCCAGCGGCGTATTGCGCTGCCGCGCAGGATGCAAAGATCACCGCCGTGAAGGCAAAGACCGCCATGACGACACGGCCCGGTACCCATGAATATAATGCCGCCGGGCGCGGCAGCCTTCGGATCTCGTAAAGATAAGGCTCGGACCACAGGATATTAGGATGTTCCACGGCGGCCGCGCGTTCGCCGCGTTTGCCGTTCATCCGGAGTGGCACCGCACTCTGCGGCGGGGGCAATCCTCGAGCGCCGTACCAAAGCACTGAAATTACCTCTATCACGAGCTCCACCAATAAAGCTGCGCAGCCTCCAAAAACGATACGCTCAAGCCACCAAGCGGGCCAAAATAAGGTACCCGAAACCTGATACGATGCCCCGTGCGCGACTAGAAAATAGTGTCCACTCGATTCGCGCGTGTACGGAGTGACCCCGCCCCCGTGCGAATAGGTCAACGCAAAATCGGCTACGAAGGACAGGGCCGCCGCCAGGCCCGCCAAGATTGCCAAAGTCGAAAAGAGCGAACGGACGGTTGAAAATAACCTCATGGATAGCCTCCTACGCGCCATGGCGCCTCAACCAAGATTCAATGGCATCAGGAAGTCATAAGGCGGTGGCCACGAGAGCTCCAACCACGGCAGAACCGCCCCTGGCCCTTGGCCGACCTCGTCGAGTGCTCTGTACTTCGTATACGACCCGCCGAGGCCGCTCCCGGCACCTTGGCTCAACGAAGTAAGAATGCCGTGCTGGCTCGGGTTGCCGACCGCATAAAAATAGTTGACCCCTGCGCCGAGCATCCCGGGGCTGACCGTCCCGCCGACCGTAATAAACGGACCTGCGTAGTCCGTCCATTTAGGCACGTCCCAGACCACGCCGTCGTAGATGGACGTGCTCACGTTCCCACTCCCCGCAGAAACTCCTACAGCGGCACCGACGAACCCGTAGACACCCAGCACCTCATCCTTGCGGTCTGCGATGAGTTCAAGGCCCGCAGTGACCCCGGCAGAGGCACTGCCGCCGACCAGGCCTGCTATTTCCGAGTTCAACGTGCCCAAGAACCCCGCGAGCTCCGAGAGCACCATCGAGAATGGTGAGACATCGCCGACCCCGGCGAGCGCGAGGGCGACGTTAGAACCGAAGCGGGCAAACTGCTGTCGGTCCAAGGTAATTCTGAACCCAAATATCGCCGCGTCGGGAAGGAGACTCCCTCCCGTTGCAGCGCCGAAGCCGCCGATGCTAGGCCCACCCAGCGTCGAAATAATCCCCATAGCGACTATTACATCCGGCAGGCTAAAGCCATTCCCACTCAAATCCAGCATGTTTATCGGATCGCCGCCGGTGAAGGCGTACGGCAGATCAGTCATCGGATTGGCAAGCGAACCTGCGTAGCCATAATCCGATTGTGTGAATTCGCCGGTGCTGGAATCGTAGAACCGGGCGTGGTCGTAGTGATTGCCGCTGGCCGCATCATACGGCATTGAGCTGTACAGATATGTTGTTAATGCGGTGGCCGCATTGAAGCCCAAGGCGTTGCCGAAGGCGTCGTACCGGGCATGACATGTTTCGGGTTGATTGGTTCTGTGAAAGCGAGTTCCGTTTTGCGCAGGGAATTTGTTATGCTTATGCCACTGGGTACGGGACGAACTGGATTCGGTCAATCGCATAATTTGTTCGTAATTAAAAAGCGGGCATGGATCAGGGCCGATCAGTTCGGGGCCGGTCGAGTATGCTTATGGGCTTTGAGCCCGCCGTCGTATCTGACCAGCCCACGGGTAATACCCGGTTGAGCTTCGAGCTCGAAGAGGTAATTGCCGTCGGGCCTGTTTTTCGATCGCCCGTCTGGCCCACCAACGAAGCCACGCCTCGGTTTTCCGGGACGGATTCAACGGCCACGGGTCCCGATCTCCCGGGGCACCGGGACCTGCTGAAAGGAGTATACCACGAGTGTTCCAAATCCCAATGCGCCGCCGATGCCCTCGTCCGCTCCGGCCGGGCCGGTGGGCTTTCAGATCTCCCCTGTGACGTGGCGGTATGGTAAAATCCCGTTATGTTGATTGATACACATTGCCATCTTACGTATGAGGGCCTGGAAGAGCGGCAGGCGGAGGTGGTGCAACGCGCGATTGTGGCGGGCGTGTTTCGGATGATCTGCATTGGCACGCATCCAGCGGATCACCCACGGGTACTGGAAACGCTTGGTGCGCATGGACAAGTTTTTGGGGCGCTGGGTATTCACCCGCATTATGCCGGCGAGGCCGCGGAAAATTTTGTCGATGAATTGCAATACGCAATAGGCAGTTCGGCAAAGGTGCTGGCGGTGGGTGAATGCGGGCTTGATTATCATGGCAATTCGGCTCTGCCGCCGGTGCAGAAAACCGTATTCCAGCGGCAGATTGATCTTGCCGAGCAATTACGTATGCCGATGATTCTCCATGTGCGCGACGCCCATGCGGATGCTTTGGAAATTATGCGCCGGCACGCGAATATGCGTTTTGTGGTGCATTGTTTTACCGGCACACCCGAGCAATGTGCGCAATGGCTGGAATTGGGGGCGTACATCGGGTTTACCGGGGTTATTACCTACAAAAACGCCCCGGATGTGCGTGAGGCGTGCAAACTGGTTCCGGAAGATCGTTTACTTATTGAAACCGATGCGCCTTACCTGACCCCCCAGGCGGTGCGAAAAATAAAACCCAATGAGCCGGCATTTACCGCGTATGTGGCCGAACGTGTCGCCGCCGAACGCGGGTGGACAATCGAACAAACCGGTGAAATTACTTCCGCCAATGCCGTGCGACTGTTTGGCCGGGCGCTGATAGAATAATAAAAATCGCTTAAGCCGCCGGTTTTTCCAGCAGTGCCTGAATCTTTTCCAGAGCTGCCGCGATGCCATCCATAAGCGGGTTGATTTCCAGAGCCTGGCAGTAACATTGCCGCGCATCGGGAAAATTTCCCAGGTTGGCATGGCAATGGCCCATGCCGGCCATGGCCCCGAAATGCCGCGGAATAATGGCCAATGTCCGGCGACAATCCTCCATGGAATCGGTATATCGCTCCGCCAGATATTCAGCAATGGCTCGCTGATTGTACGCCTCGGCAAATCCGGGATCGACCTGAATGGCGAGGTTAAATTTTTCCATCGCCGCATCCAGATTTCCGTGCTTGAGATGGTGTGCTCCGCACTTGAGGTGGCCGCAGGCACGGGCGTTGCCCGCACGAAACCAGATCGCCCATAGCGCATCCTGGGCCAGTTCAGAAACCCGCAAATCCGTATCATGAAGCGCGGTAACCAGTGGATCAATGGCTCGCGTATTTCCGACCAGGGTTAATCCCATGGCCGCCGCGCGGCGAACTTCCGGCTCGTCGTGCGTTAAAAATGCGCACAGTTTGCCCCCGCACCAGAACTGTTTAATACATTCCGCCGTCCGATTTAAATCACCCGCCTGCAGCAGGGGTTCAAGAATATTAAGATATTCCTGCCCCTCATCAGGGTTAAGTTGTTGTTCACTTACGGTCTTGGCCATACTTCGTCCTGAATCGGCAGCACTACAAACATTATCCGACGGGCCGTCGCATCGCGGGTGGCCTGAAATGCCCCGCCAGCTTTGTTGTCGAATCTCGCGGACTTACTTATTCAGAGTCGGCTCGATCAACCGTATCGCATACGGCGCATTTCAAACCCATCGCAATCCCGGCCATTACTCGGAAAGGCAGGCACCTAGACTATCTTATGCGGCGAGGTAGCCTTAAGACAAATGTACGAGCTTATCGGGAGATTAAAGCGGTGGGTAAAGCCTGAAAATCAGGGGCGACAAAGCACAATCGCGAAACATTAGAATCCATTCTGACCGCCAAAGGGCATTGCCCCTCCGCCTGTGCCCGTATCGGAATGGGATTGCTCAATCGGGTGCGGATCGGGAAAATACTGTGATTTTCCCTGAATATTCTGGTCACGTCCGCTGAAAAGCTCCTCTTGGCACCCGCCAAGCATGAGCATCGAAGCTATTGCCGTCAACACCAATATGCAACGAAAGTTAAGTTTGCGAGAAAAATTGTCGCATAGATTCATGTTTATGAATCTCCTGATTCATTTTGCCGGTGTTATTATATAGATTCCAGATGCTTCAGGCTAACCGGCGATTCCAGCCGCACGGTCCAGACGGCCAGCAGCACCGCAATAGCCAGCAGCACCGCACCGGTGGTCTGATGCGCGGTGGTCACGACCGCTTGGGCCATATCTGGATGCTCCAGAGGACCGCCCCCGCCCAGGGCGATCACCGCGCAGACGCCCAAAAGTACCTGCAGCGACACGACGCAAAGCAAAGCCAGGCCGACGCGTTTAAGAATCAGTTGGTCCGGGTTTAACCCCCAGGCGCGCGCACCGGAAAACAGAGCCAGCAGCAGAACAATGACGGCAACGCTGATATGCAAAAGCAGGACGCCCCCGACGTGTCGTAGAATGGCTCCCAGCGTCAACTGCACCAGAAGTACACCCACCAGTGCCCACGCCATACTGCGGCCAATTTTTGCGCTTAATCGCGGCTTAGGCTGCAGGTTGCTGGTCCAACTGGGAGAGCACACCGCCGCCAGGACCACCAACACCGCAAAAAATACCTGGCCAAATGCCCCGTGAATAATGGCCAGCGGGGTGCTGGGGTCCATTCCGAGCCGGGATTTGGCCAGCGTAAAATGCCCCGTGACGCGCAAGCCGCCCATAAGGCCTTGAAAAATAACCATGATCAAAGCGATAAAAGATGTCCACTTAACCCAGCGTCGGCTTTCATGCCGGAATAAATAAATGGTTTGAATGAGTGTGGCCAGCCCCACCAGCGTGCCGAACAGGCGGTGGGTATGTTCAAAAAATACGCCGCCGGTCATGTGGGATAACGGGAAAAAGAACATGCCGAAGCGAAATGAATCCGGCCAATCCGGCACGGAAAGCCCGGCATTCAGGCCCGTCACCATGCCGCCGGCCATAATCAAAACCAAGGTCGCAATTCCGGTCGAAAGCGTCAGCGAACCTTCCGGATGCAGATATTGCCGCCGCTCCGGATTTAACCGGGCACCAAAAAAACCCCCGATCCACGCCAGAAGCCCGGCGGAAATCACACTCACGGGTGCCCAGAGAAATTCATAAGCAATAATGCGATGGTCAGTGGTAAGGTCTCTGCCCAATGAACCCAGCACCAGAAGATTCAATGATCCACTGATCAATCCAACCCATAATCCGCCAATCGGCCCGCGGCGCGTGCGCCAAGCGCCCATAAAGCCGCCACCGATGAGTATGGCCACCAGTGCCGCCAGTATCAGCGGTGCGGGCACACGGTCTCCGGGCATGCGGAAAATGTACCCCACTGACCACATCAAAACGGTGGTGGCCAAGCCTACCGCCAGTACATCGCCGGCATCTTTTCGGCTGTAAGGGCGCGGGTCAAGAATCGGAGGGCCGGGGGTATGGGGCGTTTCCTGCAAGATAGAATCCAAAGGCATTGTGTAATCCAAACAACATCACATTGATCACCGCATGATGCTAGTGGCAAAGGCAGGGCAGTTTCAAGTGACAAAGCGGCGTGTTTTTAGTTTATTGCTGAAATTCGGGCAATTTTGGGGGGTGGCACCAAAAATTTCGACCTTTTCTGCCGGGAAAACCTTGCTTTGTACGCCAAGCAATCGTATTCTCATCGCCCTGTTTGTTCCCTGCGCGGGAATATTGGATACTTAATGAGGCCTCCACGCTTGACGGAACAAGCCGGGGGCGGCTTATTTTCCAGCCGCGCGGAGTTAGATGAACCCTACATTTTAATGGGAGTTTCCCTTGGACGTGGCCATGGATAAAACAATTCTTGATAAAGCCGGCTCGCTTATTGAGGCGTTGGGATATATCCAGCGTTTCAACGAGAAAATTGTGGTCGTTAAGCTCGGTGGTTCATTTATGGATTCCCGCGAGGAATTCCGCAAGGTCCTTACTGACATTGTATTTATGCATGCCGTGGGCATGAGGCCGGTGGTGGTGCATGGCGGAGGCAAAGCGATCACGCAGGCCATGAACGAAGCGGGCATTGAGGCCCAGTTTGTTATGGGCCGCCGCTATACCGATGACCGCACGTTGGCCATTGCGGAGCATGTGCTGGTCAATGACATCAATACGTTTATTGTGCAGACCATCGGTGAACTTGGCGGCAAGGCCATGCAGTTAAATTCGCTGGGTAGCGCGGTATTATTTGCCGAGAAACTGTACTTATCCGATCAAAACAATCCACGCATTGATATTGGCCGCGTCGGGCAGATTACGCGCGTGAACTCGGAATTGCTGCAGGCCCTGGCCGCGGCGGACTATATCCCGGTCATTGCCCCAATCGCCCTGGATAACGCGGGCGGCAAGCTCAATGTCAACGCCGATACCGCCGCCGGATTTGTCGCCGCCGCATGCCGGGCGGAGAAAATGGTGCTGGTATCCGATACGCACGGTATACGCCGGCGCAAGGATGATCCCGCTTCCCTTCTACGCAGCGTTTCCCGCGAGGAAATTGAGAAACTTGTGGCGGCGGGAAATATCGGCGAAGGAATGCTGCCCAAAGTGGAGGCCTGTTTTATTGCCCTGGATGGCGGCGTGCAGAAAACACATATTATCGACGGCCGATTTCCCCATTCCCTGCTGCTGGAAATTTATTCCGATCAGGGCGTGGGCACGGAAATTATCCGATCTTAATGACATGAGTATTTATCCCAATATCAGCGGATATATAATCTGAACTGAGGCGTTATCATGAACCAGACCAACAGCGCGCCGTCGGGCGGCAAATTTGATTTCATTGACATTCTCGGCATGCCACGCGCCACGCTGGAGCATCTGCTGGCCGTGGCCCAACGGCTTAAAGCACAATACCGCTCCACGGGACGCAATGACCCCGTCGCCGCGGGCAAAACCCTGGCCATGATTTTTGAAAAGCCCTCGTTGCGCACACGGGTGAGTTTTGAAGTGGCCATGACGCATCTGGGCGGGGCCGCCATTTACATTACCCCCGGTGAAATCGGCTTAGGCACGCGCGAAAGCGTCCCTGACGCCGCACGCGTTCTTTCGGGATTCTGTGACGCCATTATGGCCCGGACATTTGCCCATGACACCATTGTGCAACTGGCCCGTTTCAGCAATCGCCCCGTCACCAACGCCCTTAGCGACCGCAGCCATCCCTGTCAGGTCATGGCCGATCTGCTGACCATTCGCGAACACTTCGGATCTCTTTCCGACCTGACGCTGGCGTACGTGGGCGATGGCAACAATGTCGCCCGATCACTCATGGAAGCCTGCGCGGTGTTCGGATTGAAATTCCGTATCGCCGCGCCCGTTGGTTATGAACTGCACGCGTCCGATGTTCAAGCCGCATCCAGCATTCCGGGATTTGATTTTCAGGCTACCACCGACCCCATGGCGGCGGTTGCTGCCGCGGATATTATTTACACCGACACCTGGGTCAGTATGGGACAGGAAACTGAAAAAGCCCAGCGGATGAAGATTTTTACCCCCTACCAGATTAACGCCAAACTCATTTCCGCCGCCCCGGCCCATGCGGTAGTCATGCACTGCCTGCCGGCGTATCGGGGCGTGGAAATAACCGATGAAGCCATGGATTTTGACCGCAGCATCGTATTTCAACAAGCCGAAAACCGCCTCCATTTCCAGAAGGCCCTGCTGGCAGTACAAATCGGGCTGCGGCCCGATTAGAGCAGGCGAGCAGTAGAGAGTTGAAAGTAGAGCGGATTGGGCGGCGGCCCAATAGAACAGGCGAGCAGTGGAAAGGTGAACATTACAGCATGGTTGCCGGGGATGAAACAATCTCTGAAAGCCAATTCCGTCGGCGCTTTCTGCGCTCCGGGCCGCGGGGTTTCCGCGCCCAAGTCAATGATCAAAGATCAATGATCAATAATCAGAAAAATGGAATTCCTTTTAATTTGCTCATGGTTCCTTGGCCGTTGGCCATTGAGTGAAGCGCAGCGCTGCATTCTCCTAACTCCCAACTCCTAACTTCTGACTCCCGGCTCCGCCACGCTGGCGGTAACAAACAATATTATCTGGATCAGGAAATAGCTTCGTGGTAAACCTAAATAACCAAATGTCAAATATAACGGATCACGAAGATAAACGCGGGCGTAACGGGGTTATGATTCACCTTGCGTTGGCGCTCCGTGGCCGGGTTTATTTATAAATAGAATGTAGTAGGTCACCGGAATTACGAAGAGTGTAAATATCGTCGAGGCTAACAGCCCGAAGATCAGTGCCCAGGCCAGACCGGAAAAAATTGGATCGCTCAAAATGGGAATGGATGACAGCATCGCCGCGGCGGCGGTAAGCAGAATGGGCCGCATTCGCACCACCACGCTTTCGAGAATCGCATCGTAAAGCGATTGCCCGTTGGCCAACGACCGATGAATGAAATCAATGAGAATAATGGCGTTGCGCGTCACAATGCCGGCCAGGGCGATCATACCGATCATGGCAGTGGCGGTAAAAAATACTGAAGCGCGGTAACCACCGACTTGATGGGCGGTTAGCACATTCAATATCCAGAACCCGGGCATGACGCCGGGGATTGTCAGGGGAATGGCCAGCATGATTATCAGCGGCAAAAGGAAGGACCCCGTTTGGGCAATCAGCAGCACATAAATGCCGATCATCGCGGCACCAAACGCCAGGCCCAGGTCACGGAAAACATGGATGGTAACGCGCCATTCACCTTCCCCTGCGAAATTAACATGGATTCCCGGCGGCAACTGCCAGGCGATTCCTGATCCGTCGTGAAAAAAGGATCGATCAGAAAGTGGCCGCGGTTTGACTTCATGAATCCAGCCATTGCCGACGCAAGTCATTGCCGCAATTTTCGGCGTGCAACCATCCGGCACGCGATCCGCCTCAACATCCAAGATGGCGTTTACCGGCGGTCGGCCCGCAGTATCCGCATACACATAGACAATGCGGCGCAAGTCTTTATGGTAAATAGCCTGCCCCCTGAAAGTACGCTTCCAATGCCCTAATTCCGCCAAGGGCACCAATACACCCCCGGTGCCGCGCACAAATATGCCGGATAATTCCGCCCGGTTGGAACGCCGGGCTATTGGTAAGCGGAGAATAATATTTAAAGGCTGTCGCTGGCGGGGGGCGTGAATCGTTCCGGCAACAGTACCGCCTAACGCCAGTGCCAGCGTGCGGGAGATTTCACTGGTAGTCACACCGCTAAGCGCCGCTTTACGTTTATCAGTGACGAACACCATTTGTCTTTGCGGTGCCTGCACCGAATCATCCACATCGACGACATCCGGCTCCAGCAAAAGACGATGGCGCAACGTGCGGGCCGCCAACTGCATCTGATGGTAACTGGTGGTGGGGGATCCGTGAATTTCCCCGACGATGGTGTCCAGCACCGGCGGTCCGGGCGGAGCTTCCACAATTTGAATGCGCACGCCATATTTATGAGCAATGGCGGTGAGGCTGTTGCGGATACGCAGGGCAATTTCGTGGGTTTGCATGGCGCGTTGCTGTTTGCCGGCCAGATCAATGGCAATCTGCGCATCGTTGACTTGATTGCGAATAAAATAGTGCCGCACCAGACCATTAAAATCCATCGGGGCCGCGACCCCGACATAACTGGTAATATCCACCACTTCATGCAGCCGTTCCAGCCGATGCACCAGTGCCCGTGTGGCGGCATCGCTACCCTGCACCGTGGTGCCGCGCGGCGCGTGGATAACAATTAACAAATTGCTCTGATCACTGAACGGCAGCATTTTCAGGGGCACCATTCGCATGGCCGGCAAGGCGACCGCGGCGACGGTAACGCCCGCAACCGCCAGCAGAAATCCCCACCGCGCTAAGCGATATTCCAGCATGGACCCCAGCAATTTTGAAAACACCCGATACCGAATGGTTTGCTGGATGGCGGGCACAACGTGCGGATCTGCTGATTCCTCGCGGGCCAGCAATTCCGTTTCACGATGCTTGTTTTTCAACATGTGATACGCCATCCAGGGCGTGATCGTAAACGCCACAAGCATCGACATGAGCATGGCCACCGGCACATTAAATGCCATCGGCCGCATGTAAGGCCCCATCATCCCTGTGATAAAAAACATTGGAATAAAGGAAAGAATGACCGCCAGCGTGGCGACAATCAGCGGGCCAAGAACTTCGGAGATGGCCTTTAAGGCAATAAGTCGCGTGGCCTTGCCTTCCAAGGCAAAATGTCGGCTGATATTCTCCACATCCACGATAGGGTCATCTACCAGCAACCCAAGGGAAAGAATCAGTGCGAAAAGCGTCACCCGATTGATGGTAAACCCCAGCATCAGGTTACAAGCCAACGTAAGTCCGAACACCACCGGAATGGCCACCGCCACGACAATGGATTCCCGCCATCCCAGTCCAATGGTCAAAAGCACAATGACAATGACAATCGCTACCAGCAATCCGTCCACCAGACCGTTGACTTTGGCGTTTGCCGAAAGACCGCTGTTTCGCGTAACGATCATGTTGATGTTGGATGGCAACATCACCCCGGCCAGCACGCGTGCCCGATGGATAACATCTGCCGCTACCGTTACCGCATTGCTCCCGGCCTTTTTGGCGATTGCCACGGTGACCGCGGGCGACGCGCTGTGCATGCGGCGTGCGGATTTCCCGGCCAGGAGGGTGCCGGGAAAATCATGGTCCTCAGGCACGTTGGCAGCCGGTCCCCACGTATGCCAGACATACGAATGCACTTCGGCGGGGCCATCGACAATTTTTGCGACATTGCTCAAATACACCGGCTGCTGATGCCATACGGACACAACCAATCTTCCTAATTGTCGGGCATTGGCCAACGCGGTTCCGGCCAGCACATGAATTTCATTGTTGTTCCGCTGATAACTGCCCGCGGTCATGGTGACATCCGCCGCCTGAATTTCATGATCTATTTCCAGGGGCGTAATGTTGTAGGCGTGCATTTTTGACGGGCTTAGGTAGGCATAGACCACGCGTGGTCGACCACCGATGACATACGCGCGTGACACGTCCGGTGCCGCAGCAAGGCGAGCGGCCAACTCTTCGGCGGTTTGCCTTAGAGCTACGGCGGTGGCGGTTTTGCTGGTCAGCGTAAGGGTAACAATCGGCACATCGTTAATGGTTTCCGGTTTAATGACCCAACCGGTTACGCCGGTCGGCACGCGATTGAGATGCTGCTTAATTTTGCGAAACACCTTCACCACGCTGCGTTCCACGTCCTGCCCGACAAAAAATCGGGCTGTGACCATGGACTGATCGCGCCGGCTGGTGGAATAGACATATTCAACGCCATGAATCTGATACAGTAGTTTTTCCAACGGCGTGGTCACCAGTTGTTCCACGCTTTTGGCGCTGTGCCCGGGATAACTCACATAAATATCCACCATCGGGACAATAATCTGTGGATCTTTTTCACGGGGGGTAATCAACAGTGACGCGGCACCCAAAAGCACCGCTAATAAAATCAGCACCAGCGAGAGCTTGGAATGCAGAAAAATTTTGACCACGCGCTCAATGAGACTTAGTTCACCAGCGCGGGGGTCCGGTGGGGTGCTCATGGGTTGATCTCCACGGTGGTGGAATGACTCATTTGAGATTTGGGATTTGAGATTTGGGATTTCGTGGACGCCACGACCACCCGCTGTCCGGCTACCACGCCGGAAAGAATTTCCCGCATGGAACCAATATGCCGCCCGGGTTGAACTGTTTGACGCACCAGACGCCCATGGACAAGTAACGTCACGAGATCCAGTTGACCAATATGCTTAATGGCGGCTTGGGGTGCCACCAAAACTTTATGCGATCCGGTAGGAATAATTAGATTGCCATACATTCCCGGCCATACACCGGACGGAAATTTGCCGGTAACTTTCACAATAAAACTGCGGCTTTGCGCATTGACACGCGGCGCAATTTGTCGGATGTGTGCTTGCACGGTGGCGTGGAAACCTTCCAGTCGCACGGACATCTTTTGCCCCAGGTGCAGCAAAGAAGCGAGAGATTCCCGCACCACGGCCGCCAACTGAAGTTTATGGGGATCATAAAGTTTGGCCAGCATCTGACCGGGCATAACGGTATCCCCCACGTTGACATATTTTTGCATCACGATTCCGTTGATCGTCGAGCGGATGGTGGTGTAGCCCAGAACGGCCTGTGCCGCCTGCATTTCCGCCAAGGCATGTGCCAGATTCGCGCGATCCGAAGCTACCGCGGTATCTGCCACATCCATCGTTGCCGTGGTGACATCGCCAGTGGTTAACAGTGTTTTGTCCCGCTTCTGGTCAATCAACGCCTGGCGCAATTGTGCTTTGGCCAACAACACCGCAGCTGCGGTCTGCGCCACCTGGGCTTTGAGCTGCGCCGAATCCAGGCGCACCAGCACTTGACCTTTTCGCACGGTGCCACCGGCGATTAAGCGGCTGAAAACAATTCGCCCTACGATTCGCGGTGTCAACAGTACCGGTGCGATCGGTGTGATGGTGCCCACCGCGCGGAGATTCTGCGAAATGGATTGGACCGCCACGATGGCCGTGGCACCCTGGAATGGCTTGGTGGTTGGCACCGGTAGCGACCCCGGTGAGATTTTCGCCTTAAGCGCTCCCGTGCTCCACAGCAGCAGCGCCACCACCAATAGTATGGCCAGAAGCACCCCTGCGATGCGCCCGGCAATACGGGCAATATTTTTCAGTTGGAGCCGGCGTTTCGCCATGATCCACGCTCCCGATTTAAAACTGTCACAAACTCAAGACAACAGCCGTTGCCATTTTACGCCTGATGCGTTTGCTTCAAGCCACATTGTCCCAGAATTTTCTCCGCAGGGCAAAAGCCCGTGAAGGCGGATTGGATCAGGTTCAAGCCGACAAAAGCGGCCAGCACCAACCACCACTGATTAACCCATACCGCCAAGGCCACGCTGATAAGCACCATTGCACCGGCCACGATACGTACACCACGATCAACTGTCATAAGAACACCTCAATAAAACTCGGCGCACAAACAAGTTGATGCGGTGCCGATTTCCACAGCAACCGACCGCATCCACCAAGATGCGGCCACAGGGAATTAGCGAAGCAGCAAGCAACCGGAGTCCCAGAACATTATACTCGGTCAAGAATGTTCCAAACCCAAGCAGCCCCGCCGCCTCATTCGCTATATTCTTATATTCTTATTTAGCGATAAAGTCAAATAGTGGTGTAATGCCCAAAAAAAGTCCCGCAGGGTTCAGCCTGCGGGACGGGGTTGTTACCCTGCATGATGAGGGTGTGAGCCGTTTAGAAGGAGATCGGGACTTTGGCGCTATGGCTCAGCGAATGGGGCGGCAATAGGCCGCTACGCCCCTCAGGCCCATGCAGTTAAAAACTCGTATATTAGCGGCCCGGCGGTGGGCCACGGCGGCCACCACGGCCCGGACGGCCTTTTTGCAAGGTAATTGTGCCGGCATCACCGGTTGCGCCCGAAGCCACCGAAACAGGCTTCTGAACGTGGCCAAAGCCGACGCCGCGGTCAAATACGAAAATGCGATATCTTCCAACGGGGGCGTTATTGATGGTAAATGTGCCGTCATCAGCGGTTTTGGTGATACCACGCACCATGGTTCGCTTAATCCAAACCGTCTGCCCCGGCTGTACCTGATTAGGCCTCATACGACCGCGCTGCCGTGGGCCGTTATTGGGGATCAGCATGACATTTACCATGGCTCCGCTGACGGGATTTCCATTGGCATCCACCACTTTTCCGGTTAAGGTTCCGGTTTGATCCGTGCTCGTGGCAACTTGTGCCTGAGCCGCCTGCGGTATGATTGGCGCGATGGCACCGACCAATAATACCGCCAGTAAAGCTACTACAAACTTACGCATAAAAAACCCCTTACTAACTGGAACGCACCACCTGCGGACCATCGGACCATCCGATGTAATCCCCTAACGGTCGCCTACAAGCTAGCCAAACGCGCGTGGCGGGAGAAAGTTACAGCGGAATTCAAAATTGTCTTGATGAAGAGATCTCTACCGGGCTTATCCAACCCTTATTCCGGCTGTTGGGCCATCGCTGCGGGGTCGTAGCGTTGCGCAATAGGCATGCGGCGACCGTAGCCAAACGCACGGGATGTTACCTTCAGCCCCGGTGGCATTTGCTTGCGTTTATATTCGTTGATATCCACCAGCCGCGCAACGCGCAATACTGTCGGTTTATCAAAGCCGGCGGCGATAATTTCCCAGACCGATTTTTCCTCTTCCACGTAAAGCCGTAAAATTGCGTCCAGCATCGGATAGGGGGGAAGACTGTCCTGATCTGTCTGGTTGGGGCGCAATTCCGCACTCGGTGGTTTGGTGATGGATCCCTCGGGAATCGCTGCCGACAGGCCCGAACGCAGGCGCTGTTGGTTAATTTCTCTGGCCAGTTCATACACCATCATTTTCGGTACATCACTGATGACCGCCAGGCCGCCGCACATGTCGCCGTAAAGTGTGCAATACCCGGTGGCGACTTCACTTTTATTACCGGTGGTTAACAGCAGGTGGCCGAATTTATTAGACAACGCCATCAGCAGATTGCCGCGGATACGCGCTTGTAAATTCTCTTCCGCCAGACCCGATGGGGTGTTATGGAAAAATTTCTCCAGGGTTTTTTCCATTGCCTGGTGTGCTGCTTCGATGGGAAGTTCATAAAAATGTATGCCGATCGCATCGGCGAGCTTGCGGGCATCGCTTAAACTGTGGTCTGAGCTATAACGTGAGGGTAACGCAACGGCCGTCACATTATCTTGGCCCAAAGCCTCGGCCGCCAGTGCCGCGACTACCGCGGAATCAATACCCCCGGAAAGTCCCAGCACCGCTGTTTTGAACCCACATTTACGAGCATAGTCGCGCAAGCCCAGCACCAGCGCCGCGTGCAGGGAGGCAATTCCCGTCCGCGGCGGCGGGCAATCCAGCTTCGCCGGCCCCGGCAAATCAAAAACGATCAAATCTTCCTCGAAATCTTTGCCTTGCGCCAGCAGATTTCCCGCCGCGTCAAAGGCCATGGAACAGCCGTCAAAAATCAGTTCATCGTTCGCTCCCACCTGATTCACGTACACAATGGGCATATTCCATCGACGGGCCTGATGGCTGATAAGCTTTCGGCGAAAATCATTTTTCCCCAGCGTAAAGGGTGAAGCGCTGATATTGACCAGCATATTAGCTCCGGCCTTGGCCAGTGCCTCGACAGGATTAAATGTATACATCTGCCGGCCGACCACCTGCTCGTCATTCCATAAATCTTCACAGATCGACAAGCCGATGCGCAGCGAACCGAGCATCACCGTTTCCGTTTTGGGGCCGGGTTCAAAATATCGGCTTTCATCAAAAACATCATAAGTTGGTAACAGGCTTTTAACGCCCCGATGAAGGATCGCCCCATCCCGAACCACCGCCAGGGCATTGTAAAGCGTGCGGCCCGACACACCGGGATTTTCCTGCGCGTAGCCGACCATGGTGGTAATACCTTTGCTGTGCCGGGCAATATCATTTACAGCGTTCCGCATCTGATGCAGCACGCTGGGTTTTAAAAGCAAATCCCGCGGCGGATATCCAATGATGGACAATTCCGGCGACACCAGCAATTCGGCACCTTGCCCGATTGCCTGATTCATCGCGCTGATGATGCGCCGGGTATTTCCCGCAATATCACCGACGGTGGGGTTGAGCTGGGCCATGGCAATACGCATGAATCGCGATCCTTTCCTGATCCTACAACAGATATTCTATAGCGATTTAGCAATCGTGGCGTGGCCACAGCGAAATCTGCACTGAATTAATTTCCCGACGTTGCCCCGAAGGTCACCCCGAGACTGGCGTGGCAATAAATCCGGGCAAGGCCCTGCCGTGCGCGTTTCCAAGACCATCCATTATCTTAGCGCCGGCATGTATGCCGTCGATTTCGCCGCCTGCCCGGAAATATTGCCACGAACCCCGCTACCCCGCTACTGCCCGGAGGTTGCAATGTTGCGGGTTCTATGTCGGCACAATATCATACGAAACAACTGCGGGTAACGAACTCTTGGTGAAAGAGATTCGGGCAAATAATTCAGCGCGACGTATGATAATGATGTTCCTTTATTCAGGAGAAACGCATGTCACATTCACTGGTCGTCAAGCATACTATCAATCGCAGGGCTTTTCTTGCCGGGGCAACGGCCGTTGGCGCAGCGACTCTGGCCGGGTGCGCAGAGCAGTCGCAGGGAAACGCAGATATTAAGGCTGGCTCGCCTGAATTCGAGCGTGTTGGTATATCCGAAGCGGCCTATAAAAAAGCCTGGCAACGGGCTTCCGCCATGGTAGCCAAAATGACTCTGGCGGAAAAAATCGCCCAGACCGGCAACCAGGCTCCGGCCATCAAACGCATTGGCCTGCCGGCCTATAATTACTATTCCGGTGAAGCGTTGCACGGCTTGGTGCGCGGTGGTCCCGTGACCAGCTTCCCGCTGCCGCTGGCGATGGCCTGCTCGTGGAATCCAAGCTTGGCGTTGGAGGTATATACCGCCGTGTCGGATGAGGCGCGGGCCTACAACAAAAAAGAAAATGTCGGATTAGCTTATTATTCGCCGCAAACATTGAATTTGCATCGTGACCCGCGGTGGGGGCGTTGTGAAGAAGCGCCGGGAGAAGATCCATGCCTTGCGGGAACTTGGGCGGTAAACGTCATTAAGGGCATGCAGGGGGATAATCCCAATTACCTGAAAACCACCGCGTGCGCCAAACATTTTATCTGCAACAATACCGATGATGATCGCACCAGTGTTTCCGCTTCAGTAAGCCCGCGGAATTTCTGGGAATATTACACACGGGCCTATCGCACCTGCGCTTTGGATGCGGACGTTTTTACCTTTATGAGTGCGTACAGCGCAATTAACGGGGTCCCCTGCAGCGCCGATCGCTTTCTTTTGACCAGCTTGCTGCGGGATCGCTGGGGTTTTCGCGGTTATGTCACTTCCGACTGTGACGCCATATATAACATTTTCAATCCGCACCATTACCTGCCTACCCTGCATCAGGCGGCTGGTGCCGCTATGCAGGCTGGTTGCGATCTTAATTGCGGCGATACGTTGCCCAAGCATCTGGGCAAGGCTGTGGCGGATGAGCTTGTCAGTGAAGCGGATATCAGCCGGGCGGTTACACGCCTGTTGACCGTCCGCGTGCTATTTGGGGAATTTGATTCTCCGGAAAGCGTTCCCTATAACAGCATCGGCTTTGATGTGGTTGATTCCCCAGCTCATCGGGAATTGGCGCTGAAAGCCGCACGGCAATCCATTGTTTTGTTGAAGAATGACAATAACTTCTTGCCCCTGCAAAAATCAGATCTCAAAACCGTCGCGGTCATCGGGCCTACGGCAGGCCAGTGCCATCTTGGCGGCTACAGTGGCTCGCCATTTGTGCGTATTTCACCGTATGAGGGCATTGCCCACGCTCTGGGGGCGTCGGTTTATCTCCCGCATGAGCACGTTTGGCCGCAGGAACTCCAAGCGGTCAGCGCGGGTGTGCAAACGCAAGGTTCCAGTGAAGGCGGTGTGAACATTGGTTGGATTGACGACGGGGCGTGGGTGCAATACAAGCCCCAGGATTTTACCGGTAAAAATCATATTGCCATTCGCGTTTCCAGCCCGAGCGGTGGAGCGGTTATTCATGTCCATATCGACTCGCTGGATGGCAGAAAAATTGCGACTCTGACGGTGCCGCGAACCGGCGGCTGGCAGCATTGGACGACGGTTTCCGCCGCTATCAGCGGCATAACCGGAAAACATAAAGTATTTTTCAAATTCGCCGGGCACCAAGGCGGCCCCATGTGCAATGTTGAATGGTTCCAGCTTCAGCCTGTTACCGCGCCTCCCAAACCGCAACCCCGGCCGGGTCAGCCGGTGGTGGTCTTCAAGCCGGGCTGCACCGTGGAGGGCCCGAAAGATGACACGATGTTCGCCGAGGCGGTAGACGCCGCAAAAAGTGCCGATGTGGTCATCATGGTCTGCGGCGTGGATCAACAGGTGGACGCTGAAGCGCATGATCGCAAAAATACCAAACTCACCGGTGTACAGCACGAATTAATTCAGGCGTGCTTCAAAGCCAATCCAAAAACCGTGCTGGTCATCTCCAGCAACAATACAGTAGCCGTTAATTGGGAACAGGAACACCTTCCGGCCATTGTATCGGCTGTGTTCGCCGGGCAGGCTCAGGGAACCGCCATTGCCGACGTTTTGTTTGGAAATTACAACCCGGGCGGCAAAACCTGCTGTACCTGGTATAAGTCGGTGGATCAACTCCCGCCATTCCATAACTACGACATTATGAAAGGCCGCACGTACATGTACTTTGAAGGCGATCCGCTGTATCCGTTCGGCTACGGCTTAAGCTACACGAGCTTTAAGTACGGCGACCTTGCTATTTCAAGGGCCACACTCGGTGCTGGTGAATCGGTTGTGGTTTCAGCAGTGATAACCAACACCGGCTTGTACGCCGGTGCGGAAGTGGCGCAACTGTATGTGCAGGCACCCGCATCTCCGGTCAAGCGGCCGATCAAGCAGCTTGTGGGCTTTCAACGCCTGGAGCTTAAACCCGGCGAAAGCCGACGTGTGGAATTCACCGTTCCATATACCGAGCAGGCGCTATGGTACTGGCAGGAAACGCAGCGCAAATTCGTGCTCCAACCGGGAACGTTGAAAGTGTTGGTGGGAAGTTCCTCGGCGGACATCCACTTAAATACCGTCATTACCCTGCAGCCCTGCACGGATGCCAAACTCGGAGGCCCTGAAACGCTGACGACCGCCGCAGTTAATTCTGTGGTAATGTAACAGCTCAAAAAAAAGGCCTCCGGGGGTTCGCCCCGGAGGCCTGCCGATTCTTTGAGCCAGACCGTGGTCGGCCGGAAACCTTACATTCCGGGCATCCCGGCCATAGCGCCTTTGCCGACGATGGTTTTCCAATGGCCATGCACATCGACCTTGATCATGGATGGAACCAGAACATGATCCTTGGAATTGGCTTTGCCCATGACTTCAATATTCAGGCCCACATAAGGAGCCAGGGGGCGAGAATTCGTGGCCAGCACCCAAGCGTGGCCATGAACGAGAATGCCGGCCGGGACGCCTTCGCTTAGACATTTCTTCCCACAGGTTTTGCCATGGGCGCGGCCGGTGGCACCCAGAGCCGAGTAGCACTTCATATCCAGCAGTTGGCCCTTGACCGTGACGGATTTGGTTGTCACGGCAAATGCGCTGACGGACATGGCGCTGACCGCCAATAAACCTGCGATACCGGAAATAATTTTGCGATTCATAACGCAACTCCACAAAAAAGAGACCTTGTTTTAGCGTACCGATGACCACCATCAGCATCACCGCAACAACTTATTCATACTTATGCCGGCACAATGCCGACTCGACTTTTTACAGTGCACTCCACCAAGTCACCCCATTATACGCATGACCGGGCACGGTGGATGAAAAATTGCCCAGATCACCCGCGGGGGGGCACCTCATCAGTGATGTTAGCCGGCACATTTAATGTGCCGCCGCGTCGCGAAAAACTCGCCCGCCGCAGCCGAAGGTTCCGGCTGTCATTGGCGCGATCCCACCCATTAAACAACAATATTGACCCCGCCCGGGAAAATTGCCCAGATCACCTGCGGGGATGGCGAGATATGGGTTAGGCGTTGCATGAGCACATAGGAGTTAGAATGCGTCGGAATCGCGATCACTGATATTTTGGTCGCAGGGCGCGCCCGGTGTCACCATCTACTGACTCCGGCGTTCTAAGTGCTTCGCCGGCCGTTTTTACCGGCGGAGTTTTATCAGGGCGTAATGTTATTGGAACCCCTGAATTTGCTGGGGAAAATCGCGAATTTTTTGTGTGCTTCCGGGGCGTATCTGCCGATACATTAACTGTGCAGGTAACAAGAATTCAGACACATATCGACTGAAACACTGCACAAGAGAAGAGGCGAAAATTAATCCGCGTGCTGACGCAATTCAAAATCAGCAATCCATGGGTCTCACGATGAGCTTATGGTTCGCGGTATTCGCCCGTATGAGAAAAATTTTGTGGCTTGATTTCCCCATGGAGGGAGCGAGAGGTTTGTTTATCCGTCATCGGACGGGTTTGGATGAGTTAGAGCGCCATGGCCGTCTAGGAGCCTGTCCGGGTATTACCCGGGAACGCTCCTGAGTTGCGGCCAAAGATTCAAGTTCGTCAGCGCCTTTGGGCGCGCCTGGTAGAAAGACAATTTGCGGAGGGAGAAAGAGAGAGAAGTGCGGTGGCTTTGCGCCTTTCCCACGGCGGAAGGCGCAAGGCTCACCCCCCCCGGAGGGGGGGAGAGACCTGTCCCGGCAATTCGGTGGCCTTTGGCTGCTGAATTGCCGGGCGTTTTTTTAGGCGTTACAGAGCACCCGGACATGCTCCTAGTGGCGAAAAAGGAATTTTGCGCATAGTATAAATGTCGCCAAGGTTTTGTTGAGGTCGCAAATGAAACGAATGCTGAAAAACATCGGCTTCGTGTTATTGCTGGTGCCCGCGCTGGCCATCTTGTTTTTTGGGCCTCGGCAAAAAGCCGGAGTTCCCAAAGGCCGCGTCGTTGTCACCTACTGGGAGAAATGGACCGGGCCGGAAGAACAGCAGATGAGGATCATCGTCAATGACTTCAATGCGACGGTGGGCTTGAAAAAACATATTTTTGTGCAGTTTGTTTCCATGGCGGATATCGACAAAAAAACACTCATAGCCACCGCCGCCGGTGTGCCTCCGGATATCGCGGGGCTTTGGGATAATGATGTGGCGCAGTATGCATCCCTCGGTGCCCTGACCCCTCTGGGGCATCTTGCCCGAGAGTATGGTATTACCCGCAAAACGTATAAGAAGGTTTATTGGACCGCGTGCCACTATCATGGTCGGCTGTATGCGCTGGTAAGTACGCCGGCCGACATTGCATTGGTCTACAATAAATTGATTTTCAAGCGTGATGCCGCCAAATTAAGAGCCGCCGGGTTAAACCCCAACCAAGCCCCACAAACCATCCGGCAGCTTGACGCTTATGCCCGCGTGCTGACTAAATTCGGCCCCCAGGGACAGTTGCTGCGGGCCGGATTTTTGCCCACCGAACCGGGCTGGTATTTTCCGGAAGTGTTTTTCTGGTTTGGCGGGCATATCTGGAATGCCAAGACCGGTAAATTCACCCTCACCAGCCCGCAGGACGTCGCCGCGTATCGCTGGATCGCCAGTTATTCCAAGTGGCTGGGGCCCCAGGCCATTAACTCTTTTACGTCCGCCCAGGGAAATTTTGAATCGGCGCAAAATCCGTTCATGCTCGGAACGCTGGCCATGGAGCAGCAGGGGCCATGGATGGCCAATTACATTTATAGTTATGCCAAGCATCTCTCCACCCTGCACTGGTCCTACGCCAAGGCTCTAACGATGCCGCTGGCGGAGAGACGCAAAAATTATGGTTGGGCCGTAGCCCCATTTCCATCGGCGGTGCCGGGAATGAAAGATGTTTCCTATTGTGGTTTTGACGCCTTTGTCATTCCGCGCGGTGCCAAACATATTAAGCAGGCTTTTACGTTTATTGCGTACGTTCAACGCCAGAAGGTCATGGAGCATCTCTGCAGCATGATGAGCAAGAACTCCCCGCTACGCAAAGTCAGTAAAGATTTTATCGAACATAATCCCAATCCATACATTGATGTGTTTGAGAAACTTGCCAACAGTCCCAACGCGCGTGGATTGCCGCAAATTCCGATAATGCCTCAAGTTATTGATGAACTTAATACCGAGGCCCAGGCCGTGGCCCTGCTAGAACGCACGCCCACCCGCGCTCTTGAGAAAGCGCAACATCGCCTGCAGCGTGAATATGACAGTTATGAACGCGTTCAGCGATTGCGAAGGGCTGAAAAATGATGATGAAAAATAGTGCGGCGACCGCGGAATCACACGGGTCACTGGAGGAATCGGTTTAATGATTCAGTGGAGAAATGAGATAAGGCAGACGGCTAAGGGCCTGGCATTTCTTTCGCCTTGGCTTATTGGCTTTGCTGTTTTTATGGCGTTGCCGATCGGCCTGTCACTTTATTTGAGTTTCTGCGATTATCCGTTGCTGCAACCGCCGGTCTTTGTGGGCCTGAGAAATTACCATGCCATGCTGCATGATTCGGTATTTTGGGAATCTTTGCGAAACACCGGTTATTACGCGTTGTTGACGCTCCCCGCGGGAATGATCATCGCCATTGGAGCAGCGCTATTGCTAAATAGCCGCGTGAGGGGGATTTCCATTTATCGCGCCATTATTTTTTTGCCGTCACTGGTGCCTCTGGTGGCATCGTCCATGGTGTGGCTCTGGTTGTTTAATTCGCGGCTTGGATTAATTAATACCGTTCTAAGATATCTGGGGGTTGCCCACCCGCCGGGGTGGCTGACGACAACGCAGTGGGCGATGCCGTCCCTGGCGATCATGAGCTTCTGGGGTTTAGGTAACACCATTGTCATCTACCTTGCCGGCTTGCAGGATGTCCCCAAAGAGTTGTATGAGGCCGCGGAAATTGACGGTGCCAGCCCGGCTCGGCAGTTGTGGCATGTGACACTTCCGGGTATTTCGCCGGTCATATTTTTTAATCTCATCATGGCTATTATCGGTGTTGTTCAGAATTTCACGGTGCCGTATGTCATGACGCAGGGCGGCCCGGACCGGGTTACCTATTTATTTACCATGTACCTTTACGACAACGCCTTCAGCTTTTTGCACATGGGCTACGCCAGCGCCATGGCCTGGGTGGAATTATTGATGGTACTGATTCTTACCGGCGTCGCATTCTGGAGCAGTCGGCATTGGGTTCATTATCAGGGAAAATGACGCATGGCTGAAAAACTTCCGGTCAATATGGTCTCCACGGATTTGCTGCGTGGAAATTTCCCGGCCGCCGCGGAAGCTTCTCAAGGTCCCGCTGCCCCACCTGAATCCCCCCCGGGCCCTGCGCGGCATATAAGCCGGCGTATCTTGTCGCACGCGTTACTGCTTATGGCATCACTTCTTGCTTTGGTGCCCTTTCTCTGGCTTTTGGATACGAGTTTCAAAACCGAATCAAGTGCTACGCAATATCCGCCAACCCTGATTCCCGCGCCTTTCCGCTGGCAGAATTATGTCAACTTGTTTTCAGAGCGTCAGTATCACATGCTGCTTTGGGCGCGTAACAGCCTGACCATCGCCGTGCTGGTGGTGCTGGGTACCACGATTTCCAGCGCTTTTGTGGCGTATGGGTTTGCCAAAATTCGCTTCCGCGGTCGGGGCGTGTTATTTGCTTTAATGCTCTCCACCATGATGATTCCGTTCCCCGTCACCATGGTGTCCATGTTTATTATCTTCAAGTGGCTCGGTGATTATACCGGTATCGCATGGCTGGGAACTTTCCGCCCCCTCTGGGTCCCTTACTGGTTTGGTTCCGCATTCAGCATTTTCCTGCTGCGGCAATTTTTCATTACCATCCCGGATGAACTTTCTGAAGCGGCGCGCATTGACGGCTGCTCTGAACTGGGAATATTTTTTCGCATTGTTCTTCCTCTGGCCCGCCCGGCATTAAGTGTCGTGGCGTTGTTCGCTTTTCTCGGCGTATGGAATGATTTCCTTGGCCCGCTGGTCTACCTGCAGCACTCCCATCAGTTTACGCTGGCCTTGGGTCTGGACGCGTTTCAATCCCAATTAGGCGGCAGCCAATGGAACCTGCTGATGGCCGCCAGCGTTCTGGTCATCCTCCCGGTAGTAATCCTCTTTTTTATCGCCCAACGCACCTTCATTGAAGGCATCGCCACCACCGGAATTAAAGGCTGATCGCCGACAGGGATTTATCTGGAGCAAGCGGCTATAACCGGCACCCGTAACTGTTTACCGCTCAGCGGCTCCGGCAGGTAAGTTCAGGAGGAGTCGACCAGAACATCGGTAAGCAGGCCGGGATTTTTACCGGCCCAGGCGTTCATGAGAAGCGTCTTGATCGTTTCAAATAGAGGGCGGTTCTCCGCCTGAGTCTTCCCCAAGGCCTGCTCCAACTGCGATACCCTCTTTTTGTACGCACGTAACTGATCTTGTTCGCCTGGCTTTTCCACCCGTACCACCTTCGCCATCAAATGATTCCTTCCATATTTTTTTAACCACGTCTGAATCGTCGTTCCGCCCGTAATCCCGTGGTGAAGCCGCGACTCGGTAATCGATGTGAATCGACCATTCTCCAACTCGTCAACCACCTGCCTTTTGAAGTACTCACTATACCGCTTTATTACACGTACACGCATACCAAAACTCCTGATAATTCCGTTGCCAACAGTGACAACCTTTATCAGGACGTGACACTTTAACCCGTAGCCCGTAGCCCGTAACCTGTAACCCCGGCCTCGCGCCGTTACGGTGAAAGTGCTTGTTCAGTCCGACCATCAGGGCGGTTCCGTAATCTACAATTTGCAACGAGGACTTACACCGACATGCATGCTCCCACAACTCCGAATTCGGGCGGGTTGCCGCAAATCTGTATTGCATCGCACCCCAAAACAGTTCCCGCACGCGTTTCACTTCTCGGAAGCCCATTGTGCAGCCTGTCGGAGGGCCGTTGCAAAGGCGGAAGGACTATTTGCGGAATTGTTGACTGCCGCCTTCGCTATCTCCTTCCAATTCGGCTGATTTATCGCGCCGATATCGACTAGCGGGCCTTTACCAGTTTCGGCGTTTTCGCTCCCGGCAAGTGGCTTGTAGAATTCCAAGAGGCCACTCAAAGGTTCGTTAACTTTATCGCTGACCTCGGCGAGGATCGAAGCAAGGCTGTCCGCAAGTTCTTTGGTTCCTTGAGGGCCAATCACTGAGAAAAATACATTCGGTAGGGCACTGGCGGCCCAGTTCGCCAGTCCAATTTCGCCAGGTGGCGGAATGTTGGGTATGTCTTCGCTCATCTTCCGCAAGACGTTTAAAGCTGCCGTTTTCATCTCATCGGTCGAGCAATCCTTGGGGAGGTCGAAGTCCAGCTTCAGCTTTCGTGAGCTGTTCTCGATACGCCGACTATCGTCGTAAGACGCTTCCTTTAGTGCTGGAGCTGCTCCGCAGACGAGAAGTTGCAATGAGTCTTTGAGGCGCGGTTGGTCACCCGATTCCACCAGGGCCCCCAAAAGATTAGTGAGGCAGTCGAGGCCATCGTGCTCACGAAGGGCAGTGAGGAGGTTTCCCGGGGACGCATCAAGCGACCATACCAAACCCAGACAGTTTATAAAAGCGCGGGCAGCCACGTAAGCGGATCGCCGGTTTGACCGGAGCATTTCAACGCCAGCGTTGAAGCATGCGGAGGGTGCGAGGTGAATGGTATCGGTTGTGCACGCTCTTGCGACCGCTGCCGTCGCATATACAAACGCGTATAGTTCGTGGCTCTGCTTGAACAATTTCGACCACGGTTCACGGATGGTCATCATCCCGCCGAGAATAATTGGCCATTGGTCGAACTGGCCTGACGTCTCAGAAAACCTAACCCCTGTGTTTTGGAGGATCGTGAGCGCTGGCCCGCAACCCTCATCGGAACCATTTGTGGGAGTGGAGATGGCCTCGCTGCCAGCCTGGGTGGCAGTGGATTTATCAGTGCGCGAACGGAGAACCGCGCCGATTGAGAGATATTTAAGTTTACGGAGCAAGTCGTCCCTTTGTTCCGACTCGTTTTCATCGGAAACTCGCACGGCCAAGTTATTGGCTGTACTTTCGAGGAGATGGTAATCGCCAGCCGTGTAAGAGTCCGCGCCGCGGAGCGCGTAGGCTGAAAGGATTTCATGATAATAATATATGGCAGCGCGGCGGCACCTGTGGTCGTCTTGCCTCCCGACTCGGATTGCCAAGTTTCCCACAGTTCCGTAGTAGTCGGTGTCACGCAGCTTGGTTGATACGCTCGCGATGTGACCGCGGCACGCCGCGATCCATTTGGCAAGGTCCACCGCACGATATACCGGGATCGGCTCGGTGATATCCAAAAGGAAATCAACCAGTTGAACTGGACGAAGTAGTTTGCGGCCCGATAATGATAGCACCGCGCTCGGGATTATATTTTTCAAAAATAATGCGCGTTGCCCAGCGTCGCGTGACCTCTCGAGCAGCTCGAGTCGGATGGCGTTACCGGGCATCTTCTCATAGCGATCCGGGTAATAGTCCGTTGACAGCTCTTTGGACAGACGCTGCGCATATGGCGAGTGGTCGATCACCATATCGTGGGGGTATTTTGATGCAAAAGCCTTCACAAACTCCTTACATCCTTCGGCGTCGGGCTTAATTTGGCCCAGACGCCAGGAGTCTTTCAGCATGCGTTCGTAAACGCTCTCCGCGGTTGATTCTTCCTTGGAGGAAACGGCTTGCGTTTCCTCGCTCTTTGTGTTCAGCGAGACGTTCGATGAGAGACTTTGCAGGGGATACTCCCGTGGGCTTTTAATCGTCTGGTTCTCACTGTGTTCCGCTTTATCGGCCGCCATGGTGGAGCTCCTTCGGTTCAAGTTATTTAAGTATCATACGCACCAGCCCAGAAATAGGCTAAGTACACAATAGTAGCTAAGGATGCGATATCGCCTGCAGTGGGCTGGCTTGTAGTTGACTTATCGTTCCATTTTTGGAGCATCTCAAGTAGTCGACTCTTAAAGTGTCTGAGTGTGGGCACCGCTATTTGCGGTTTCGCGGGGTGGGTCCTGATCTTCTCCCAAACAAGGTTCGTGAAGCTTTTATCGTTTACAATCCCCTCGCCGAGCGCCGTCCGGATTTCAGAAACACTGACGAGGGATGCGGCTATATCAACGTCGGTCAGGGGGTCGATTGTGAAGTGGATGTCAAACAGGAATTTTTCTGCGAAAGCAAAGCGTAGCAGTTTTTGGTGCGGGGAAGTGGCCTGAAGGTAGTGCTTTAACAAGGACCAGTGGAGGCGATTCGTGAGATATTGGAAGGGGCTCTCCGATTTGGCGTAGCCCATGCGGGCGCGGAGGTTTTGTCCTTGGCGTTTTGGCCTAGCGCTGCTGCTGGCCATCTTGCCCCCCATCCATTTATCGGGGAAACCAAGCCAATCAGCTTGCAAGTGAAGCTGATTTCCTTGGGAGGATTTCAAACCCTCGGTATCTCGAAGCTGGTTCCAATCTTTCCAAAGCACGCCGAACATGGTTGACTGGATGTCTGCCATAGTCGGCCTCAGCGGATTGAATGCCTTGAACTCCATTTGTTCGCGAACGTATGGCATCACGACGAATACATTTGGCGCACGCAGCGCTCGCTGGGTTAATGAGACTGCCGCCTGGCAGATTTCCGGGTTGGCACGGTCGATTTCGTCAAGGATAAAGACCACCTTCCTGTTACCGGTTTTAAGCTTTCCAAAAATTGATTCCATGTCCGACTGCCAGCCCAGCCTTGGTAACGGAACTTGGAATTCGGCTTCGGCCCAATAAAGAGAGAGCGATGAACGGCTGGATAGTCCGAAGAGGGCGCGGCGGATGAGTGTCAGCAGTAAGCTCAGACAGGGTATGGTGCCGCGCACGCGGCGATTGAATATGACATGCTCATTACGCAAAAGAGCCTCGAAAAAAGCGAAATGGAGATCCTGCTCGGTAGCGTGTTCCCAGACGTCCAGGCATACGGTCGCAAATTGCGAACCCAGATCCTTCTCCAATTGTTGCAATAGAAAACTCTTCCCATCCCCCCAACGGCTTTCGACCGTTATTGTTCTTCGACCATCATTATTTTTGATGGTGTTAATAATCATATCCAAAAGGGCACGCCGTGATGGGAGCAGTTCGTCACTGACGTTGCGAGATTTACCATGGTAAAGGTCGCTTTCAGCAAGAGACAATCTGCCGTATTTCAGGTAGATTGTCACCTTAATCGCCCAGATTGCGTACAATGCTGATAATGGCAGAAAAATCGCCAAGCGAAACGGGAGATGATAGATAAAACTACTTAGCGCTGTAGCTAGAGACACGGTCACTTGCCCTTGAACAGGCAGGCTGAGGGCCGGGGGGGGGCCATGAAACGCGATACAGAGGCATAATATGGCCAATACCGTTGCCAATAAGAACAGCACCGTCCAACAACCTATCCAGAACCTACGGTAATCCCAATGGCGAAACATGGCTTCATTCCTAGAATGTAGTTGAGCTTTGATGAATGATTATAGGCAAGACTTGACGACGTGGCAAGAGCCGCTTGCGTTGTTAAGTTCAAATTGAATTGAAGCATGTAAGCGATGGGTGGGGAAAACAGCGTTACCCCAGATTCTGCGGCGGGCACTGAAATTAGGGACAGTCACCTGTTTCTTGACACCCGGCCCAGATGATGGTGCATTGTTCCTGATGCCTCGAACTGCCCGCATTGTTCCCGGAATACCCCACCGCGTTATCTAGGAGCCTGTCCGAGTAATGGCCAGGTTGCGCCGGGATGATTTTTGGCTCCAACATACAAGAAGCAGCGACGATGGCGTACCTGACACGGATGGTACGCCGAGGAACTGCGCCGCAGAGGGGAGCCAAAAAGCATCCCGCCCTGCGGGTGGGCCTGAAATGCCCCGTCTGCTTTGTTGTCGGATCTCGCAGACTCATTATCCAGAGTCAGCTCGATCCTCCGCCGCGAATACGGGCTATTTCAGCCCCATCGCAATCCCGGCCATTACTCGGACAGTCTCCAAGGGCTATTTTCGGATCAAGCGGGTGGGCTCCTGCCTAACGCTACGGCGGGTCAGGGCAGCGGTGAAGGGGCCTCGCGGTGCTCTCGGGATCGCTTTATTGAATCAAGGTGGTTGGGCAGTCGGTTTGGCGGTCAGATCGCGAATTTCCTGTTCGGATAACACTTTGAATTCATCGGTTGTGGGGGTGGCACTATCTTTGGAAGCCTCGGAACCTGCTGCTTTTGAGCGGGTTTTGCGCTTAATCTTAAGCTTCCCGGTGCTGCCGCGCAGCGTGTCTTGAAACTGCCGACGGGCAATTAACAGGTGATGGTAACTTTGGGCAAAGCGGTGGGCTTCATCACGGGCAAATTGCAGGAGCTTCAAGGCCGCATTGGTGCGGGAAAGCTTGAACGGCGTGGCTCGGCCCTGCATATAAATTTCTTCCTCACGCTTGGCCAGACTGATGACCATCGGCGGCTTGATATCCATCTGGGCAAAGGCTCCCTGCGCGGCGTGAAGCTGCCCCAGACCGCCGTCAATGAGTATGACATCCGGATACAATTCATTGCCATGTCCCGCTTCCCGGTACCGCCGAGATACCACTTCAGCGATACACCGAAAATCGTCAATGCCTGTCACCGTTTTTATGCGGAATCGCTTGTAGCCCCCCTTAAACGGCCGGCCATCCATGAAACTCACCAGTGAACCAACGGTCGCTTCACCCTGAAAATGGGCGATGTCAATGGCTTCAATGGACCGCACGGGTTCATCGAGTTCCAGCACGTCCTGCAATTGCCGAACGCCGGCCTGATGATCCTGGAAAAACAATTCCGGCTGCATCACTTTGGCCCCCTTGCCACGGTGCGCCAGGGATTTTAAGGCCTTAATCTGATCTCGTAACTGCGCGGCTGTTTCAAAATCCAGCGCCGCGGAAGCCGCCTCCATGTCCGCGGTCATCTGCTTTAACGCATCGCCCCGGCTGGAATCCAGAAATTTCTTCAGTCGTTCAATATCCTCCAGATATTGCGGGCGGCTAATTCTATCGGCACAGGGAGCGGTGCATTGCTTGATGGCGTAGAGCATGCATGGGCGAAATTGCCGCCGCCGGTTATCTTCCTCATAAATTTCCAGATGACATGTGCGGAACTTAAAGGCCCGCTGCATGTACAGGACCGCCTGTTTAAGCGCATAGCCGCTGATGAAAGGGCCGTAAAGCTTCGTGCCGCTGGTTTGCGGCTGCCGTGTGACATAGACCCCGGGGAAATCCTCGCGTGTGGTAATTTCCAGGTACGGGTAGCTTTTCCCGTCAGAGAGCCGGGCGTTAAATCGCGGATGCAAATCTTTAATGAGCCGACTCTCAATGAGCAGGGCTTCCACTTCTGAATCACACGTCAGGATGTCAAAATCCACGACATAATCCAACAGGCGCTGTTTGACCGGGCCTAAATCCGTGGAGGCTATAAAATAGCTGCTGACGCGGTCGCGCAGGGATCGGGATTTTCCCACGTAAATCACCACGTCCCGTGTATCTTTAAGCAGATAAACGCCGGGAATCTGCTCCAGGGCACGGGCTTTGGCGTGCAGGCGGGCCATGCGCGATTCCGTTGGCTCAGTGGGCAAAATGAGCGTTACTTCGCCCACCGGCACTTCCTCGACAATCTGTTCTTCAAAATCCCCGTCCGGGGGCGGCAATTCCGGCTCATTTGTTTCGGAAACTGGTAACATACGTTGCTATTATAGGAGACTTGGAACCGAAGTGTTAAATTGGATCGCGAAAGGATTATGAGCATGAGTTCAACGCCGTCAATGGGATTTGAGGACCAGATTGTCTATAAGGGCACACGCGTGGATATGGCCCTGCGCACCGTCACCAGCGCTTCCGGCAAGCGATTGGTGCGCGAAGTGGTGCTGCATCCGGGAGCTGTGATTATCCTGCCCGTGCTGCAGAACGGTGATATTGTCATGATCCGCAACCTGCGGCATACCGTGGGCCAATGGCTCTGGGAATTAGCCGCCGGGACGCTTGAACCGCCGGAACCACCGGAACTTTGTGCCGGCAGGGAACTTATTGAAGAAACCGGTTACCAAGCGATTGATATTAAACCGTTTGGCTGGTTTTACACCTCGCCGGGGATTCTCACTGAGAAAATGTACGCCTTTATTGCCACCGGTTTAACCCCCGGCCCGCAGGCTCTGGAAGAAAACGAAACCATCACGGTGCAGGCCATGGCACCGGATAAAATTCTCGCGATGATTGCCTCCAATGAGATCGTGGACGGGAAAACCATTGCCGTTCTGTTAAAATATCTGATAAGGAATCGTGTTGGCGTGTGAAGGCCGATGCGAATATTGCAAATGGAAAGTGTGCCGCAAATATGAGTTGGCGTGACCGGGATTATAATCGTGGGTTCGGCGGAACGTGGGGGGGCGGTGGTGTTTTATCCCTGCTTTCCTGGTCGCTGCCGCTGGGAACTTTTTTTGGCATTCGCGTGCAGGCCAGTTTCTGGCTGCTGTTGCTGGTTGCGATGGATTTGCTTTACGCTCTGCATACCGGCTCGCTGGTGCTGGCCGTGCTGGCCATCGCGGGAGTTCTTGCAGCGCTATTGGTCCATGAATTCGGCCACAGGATTTCGGCTCAACTTGTCGGCGGCCGGCATGATGACTTTCTGATGTGGCCCGCCGGAAATATGATTCCGCCCACGCACCCGCCCGCGGCTTGGCCGATGTTTGCCGCTCAGGGCGGCGGCATTCTGGCTAATGCCCTGGTCGCCATGTTTGTCGGCACCATCATCAGTATCAATTGGCATGTTACACCCTTATCGTCCTCCGCGATCTTCGGCCAACTGCAACCTGATTCCACCGCGATGTTTTTAACGCCGAATTTCCTGGCCGCCGCCCTGTATATGTTTTGCGCGGCCAATATTTTTCTGGTCGCCGTTAATCTGCTGCCGTTTTACTGGTTTGATGGGGCCTACCTGCTGCAGGCGATTCTTTGGCCTATGACCGGGGCGTATAAATCCGTGGATTTCACCTGCCTGACGGGCATGGTGGTCGCCGTTTTGTTATTTGTGCTCGCCGCTTATGGCAAGAACGTGGTAGGTATGCTGGTGTGCGCCATGCTGTTTTTTGATTCTTTACAGCGCCGTCGCGCGTTACAGGTGGATGGCCCGGGCACCATTGACCAGCTTATTTCCTCTAGTGCCAATATCAGCGATTTGCCCGGTCCTAAACGCAAGCGGCTTTTGCAACGCTGGCTGCACTGGATTGGCCGACGTGATCATCGCGCCCGAAAAGAGCAGCAGATGGTGGACAAAATTCTCGAAAAAGTCAGCGAGAAAGGAATGCACAGTTTAACACGCCGGGAAAAGCGCATTCTCCGCCGCGCTACGCAACGCCAACGCGAGGCGGATCTGATTTCCCAGCGGTAAGATAGGGTTCTATCCGGTCTGATTTGCCGGCTTAAAGGCGCACCGGGCGATGGATCACGTTTTTGGGCTTTCCTGCTTATCATGCTGAAAGTTGAAAACGGTCTTCCCATATATTTAAAAGGATGGTTAACTTTTCACCCATGACGGATCAAGCTGCATGTTTTGACATTATCGTTGTTGGCGGCGGACACGCTGGGGCCGAGGCCGCATGGGCCGCGTCACGTCTGCTCGGTGATCGCGGCACGGTAGCAATGATCACCATGGATCCCGCCGCCATTGGCCGCATGAGTTGTAATCCCGCCATCGGCGGATTAGCCAAGGGGCAGATGGTGCGGGAAATTGACGCCCTTGGCGGCCTGATGGCTCACGCCATTGACGCCGCCGGTATTCAGTTTCGTCTGCTTAATCGCTCCAAAGGCCCGGCAGTGCAATCGCCGCGCGCCCAAGCAGACAAATACCGCTACGCTCAGGCGGTGCAGCGGCTTTTAACGGAAAATTGCTCCAACCTTACGATTATCTCCGATATCGCGGAGGATATTCTCGTAGATCCACTGGGCCATCAGGACATGCCGCAATGGCGCACGACCGGCATCGCCTTAAAATCCGGCAGAAAATTAAATTGCCGCTGCGCCATACTTACCACCGGTACATTTTTACGGGGCCTGATGCACACCGGTGAAAAAAAAACCGAAGGTGGCCGCGTCGGCGAACAGGCGGCGGTAGGATTGTCCGGTGCCTTGGTAAAACTGGGCTTTGAATTGCAACGCCTGAAAACCGGCACGCCTCCGCGCGTGGCGCGACAAAGCGTTGACTTTTCCTCCCTTGAGCCGCAGCACGGCGATATTCCGCCCATCCCATTTAGTGATTTATCCGGCTCCGCGGCCGCGCCGCTGGGGCCGCAATTCCCCGGCCTGCCCCAAGTGCCCTGCTACATCACTTACACCAATCCAGCGGCGCATGACCTGATCCGCGCCAACCTGCACCGCGCGCCGATGTACAGCGGGCAGATTCAAAGCCGCGGCCCGCGTTATTGCCCCAGCATTGAGGACAAAGTGGTCCGCTTTGCGGATAAAACCCAGCATCAGATTTTTCTGGAGCCTGAAAGCCTGGATACCCATGAAATTTACTGCAACGGCATATCCACCTCTTTACCGGTGGATGTACAGGAACAACTTGTTCACAGCATTGTGGGGCTGGAAAAAGCGGTGATTCTGCGCCATGGTTATGCGGTGGAATATGATTTTTCCCCAACGCATCAGGTGGGACCTACCCTGGAAACGCATCGCGCTGACGGATTATTTTTCGCCGGGCAACTTAATGGCACCAGCGGTTATGAGGAGGCGGCGGGACAGGGGCTAATTGCGGGAATTAACGCGGCGTTAAAAATTCGCGGGGATAAACCGTTTATTCTTCGCCGCGATCAGGCGTACATCGGCGTGATGATTGATGATCTGATCACCAAAACTCCCACCGAGCCATATCGCATGTTCACCAGCCGCGCGGAATATCGCCTGACCTTGCGCAGCGATAACACCGATCAACGCCTTACGCCTGCGGCAGCACTCATTGGCTTGGCGGAACCGGCGCGCATCCGACGATTGGAAAATAAATTGGAGGCCATGCGCCGGCTTACGGATGATCTCAAAGCCTGCCGCGTGCCCGGCGGCGGCACCGCCTTGGATTTGCTGCGCCGCCCGGATGTGGAATTAGAGGCTCTACCCTCGCTGCTGGGCACCGACGGACCAAAACTGGCGGCGCTGCTGGCTGATCCATCCCACCACGTGCTGTTGGAGCAAATTCAAATTGAAACGCGATACGCCGGGTATATCTTGCGGGAGAAACATGCTGCCCAGCGCATGGTGGAGTTGGAGGATAAACTCATTTCACCGAAATTAAATTTTCAGACAATCGCCGAACTTCGCGCCGAAGCCCGGCAGGCCCTGGAAAAATTCCGCCCCCGCACCGTCGGTCAAGCCTCCCGCCTTGAAGGCATCACCCCCGCCGATCTCATGGTGCTGTCCCTCTATCTCACCGGCAGCCGCCGTACTTCCCCGTGACAAACCCCAAACAAAGTCACCTGACGCCTTTTTGGTGAAAACCTTGGGGAGGCAGGTGCACGAGAACAGGGCGGACGGAGGCCGTAGCGGGGGCCGGTGCCATGCCGACATTCCGGAATTCTTCGCGAGGTTGCCAACCGCTGTTCGACTATGGTAAACAGTTACTTTATGATACGTTTCATGAATAGAACGCCACCGATGATTAAGTTCCACCCCGCTGTTGGCATTATTCTAGCATGTGCCCTTGGTATGCTGGGGGGCTGCACGGTCATAAAAAAAGGGCCGGTCTATTTTCCCCTGCATCACCCGAATTATGCGATTCCAAAATTACCGCAGCCTAAGCCGACAAAATCGGCAAAAGCCAATGCGCCGCGCGCCGCGCTGATTCAGGTTATTGAGGTGAACCTTCCGATCGGAACATTCAGCCAGAATCCCAAAGTCTGGAAGCTGTTAACCAAAGCTCCCGTTGGTCAGCGCACCGCCGCCCTGCTGAAAGCCAACGGATTCAAAACGGGAGCTGGTTCGTTTAAAGTTTGGTCCGCTATTCGTAAACTCATCAACGGCCCGGGCGTGACATCGGAGGCGGTATATTGTCAGATCGCCAATATTGCGCCGGCGGTGCTGACTGTGCATACCAATATCCACCATCAGATGCTCACCTGTCACACCGTCGCCGAACCGCTGGTGGTTCGCACATTCCGAAATTGCCAGGATCAGTTTTTGATTGCCGCCAATGCCACAACCAAATTTGGATTAACCGTTATCAGCTTGGAACCTGCGGTAAAGCTCGGTATAAACCCGGCACCCGCCGGCCCGGGTTTAAGCGTCACCACCCCGGGAGCCGGGCCGGTGCGGCACGTATTTTCTGATTTGCAGTTTTCATTTCTGCTTCCACCGAAGCATTTTGTCGTTCTGGCTCCCGCGCATATCGGCGTTCTTAATACGTCCCTGGGTAGTTGTTTTCTGACACAACAACACCACGTGCCTCGGCGTGAAACGGTCTTGTTGCTGGTGCCGCTGGCCACGCAATAAATCCCAATATAAATATAGATATCAACATAAATCATGATAGCGCGTTAAGGAAGGGGTTCCAGACCCGCTGTCGCATTTACCCACCGGCGGTTTCCGCGGCACGGATTCCCGGCAATCACCCCTTGGCCATCGTTGCGATATAGCCCCGAACGCTGGACTCCAGGGGTTGCGGCGCAAAGCCCGGAAAATCCCGCTTTACCGCCGCAAGATCACACACGCTGTCCTCGCCGGCCATGACAACTTGATCATGATTAAACGGCAGTCCCGGCAACGGAAATGCGGATAACGCTTTAGCCAACCAGAATGGTATTCCCAAAATCGCGCGCCGCGGCCCCGGCAGCACCGTGTTAAATACTTCCAGCATAGCCGCCCAGGTGTATGGATCCGGACCGCCAACTTCATACGTCCGCTTTTCCGTACCCGGTATTTCCAAAGCGCGCACAAACAACTCCGCGAGATCCTCGATAAAGATTGGTTGCACGCGTGCTATGGCCCGCTGGCCCAGCAGGCCGCCGCCAAAATACGGCATAAATAAAAAGGGGGGTGCCTTACCATCATGCCATTGCATGACCATACGGGTAAATTCGCCGTCGGGGCCGTGAATAAGCCCCGGTCTAAAAATTGTCCAGTTCAGCGTTGTCGCCCTTACCATCTGTTCCGCCCGCCATTTAGTTTGGTGATATTGCGCCGCCGCATGTTCCCGCGTGCCGGACGCGGACATGTGAATATACCGCTGAATCCCGGCGGCCGAGGCGGCTTTCAGGACATTTTCGGTGGCCTGCACGTGGGCTTGTTCAAAGCTTTGGAAACGCGTTTCGCGGATAATGCCCACCAGATGAATCACCGCTGCGCAGCCCTGCATCGCCGATTCCACGCCTTGCCCGTCCACCACATTACCCTGGCAAAATTCCACCGACGGATGAGGACTTCGATCCGAGCCTATATTTCTGGCCAAAATGCGCGCCTTATATCCCGATTTCCCAAGACTCCGCACGATGGCCTGTCCCACAAACCCGGTGCCCCCGGTCACCAGCACCATTCCCTTTTTATCGGCCTGCATCATGTTGCGAACTCCTAACGACCTTTCAGCTCCTCCCGCCTAATCTGTCATCCGGGTTATTGTAGCCGCAACATTGCGCTATATTCACTTGTATGTTCTCGTGCAGTTTCCCATCACCGGTCCGAGGCTTATACTGTTAGGTGCATGCTGGAGTTTTTACACACGCTGCTGAATCGGTTGACGGCCTATCCCTGGTGGGTTGTCACGCTGGAATTGGCCCTGATTGGCGTGGTGGTGTACTGGGTATTGGAGTTCCTGCGCGGCACGCGCGGCGCGCGACTCATCAAAGGCGTGGCGCTGTTTTTAATTATCGCCTATACCATTATTAAACTCGGCGGCAACAAGCTGCCGCAGGTGGAATTTCTTTTCAGCCGCCTCCTGGTCTTCACCAGTTTCGCCATCGTCGTGGTATTTCAGCCCGAGTTGCGCCGCGCGTTAATTCGCCTGGGGGAGACGCGCTTTTTCCGGCCCGGCAGTTCCGCCTCCCGGCGATTAATTGATTGTCTGTGTCAAAGTGCGGAATATTGCTCCCGCAATCGCATCGGCGCGTTAATTGCGGTAGAACGTGAAGTGGGCTTGGGTGCCTTGCTGGAGCAGGGAACCGTGCTTAATGCGGATGCCACCCCGGAACTCTTGAATACCATTTTCTGGCCCGGTTCCATGCTCCATGACATGGGCGTGGTGATCCGTGATGGTCGAATCGCTGCGGCGGGGGTGCAGTTTCCATTGGCGGAAGGTATTGAAGTCACCCCGGATATGGGGGCGCGGCACCGGGCGGCTCTGGGGTTGTCACAGGAAAGTGATGCCGTCATTATTGTAGTCAGTGAAGAGACCGGGATCATCAGTGTTGCCGTGCGGGGCGAGTTTGTCCGCGAACTCACCAGTGAACAGTTGCGCGAACGGCTCTCTCAGGCTTTGCAGAAACCTGATCACGCTGCGCCTCACCGCTCCGCCGCGTAAGCTAATGGCGCGCGGTGGGAAGCAATGCGGTGTGCGTTTGATCTTCCACTACGGCCCTGTGGGCCTGAAAGAATAGAAATTATGCCACAACCACAACGCCGCATTCTGGAACGCCTGAAAGTCGTGCCGCTGACGCTGCTGCTGACGCTGCTGCTGTGGATGTATGCCGACGCCCACCTCACGGCCATTGAAAGCGATTTGCCTTTTCAAATTAGCGTGGTCGTGCCGCCCAGTGACGCCAATGATATTGTTCGGATTGTCAGCCCCGCCAATGGGGAATTTCACGTTAATATTCAGGGACCGCGGGATCAGGTTCAACAGATTCGCGATCAGGCGGATGGCCGCGCTATTTTCACGCATGATGATCGCAACAATCTCGCGTATGTGGTGCGGCATCTTCACGCTTTAACCATCGGCTCGAAAAATTACATCAGCTCCGTGCGTGTGCTTAACGATTTGCCCTATTTCCGCCAACGCCACGTAAGAGTCATCTCCGCCACGCCCGGTCGCATTCAACTGGCGGTGGACCAGATGGTTTCGATTTCCCGGCCCATTTCCTTCACCGCGTTGCACCATGTTGCCGCCCGCATTATTCCGGCGGTGGCGCAAATACAATTGCCCAAGAGTCTGCTGACCAGTATTGGCGGACAGGATCAAGTGCGGGTGGTAGCCCAACCGTTATCGGATTTAACCACGCTGCCGCCACGCACGCGACAAACGGTGCAGGCGCAATTGGTTGTGCGCTATCCCGGAGCGGTCAATGCTCAGGTGAATGTTACACCCGCCACGGCTCTGGTGAGTTTCACCGTACCGGCTGAGCCGGCCCACAAATTAAAGCTCGGGATCGTGCCGGTTTGGGTTCGCGGTGCATCGTGGCTGGTCAATCGCTACAACATCTCCATTCGTCCGGAGACGGTGCAGGTGGTAGTGGCCGGCTCCCGCCCGGCATTGCGACGCCTGGGGCGGAAAATGCTGGCGGGAGATTTAGCCCCCGTGCGCCAGCGCGTTGTGGCTTTTTTAAATATCACCCCGTCCATCACCGCCGGCACCCACTGGGTAGCGCATCACATTCGTTACGCTCTGCCGGCGGGTGTCACGCTGGTAAAGGCCCCGCGAACCATTTTGTGCAAAATTTCCTACCGTCCGTCAGCCGCCGCACGTGCGTCGACTCCGGCAATGCCGCCGTCCTCCACAACGAATGTCGGACAGTAAGCGCCACAGTTACGGTACTAAAATGATGTCGTAACGGGATGTGGGTTCTTCCGTGCCTGAATACACCAATATAGGCGGTTTTCCCAGTGTCCAGATATTATCATGCCGCGGGCCGACATCCGGCGTGCGCGTCCAGAAAACACTGCCATCGTCATAAAGGACGTTCTGCCCACGGCTGGCGTGATTCCATGAATTGACATTGACCTGTCCCACGCCTCCCCCATAAAACAATGGATTACGATCCGCCAGGATGGCAATATGGCCGCCCTGTGCCCAATGATGGTGATAATCGGACAACTCATCGATATAACTATACCCGACGTTCGACCATGCCGGATGATTTCCATTGCCGCGAAGTCCGGCACCAGGCACCACGGCAGGGCAGATCATCCGGGTCCAGGCCGTATATCGGGTTCGCCCGTTAAGCATGGGGGCCAGATTGGCCAGATTGCAATGCGCGTTGGCGGCGCGGTGCGCTGGGCCGGTCATGCCGCGCGGCAGCCAGTCATGATCGGCGGGAACCGCGATGCGGGGCAGTAAACCGCTATTGGCCTGTGCATACTGCCCGAACGCTGTTCCCAGCATTGCCAGATTGTTAGCGCAATCCGTTTGCACCGCCAGCGTGCGCGCTTTATTAAGTTGAAAAAGTGTAACTGTCAGCAGCAATGCCGCCGCGATCAGCATAACCGCGATGTCCGCCTTGCGCGGATCCCACGTGCGGGCTTTGAGCCGGGTGTTGGTGAGCATGGATTTGCCGGCATGGGGTGTCAGGCGTACCACGGATGCGGCACTGGCGGCGGCTACGGTGCGGCGGGTTAAATCCACGGGTGGCTCCACCGGCGGAAGTTGGGCCAGGGCATGGATAATTTCCACCAGTCGCGCTGGGCAGTGCCCAGGGCCGTTCGGTTCCGCAAGTGTGTGGCGATCCGTGCCGCGCTCCAGCAAGGAATCAATATAGGCCGCTTCATGCTCCGCCAGCGGTGGAACAGGGATTTCCGGATTGTCATTCATGGGGTTTTTCATAGCTCACCTGCGTACTTACCTTATCTCCCGGCAGACTTACCGCCGTATCATCCACGGTTATTGATGACGTTCCTTTCCTTCACCAATCCGCACCCTCCATGCCTCGCCGAACATGGCAAGCGCCGAATGGAGTCGACTTTTAACCGTTCCCAGCGGAATGCCCAGCATCTCGGCAATTTCTTTATAGGCGAAACGGTTGTAATAACTTAACAACAACACCTCCCGATAAATTGTGGGCATCCGCGCGATGATTTGCCGCACCGCATCGGCATCCTCCATATCAATTAACCGCTCCGGAGCGGAAAGCGTATCAGACGCCATAAATTCAACAAACGTTCCCTGATCGCCATCTTCTCCGGTGATGTTATCCAGAGACTGCGCGCCGCGTCGCATCGCCGTCCGCAGATGATCCCGCGCTTTGTTGGCCGCAATGGTAAATAACCACGGCCGAAAGCGACGCGTAGAGTCAAAGGTGGGGGCGCTACGGTATACCTGTATAAATGTCTCCTGAAATAAATCCTCCGCCAAGGCCGCTTCATTGATAAATCGTTGCAGAAAGCTAAACAGCTCTCGGCGATACCGTTCCACCAATTCGGCGAATGCGGCCTGATTACCGGCCACAAAGTCCGCAACAAGATCTTCATCCGTGGCCATTCGGGCCTTCCTTTATTACGCGGAATAGCGTTTTTTGTTCGCTCCGCCTTAGCTATTGTAAACGTTGGCTCCGGGAGAATTCATTTTCATAGCAATTTACGTAACGCAACAGTTTTTCTTCATTTAACATAAACGCGAATTTTATCTGGTCATTCTGGAATTCCTGGAACTGATCGCCTACTGTTACCTCGTATGAACATCCTGCCACAACACTATCCGCTTCGCGTTTTTTATGATGGCCAATGTCCGGTCTGTAGCCGCGAAATTCAACGCCATCTCCGGCACGATCGTCTTGGGCATCTTCAAGCGATCAACATCGCCGCGCCGGATTTCAATGCTACAGCCTATGGCCTGGATGCTCAACGTGTCCATGATGTCATGCACGCAGTGACCGCCGACGGGCAAGTCTTCACCGAGGTTGACGCATTTATATGTATTTGGCGCGCGCTTCCACAACGACTGGATCGCCTGATACTCATGACGCTGTTGCGCATCCCACCCCTGCGAAAACTTGCGGACATCGCCTACCGCGCCTTCGCCAAAAACCGCGTGCGCCTCTTCGGCGGATGCGATTCAAATCGCTGCCAGCCCGCCAGGCCTGTCAGATAAGGCCCTGAGCCACGGTCATCATCCGCATGAGTATCGCTTCACATGCCGGATCAATGTTCCGGGTTTGGCGCAACACCGCCAGCTCGGCCCAGCCGGTGGAACCCTTGTCCTGCCGTCCCAGCCATCCCATTGCCAAGGCTTCAAAGGTTAGCAGTACTGTTTCACGCGCCTGCCCATGGCGCGGATTGCCGGGATGATAAACTCCCGGCGGCGGAAGCACCGCCACGAGGGCCTCGGGTTGGGCCGGCGAAATAACCTTTCCGGCATCGCGTGTCCACACCACCGCAACACCCTTTGGCCTTGGTTGCGGGTCATGGAGGTTTTTGCGCCAATGTGTTGTCATACGCCAATGCTGCCGTTGTTCCACGATGCGCAGGGATTCGACCGGTACATCGGTGGGCATGGATAGGGAGGGGACACGATTCATTCCGACTGCTTGAATGTCCAGCCACACGCCGCCGGAACTCAACACATCGCGCAGCGCCGAGCGTTGGTCGGTCGCATGACCGGGTGTAATGGCAATGATGCCATCGCAGCAGAACTGCCGAATCTGCCGCGCAGCTTCCAGCAGCGGCAGATATATTCGTGCCAGCAAAGCGGCGTCACGCTTAAGAAAGGCCTGCCGTTCCGCCGCCTCCAGTTCCCGCCGCGCCGCAACGTACCTTCCCGCCGCCAGTAAGTCCTGCCCGGAATCCCACAGCCGCTGCGCGAAATCGACAGGCTTGGGCGGAAATTCCGATGGATGGTCTATGCTGCTATTCATAGCACCGATCATGTTTGAAACCCGCTGATCTGTCAAAGCGCCTGTGAAGTCGTAGCCCGCTACCGCTAGCTCAATGCGGCAGCGTTGAGTTTGCCGCGGAACGTGACTTGAAATCACGATATGTTTCGCCCCGTCGCGCATTATGCCGTGGAATCCCGGAGCGACACCGGATTATTTCCCCGGCGGCGTTTCGTGGAGTACCAGATCGGCGTGTTCGCGTTGAAAATATTTCAATGCCCATTCGTCGGGAAATAGCAGCACGCGCTGCTGCCGGTCGTCCAGCGCCTGCCCTATGCGCTTGTATTGCACAGCCTGTTCCACCTTGTCCGCCGGAGCCTCCGCCGCCAGCCAGCGCATCACGGTCCAGGGCGTTTTTTCAAAACGCGTTTCAGCACCGTATTCACTTTGCAGCCGATATTGCACCACTTCAAATTGCAACGGCCCGACCGCCGCCAGCAGGGGCAGTCGCGTATGCGAGTGCACGACCTGCAAGGCCTGCGTCACGCCCTCCTGCAGCAACTGATCCAATCCCTCGCGGAAGCGTTTGAACTGCGACGTGTTGGTGGAATGGATATAGGCAAAACATTCCGGCAGAAATTGCGGAATCTCCTGATAGACAATCGCCGGGTCTTCCGTCAGCGTGTCCCCGATACCAAATTCATCATGCCCGACCAAGCCAATAACATCACCGGGATAGGCTTCATCCACGGTTTCCCGATCGCGGCCAAAAAGCTTATGCGAACTCGATAGCCTGACCTTGCGGCCGCTTTGGGCATGAATGACGGTCATATCGCGTGTGAATCTGCCCGAGCAAACACGCACAAAGGCAATGCGATCCCGGTGTCGCGGGTCCATGTTGGCCTGTATTTTAAATACAAAGCCGGAGAATGCGGGTTGATCCAACGGCACAAGTTGATTTCCGGATTTGCGCGGCTGCGGCGCAACGGCATAGTGTAAAAACGCATCCAGCAGCATCTGCAC
>DAHVEJ010000019.1:27575-34958 GCA_027313145.1 Phycisphaerales bacterium | reverse complement strand
ATGCTTTTGATTCCATTCCATCGCACTATTATGAAACAAAAAATTTGCTTGTCAATACTTAACATAGTAATATTAGCTAAAAAAGGCTTTCTTCAGGAGGTAATTGAATATTCAGGTATGCAACCTGTGGGGTTGAGAACATCAAGCGCGCTGCCAATGGAAAAAAGATGGTGCTCCGCGACAGAGGCCTGCGGGGTAATTGGTATTCTCGTCTGTCGCGTGTTGCGGCAAACCGCGGTCCGTCCGTCCGGTCGGCGAACGATAATTGCGCCCTTCTGGCAGTGCTGGCCTGGCAGGCCGCGCTGAAGCGACTGCGGGCCGGGCACCGTTGGTCCGCCATCCCGCTAATTGTGATAAAAAGTGGTATAGAACTTGATGAAAAGTGGCCCTTCTTTTGAGGTTGCAGAGGTGTATAGTGATATATAAGAGATTAGTGTTGACGGTTGCCGATTCGGGCACCAGGATTGAAAAGTTAAAGCAATGATTGGCCGAATATTGTGGTCAATGGTTTTAGTTATAATCAGGTGTTCATAAGGATAATTTTATGGCCAGTCGTAAATTGGGTGCCATATCGGATCTCCGGTACTCCGGCCCGCAAGAGACATCGGGAGGAGCCGGGATCAAGAATTCAGGATCGAGAGGTGCGAATCCGGAAACTAATTCCGCCCTTCCTGATTCATCCAACTCCTATCTAACTTCTAACTCCTCGCGGCACCGCGGATTTACGCTCATTGAGCTTCTGGTGGTGATATCCATCATCGCATTGTTGATCTCATTGCTGCTGCCGGCACTCGAGCGGGCCAAAATTCTGGCGCTGCGAATTCAGTGCGCCTCGAATCTGCACCAGATCGGTACCGCGATGCAGGAATACGCCAATGAGTATGGGGCCTATCCCTTCGGCGCAACCGATGCGTACCCCATGGGCGGGTTTGACAACGATGGCCGCAAGCCACCGGGTGGCGGCGTTGCTGGTGTATACCCGGCTTGGGGGCTGGGATTGCTCTACTACAGCTCCTTCGGCGTGGTGAACGGCAACATGGTTAACCCCCGGCCCGGAATCCTTAATCCGACGCTGTCGGAAATATCCATGATTTTCTCGACGCAGCCGGGTGTCTTCAGCATGGCGGGCCAGTTGCCGCCAAGCTATTGGACCAATGGCATCCTGACGAATTGGAATTTTACCTGCGGCTATTGTTACTGGGTGGACCGTGGCACGGGAGGTGATACAAATAAGGGGGGCACCCCTCCCTACAGTTCCGGTAGCATCAGCCAGAGCGGCAGTTATTCCATCCAGGGTTATAGCCCCGCGTACGACTGGTACGCTTTGCAATCGCCGCGGGCAGGCTCGATAGGCTATAATTTTTATAATACGAACACCTCCCACATGCCGGCGGAAAATCAGGACTCCAATCCCGGCGCGCTTCTGGTTTCCGACATCGCGGTGATGACCGGCGCGGCCGCCCCCTATGAAGGCCTTGAGACGAGCTACTCTCAATCGGGAGGAGAGGCGATTTTCACCGCCGCGTCGAACCATGTGGATACGCCCAATAACAATAATAACTGGCTCCCGGATGGCGTGCATGATCTGTACAATGACGGAGCGGTAGTATGGAATCCAATGTCCCAGGTGAAGGTGCATTACAAATTCAGGTCTACGTTCGATTATTACGCATGGTAAGTCGACGAAGGTGACCTTTGCACTTAGTTAGTGCATATAAATAGCAAAAAGTTTGAATCGGGCGTGCGCCTGGTCGAGTTTTTATTTAGTTTCCATTTTTGGAGGAATGACCATGTTAGGATCAAATGAACGGTATATCGAGCAAGGTAGGTGTCTTGGCGTTTCGTCGTGTGCGAGAGGCGCTCTGGCGGCGGCGATTTTGGCAGCGGCGGTCACTGGGGTGGCTATCACCGGAATTGGTGCCGCTCGGGCTGCCGCGACAACTTGGGTTGGTGCCACTTCAAACGATTTTAATACGGTATCCAATTGGAGCAGTGGCCTGCCAACCCAGTCTGTCAATGCCAACATCAACACTGTTGCGGCCGGAGATAATGCGCCAGATATTCTCCAGTCTGAAACGGTCACTGTAAGCAACCTCAACTTGGGGAATATTTCTTCGGGTACCGACAATGGCTCATTGACAATTGACGGGACCTTGAATATCGCCCAAACTGGCACGTCCCCTGACAGCAAGGCCATGACCATCGGCTACGCCTCATATACCGGCACAGGAACTGGCGACACTTTTAACAGCGTTACGCTGGATTCAACCGGACAAGTAAGCCTCGACGCAAAAAGCGAACTACGCGTCGGAAATCAGAACTGGGGCGAGTTCGAGCAAGTTGGCGGCACGCTTACGTCGGCCGACGCAGTAGAGATGGGCGTCATCACCCCCTTTACATCCACATCCGTCGGCGGAATTCCTGACTATAGCGGTTTCGGCGGTGTTTACCAGATGCAGGGCGGAACAGCAACTTTTGATAACAAACTGGCAATTGGCCAGGCCGTGTCTGCGGAATTCGTTCAGACCGGTGGAATAGTTACCGTTCAGGGCGGCAGCGGTGGCAACACCGGCCTGGTGCTCAGCGAAAGCACGGCGAACACCGGAACGGGGACCGAAGGTGTATATGCCATTTCCGGCGGTTCCCTGGATGTAACGTCAACAAACGGAATCAATGGCGGCAGGGGTGGTGTATCTACCAGCGTATTTGATGTGCAAGGTTCCAATGCCACATCCATCACCACCACCGCCTTCAATTTGAGTGCCGCGGGATCAATGTTGGAAATAGGATTGGACGCCAACGGCTCAACGCTCATTGCCGACAGTGGCAGTTTTACGTTGGGGTCAGGCACGACTCTGGATGTTAACGAACTGCCAGGTTTTAATGTCAATGGGGGTAACGTTGTCGGCGAACCCGGATGGTATCGCATCGCGTCGGTGGGTGGCACGCTTACGGACAGCGGAATCACGCTTCATAGTGATACCGGCGTTGTGTATTCGCTGGTGAACGACCCAGGGTACTTGACCATTGACGTAACTTCCGCCCCGGCGATTCCGGAGCCAGCCACGCTGGTGATGCTTGCGATTGGCGGATTGAGCATGTTGTTAATGGGGCGACGAAAAGCGGTGGCTCATTGAAATGCACTCAACCTCCCGGAGAAATTTTATCCGCCAATGCGGCTTCGGTACGGCGGCTCTTGCTTTCGCTCCCCTCGTAGAATGCGGAACGTTGAACGCGAGACGAGAGCCGATGGTGAGCCCGGCGAACGGCCGGGGCATGGCTTCTGTGGATAGCCATGCCCTGTGGTACATCGGCGCGAACCGGAGCAAAAACGCCCAATTCGCCCTTGCTCCGAACGGCTTTACCCGGTTTCTGGAATTTTTCGGCAGACCCGATCAAGTCTACTATATAGGCCTATCCTCCGCAAAAGTCGATTGGCCCTATGTGTTGCCCGGTCCATTGGATAATTGGGCTGGATGCAGTGGGAACGGACGCTGGGATATGATGAATACCGTGCACATTGGATTTGTCATAAATCGGGCTTCGGCAATGGGCAAATGTGTGTTCACAATCAAGGTGCGCCAGGCGCAACCGGAACATCCGCCCAATCTGCGCATTACGATTAACGGCGAGGTATTCGAGCACCAACTTGCCGGAGGTGGAAACGCAGGAGCGATTAAAGGTGACTTTCATTCCGCCATGCCGCAGGTCGTGCGGGTGCAATTTCCGTCCGCGTTATTAAAGCCGGGTTACAATGAAATCGCTTTACGCAGCACCCACGGCAGTTGGCTGATTTTTGGTGGTCTGCGCTTGGAAACGCCCGTGGGCGTCGAATTGGCGATGCCGTCGCGCACCATCATCCGTTCAGTGAGGGCCGCACGTTACGCGGTTTCGACCGCCCCCGAAACCCCGGCGACCTTGCGGGTTGAGGTGTTCCACGACGGCGCGCCCGGCAAAATCGCGGTGCGAATTGGAAGCGGTAAAGCTCAGCCATGGATGGTGGAATCGGGCCTGCAAATCTTGGAAATTCCAGCGCCAGCCTCGACGGTCGGTCAATTGACGCGCGTGCGAATCGGTGTCGGCGGGCGGGCGCTTTGCGATATGCGGCTTAGACTTCCACCATCTCCGTCGGCTACGCCGGCGGATTACGTGGACGTATTCATAGGCACCTCGCATGCCCGATGGATGTTTGGTCCCGGCCCGTGGATGCCCTTCAGCATGGTCAAGCTCTCGCCCGATAACCAGACGCAAGGTTGGTGTGCGGGTTATGAATACAGCCACGAATACATTGACTGTTTCAGCCACATCCATGAATGGACGATGGCCGGCTTGGGCATGATGCCGACGGTCGGACCGCTGCGTCGCCATCCGGGCCTTGATGGAACCGGTTATAGCTCACGCTTTGACAAGTCCAGTGAGCGCGGTGGCATCGGCCGCTACGAGGTATTGCTCAAGGACACGGGCATCCGGGTTGAACTGACCGCCACCACGCGAGCCAGTTTACAGCGCTATACTTTTCCAGCCAGCAACCAGGCACGGGTGCTTTTCCCATTTCTGCTGGCGAATGAATATGAAATGCATGTGCTTGGTGCCAATGTGCGGCGCAGCGCCCCGGCCGAGATTGAGGGCATTATTCAGACAGACGTTCCGTATATCGGCTACCCTGGACGCCAGCACTTCCTTCTGCACTTTGTTGTCCAGTTCAGCCGCCCGTTCAAGGAGTTGGGAGGATGGCAAAGCCAGGGCGGTGCCAACGTCACGATTCAAGGAGGACTCAGCAGCCCAGCCAAGGAATCGCACGGTTGGCCTGATGGCGTGGCTCCCGGCACGCAGGAACTGGACTTGTCGGGGGATTGCGGGGCGTTTGTAAATTTTGAAACCGCCGTGGACGAAACCATCGCGGTACGTGCTGGAATCTCGCTGGTCAGTGTTGCCGATGCGCGTCTAAACCTGGATCAAGAGATGGCCCAGCCGTTCGGCTGGGATTTCGAAGCCGTGGTTAAAAACCAGCGGCGCGTGTGGAACGACATATTTAATCGTGTGCAAGTTGAGACTCCTGATGCCCGCGAGAAGACTCGCTTTTACACGAACCTTTATCGCAGTCTTTCGGGGCGCAATACTTGGAGCGATGTCAGCGGAAAATGGAGGGATCCATTGATGCGCCCCCAGAAACTCGATAATCCGGATAATGTGATGTTGGGTTCCGACGCTCTATGGACCACTTTCTGGAATATGAGCCAGGTTATGAATCTTATTGCGCCCGAATGGTCGGTGCGATGGTTCAGGTCGGAACTGGAACTTTATGAAAAATGTGGCTGGCTGGCAAAGGGCCCGGCGGGCTTGAAGTATATCGCGGTCATGGTGGCTGAACATGAAATTCCGCTGATGGTCGCGGCGTGTCAGCACGGACTCAAGGGACTCGATGCGGAAAAAGCCCTCCAAGCCGTGCTGCATCAGCAGACCTCCATGCCGCAGTATCTTCCGTGTGGTGGTGCGGTCGGAAATGCGGATCTGGAGAATTATCTTAAAAATGGCTACGTGGCGGTTGATGGCCCCGGCGGGCCGGGCGGCAATTCACAATGGACTTGGCCCAAGACCTCCAACACCTTTGAGTATTCCTACGACGACTGGTGTGTTGCGCAATTGGCGTTATCGCTGGGGCGAAAGAACATAGCCGCCGAATTTCTCAAGCGTTCGCAAAGCTGGCGCAACGTCTTCGACGCCGAGATCGGTTTCGCGCGGGCGCGCAAGGTCAACGGCGACTGGCTTGCACCGTTCAGCCCCTCCCAGGCGAGGGGTGGATTTGTTGAAGGTACGGCCTGGCAATATACTTGGTTTGTACCGCAGGATGTGCCGGGACTCATCAGCGCCATGGGCCGTGACCGCTTCATTCGCCGGTTGAACGAAGGATTTGAGAAATCGGCACCAGCCCGTTTCAACGGCAACACTCCTGTAAATCAAGGTAATGAGCCCACCATGCAGGTGTCCTGGCTCTTTAACTGGGCGGGCGTGCCGTACTTAAGTCAGAAATGGACGCGGGCAATTCTCGAAGCCTACTATGGGTTCCATCCGGCGGACGGGTATTTGGGTGACGAGGATCAGGGGCAGATGAGCTCGTGGTTTGTTATGTCGTCGCTGGGACTCTTTGAAATGGACGGAGGCTGCCGCGTAGATCCGGTTTATGAAATTGGCAGCCCGCTGTATCCGAAGATTACGCTCCATCTTTCCAAGGAACACTATGATGGAAAAACCTTTGTCATTGAAGCGCGCAACACCTCTCGGACCAACTGCTATATTCAGTCGGCGGCTCTCAACGGACGGCCTCTCAAAGAGTGGTGGATCCGCTGGCGGGACGTCGTGAACGGTGGAAAATTGGAATTGGAAATGGGACCCACGGCGAACAAAAACTGGGGCAACGAAGGTTCGCCGCCCGGGGCGGAGACATGACTGTCGCCTCACAGGTCGAAAGATCGTCGGTGGGAAAACATTTATGGAAGATCGAGTATGTTTAAAATAATGTCTGGATGGATTGTCGTTGCTTGTTTTCTGACCGGCGTGGCGACGGCCCAGTCTCCCGTTACCCTGACCGTAAGTACCCAAGCTCGGGGGAAGCCAATCCCATCCGGCTTCATCGGTTGGAGTTTCGAGACGGGGAGCTTGCATTATAACCACTATAAGCCACACGCATATTTCTTCGACTCTACGAACGCTCGACTCCTTACGCTCTTTCGGAATATCGGGATCAGAACCCTTCGTTTAGGCGGGAATTCGGTTGATCGCGGCTATGTCCCCTCGCGTCGGGCCATTAATGCCTTGTTTCGCTTCGTCAAGGCCTCCGGTGTAAAGGTAATATATTCGCTCCGTTTGGCGAATGGTAATCCCCAACAGGATGCGCGTACTGCCAGATATCTCTGGACCCATTACAGGAAATATATCGTCTGCTTGGCAATTGGCAACGAGCCGAACTCGTATAACGGGCTGGATCGGCAGATAACAGGTTTTCCCTCGTTCATCGCCAAGTGGAATAAATTCGCATCCGCAATAGTAGCCGCAGTGCCGGATGTGGAGCTTGGGGGACCGGATAACGGCAACGGATCTACGTTTTGGTCCACCAGTTTCGCGCGGGACGAAAAGGGCAATCGGAACGTAGCGGAAATCCTGTGTCACTACGAACCTGGAGGTCCTTCCAGAGGCAAAACCCCCCGGCAGTTAATTAATGAAATGCTATCGCCCGCCTGCGATAACCGATGGTACCCGACATGTTACCGCCGGGTCGGATTAATGGCTCAGTCATTGGGGTTCGCCTATCGCTTCAGCGAAGCCAACAGCCAGGTCGCCACGCCCACGTCGCGCGGGGGAAACCACTCGTTCGCCACAGCATTA
>DAHVEJ010000019.1:0-27565 GCA_027313145.1 Phycisphaerales bacterium | reverse complement strand
TCGCACTGGATTTTATGCACTGGTGGGCGGAGCATGACTGTCGGGGCATCAATTTCCATACCGGATTGGGCGGTTGGAATGGCGAGTTTTTTCTGAATTCGAATGGAAGCTATCAGCCTTACCCGATCGCGTATGGCGTCGCGGCGTTTAATGTTGGCGGACATGGTGTGGCGGATTCCGTCGTGATCACAAACCCCGATCATCTCAACCTCACCGCCTATGCGGTTAGCGCTCGACATCGCCACATGTTCATCACGATTATTAACAAGGAACATGGCCGCCACGCCCGCGCCGCCTTGGTTAGGATTAATGCGGTCGGCACACAAGTAAGCGCCATGTATTTAATGGCACCGCAGAACGATGTCGCGGATACCGCCGGGATTACTCTTGGGGGGGCGGCAATATCATCAGCACGTCAATGGCACGGGCAATGGAAATTGCTTGAATTTTCGAACAAGCCTGGCGTTACGGTCAAGGTGCCCGCGTCATCCGCGGCCATCGTGAGGTTTACCGGGATGAGGATCGACGTACGGCGGGATTAAACACAGTCACAGTCGGCCACGGCCCCGATTTCTTGCCCCTCGCGTCACCTCAATTGGAAGAATAGCCAAAGTGTAGTGTCGTCGCCGGGAACCTAGGCCGGTTGCAATCTCCCCGCGACACTCACCCGATAGAAGGGGCCTGTGACAGTTTGTGTCCAGGTCTCTCGGGGCCAAATCCTTAACTTTTTAGCGCAGTTGCGCATTATCCCTCTTTCCGCAATCCTATAGCCTTCCCGACGAAGGGTGTGGCAATATATCCGAACCAGCGTACCCAGACGCCCCGTCCCCTTTTAGCCGCGTGTGCTTGCACCGCGCGTTTTTCGCGGAAAATCCACGGGTGCCCGGAAATATTACCACGCTCCCGACAAATAGTTCAGACCCGCTGAACAAAGTCTTTGACAAGTGAATAACATGCCTGCATCAATGGCCCCGCCTTAGCCATGAGGATCGCCCTATACCCGGAAAATTTCAAGGCCCGCGCCCGCTCCGCGCAATTCTAAAATACCGATCAATACGGACCAATACTGCGCAATACTGTAAAAGCACTCCTAACTCCTCAATGCTAAATGCTGGCGGCCACAGCCGCCAAAAAACATCTTGGGCATCAAGGGCAACTTGAATAAAACCCGCTAAAATCAAAGCTCCCGTCAACAGGCTCAACTTGGGCAAGTTGACCCGCTAACTTGAGTATCTTGACTCCTCACCCCTCTACTTTCCACTCTCAACTTTCTCCTCTCTCTCGGCGGCCGCCGCCGCCGCGTTGCAGAAGCGGTCAAAGGCCCCGATAGGAGGCGCAATTCATCGACCGATTGCCATGGTGGCGTTTCCATTTAATAAGTCTCCGCATATAGACGGTCCAAAACCGATGGCACCAGCGGCTGAATCTCCATTTTGCGCTGAAATATCACAAGTTGAATTGTCCATATGGTCAAGAGAAACGGCTATTGTGTCGGCGGAACGAAGATTATAAATTGGCTACAGGAATGGAAGATTAAAAGGGTACTCAGAGCGAGGCTGCTATGTATGGCTTTATTTTAGCCCGACTGATATACAACATCATTGATATGTCTGCGTAGTGGAATAATGCAGTTGCGCGTCGCGTCAACGGTCTGATGCGGCAGAAATTATGTCTCACTGGACTATAAGCAGATGGAATCATTCAACTCCGGCAGATGGATGACGGAAGGTTTTCCGAAGCAGCGGATGGTCGTGTTGCCACGGCCGGTCGTGGATCGGGCATTGCGAGGATTATTACCGTTGCAATTGGTCCCATCGGACGTGGGGTACTTTCCGGATGCTAAAAATCATTATTGCGACCGTCCGCAAGGCACACCGCAGTGCATCCTGATGTTGTGTGTCAGGGGAAAAGGGTGGGTAAAACTCGGTAGGGACACCTACGATCTGAATCCCGGCAATCTTGTGGTCATACTTCCCGGCCGCGCCCACAGCTATGCGTGCGATGTGGATCATCCATGGACGATTTATTGGTGCCATGCGGCAGGCAAGGATGTTCGTTATTTTACGGATATACTTGCCCGGCGCGATGTGCTGCCGATTCTGCATGTCAGCGGTTATCTTAATCTTGTCCCGCTGTTTGAAGCTATGATCGACGAACTGTCGCTGGGTTATTCGACCAATCATTTAACGGTGGCGTCCATGGCATTAGGCTATTTACTGGCGCTGATTGTCGCCGGCGGCCAATCGGCCCAAGTTGATCAATTCAGCCGCAGTCGAATTCCCCAGGCCATTGACTATATGAAAAGCCGCTGGCAACATACTCTTTCAGTGCCGGATATCGCTCGATCCTGCAATCTGTCCACATCCCAGTTCAACACATTATTCAAAAAATTCACCGGTTACTCGCCGCTGGACTATTTTTTGCGTTTGAAAATGCAGCGTGCCGCGGAAATGCTCGACACCACAACCCGCCCTCTGAAGGAAATTGCCGCGGATGTGGGATTTTCGGATCCATTGTATTTTTCGAGGACATTTCATCGAATTTATAAAATCTCGCCCAGTGAGTACAGGCTTGCCGCCAAAGGTTAACGTTGTTAAGTGTCGTCGAATCATCCATACGCATCGTGGATTGAGCTATTCCCAGCTGACCATTCTGCGGGCACAATAAGAGCGTAATGGCTGTCGCGTTGCGGGATTAATATAAGGAAACATTGTTTGAATCCGCAAAAGACGTTCTTTTCGCTTCCCGCCGCCCCGTCTGATTGCAACGGCCCAGCGAAGGCATGGACGCAGGCGGTCAGGATTCCAACGTACGAACCGGCAACACCGGACAAAAATCCGTTGTTTCTGGAAAAACGTGTTCATCAGGTCAGCACCGGCAAGGTTTATCCCTTGCCGGTTATTGATGCCGTTTCAACTGTAGCGCAGAATCGACCCTGGCAGGCCTTGCCTGTTAAAAATGAGCTTATTCGCAGGATGATATTGCCGGACATCGGCGGACGAATTCATATTGGTCTGGACAAAACCAACGGATACGATTTTCTCTATCGGCAAAATGTCAGAAAGCCGGCGCTCGTGGGTCTGGCCGGGCCGCGGGCCTCCGGCAGTGTGGAATTTAACTGGCCCCAACATCATCGCCCGGCGACATTCATGCCCGTGAACCGGCACATTGAAAAGCATCCTGATGGGGCATGCACAATCTGGTTAAATGATTTAAGCTGGTACGGCAATATCCACGTACCAACAGGTTATATGGCCATAGGCTTGCGGCGCTATTATTCGATGCTTCTTCAAAAAATGAGGAATATAACAATGTTGCGATTAAATTCATGGATTGCCCTGATGGTAGTGGCCGCGGTTCTCGTACTCCTTTCGCCTAGGGGCCACGCGCAAGGTGCTCAACGACTGGTCAGGCATTCCGGCACGCCCGTGAAGTTTGTACGTACCGGACATGGCGATTATTTTGCTGATTTTGGCCTGGACTGGTTCGGACAATTGCGCCTGCGGCTGACCAGTCCGGTGACTGGACCAACCGTGACCGTTTTGCTGGGTGAAAAACTCTCCGGGCCGGACCGAATTGATCCGCATCCCGGCGGATACATCGCCTTTCATCAGGTCTCCATCCGGCTTCGTAAAGGCACACATGTTTACAATGTGCCTTTGACCAAACGCGACGCACGAAGAATGCCGGCGTACATTGGTGCGGTAATGCCGTTCCGATATGCTCAAGTTATAGGGTGCCCTTCGGCCCTGACTCGGCAAGATATGGTGCAAATACGTGTTCACTACCCATTTGACCGAAAGATTGCCCAGTTTAAATCTTCCAACCGCAACCTCAATGCCGTTTGGAATTTGTGCCACCACACCATCGAAGCGGTGAGTTTCTGTGGACTGTTTGTGGATGGCAATCGTGAGCGGCGGCCCTATGAAGCCGATGACCTTATCGCTGAACTGGACTGGTTTAACAACACGACCGATACCACATTGCCGGAAATCTCCGATCAGTACTTGATTTATCATCCCACTTGGCCGACGGAATGGATCATGCAGAGCGTATTGATGGCGTGGTACGATTATTTATATACCGGCGACAAAACCCTGATTCGTCATAACTATGCGGCGCTCAAGGCCAAAACTCTGGTGGCTCTTGAACGCCCCGACGGCCTGATCAGCACGGTTACTCCGCCGGTGCCTCGAAGCGTTCTGCGATCCATTTATCGCCGCAGACCGATACGGGACGTTGTTGATTGGCCGCCTGATGAACGAGACGGATTTGTGATGCGGCCAATTAATACCGTGGTTAACGCGTTCCATTACCGCAGTTTGGTCTTAATGAGCCGTATTGCCGGGGCGCTAGGGCATATACGAGATCAGCGATTTTTCGAATCTCGCGCCCGATTGCTGCGAAGAACAATGAATAAGTTACTGATAAGCAAGCAAACCGGATTATATGTGGACGGCATCGGAACCACACACAGTTCGTTGCAGGCCAATTTGTTCCCATTGGCATTTGGACTGGTTCCCAAGGCAGACCAGGATCGCATTGAGAACTTTCTGATACATCAGGGAATGCGTTGCAGCGTTTACGGGGCTCAATTTCTTTTGCAGGCGCTGTATCGTACCGGACACGGTGAGGCGGCGCTTAAACTGATGATCTCCCGCAGTCGGCACAGTTGGATGCACATGCTGGCGGAGGGTTCGACTATCACCACGGAAGCTTGGACATTTCATTCCAAACCCAATGAAGACTGGAACCATGTGTGGGGATCAGCTCCGGCGAATATCATTCCGCGTTATCTCATGGGCATTCGACCCTTGGCACCGGGATTTACAAAAGCCCTGATAGCTCCGCAACCGGGTAATCTGACGGCGGCGAATATTACCGTCCCAACGGTGCATGGAACAATTGCTGAATCATGGTCCCGAAAGGGTCGAAATATCCGCATGATGGTGACAGTGCCACCGGGCATTACCGCAAGGATTCAACTGCCCGCGTCTCTGATGCATGGAATGGAGCTTCAGTTCAACGGTAAACGAATTACACCGCAACGGGATGGAAAATACATTTTCATTCATGGCGTCCCTGCGGGACGGCAACGTATTACCATCAGCAGACCATCCGAGTAACATCGCCATACGTCTTGAAGGAGATGTCAATTGAATTGCGAAAACATCCCAAAATCACATTACTTTTTCAGAATTCGGCTTCTGGCAGCGGCTGCGTTGGCGCTTTGTGCTGCTGCATCTATCTGTCGGCCCGACCAGGTTCCATCCGCCGTGGCCGCGACAGCTCTGTCCAATGTCAAGAAAATACCGGACAATTCTACAGTTGGTACGCAATGGGCAAATGATTTAGCCCGGGCGCGGGTCTTAGTTGGCAAAATGACCTTGGCGGAAAAAATTGAGGAACTCCATGGCGAAGGCACAAATCGACATTTCCGCCATATTGTGGGCATTCCTCGGCTGGGTATTCCGGAACTGAGATTAGCTAACGGGTGTGTCGGGGTCGGCCCGGCCGATGACAATCCGCAAAAGAAGGCCACCGCGCTGCCCTGTGAAATTGCGCTGGCCGCCACGTGGGACACGGCTCTGGCTCGGCGTTACGGAAAGCTGATCGGCCGGGAGGCTCGGGACCTCAAATACGGCATGGTCGAAGGGCCTGATATCAATATAGCCCGGGTTCCGCAGTGCGGGCGAACCTTTGAAGCGTTCGGCGAAGACCCCTTTCTGACCGCGTGCATGGCTGTTGCTGATGTGCGCGGTATCCAGAGCCAGAATGTGATCGCTGAAGTCAAACATTTCGATGCCAATAATCAGGAAACGGATCGTGGAGAGCTTGATGAAATTATTCCGCTGCGCGCGTTGCACGAGATTTATTTCCCCGCTTTCAAGGCCGCCGTACAACAGGCTCATGTTGGTGCGGTTATGGGCGCGTACCCGAAAGTTAATGGAGTGTTCTGTTGCCAGAACCGCTATCTGCTGCACTACACGCTTCGCGATCGCTGGCACTTCCCGGGTTTTGTAACCTCGGACTTCGGTGCGACACACAGCACGGTCGCGTCCGCTCTCAATGGTCTAGATGTCGAAATGCCCAAGGGCCATTATTTTGCCAGGCCGCTTGCGGCGGCGGTGCGCACCGGCCAGGTTCCAATAAGGGTGATCGACCGAAAATTAGTTCGGCGCTTTGCCACAATGATGCGCTTCCACCTTTTCAGTAATCCGCCAACGCGGCACGCTATCTCTGTGCGGCGCGACGGTCGAATCGCTCTCCGGATCGCGGAGAGAGGAATAGTTCTTTTAAAAGACAAGGGAGGCATTTTGCCGCTTAACGCCACAGTGCTCAAATCGCTGGCGGTAATTGGTCCGTATGCCGTACGGGCCTCAACGGGAGGAGGAGGTAGTTCGAATGTTGTTCCGTTATATACGGTGGCTCCCCTCAGCGGCATCCGCAGGCTCGCTGGTGTCGGTGTGCGCATACGGTTCAATAACGGCAGCAATATCGAACAGGCTGTCCGCATAGCTCGGGCCTGCCAGGTGGCGATCGTTATGGTGGGCGATTACGAGACCGAGGGTCGCGATTTTCCGCTGTCACTGGAAGGTAACCAGAACCAACTCGTGGAAGCGGTTGCCGCCGCCAACCCTCACACGGTAGTGGTGTTGAAAACAGGCTCGGCCAGGCTATTGCCATGGGCCAAGAAAGTGCCGGCCATTCTAGAAGCCTGGTATCCCGGCGAAGAGGACGGCAATGCGGTAGCGGCGATCCTTTTTGGCCAGGTTGATCCCTGCGGTAAGTTGCCCATTACTTTTCCGCGCAGTCCCGCACAATTGCCCGCTCATACGGCCGCAGAGTATCCCGGTTTGCCGGTCAAACCTCATGGGCCGCTGGTGGTGCATTACAACGAAGGCGTGTTCGTGGGGTACCGGTATTACCAAGCGCATGATTTCAGGCCCTTATTTCCCTTTGGCTACGGACTGTCGTATACCACGTTCACCTTTCATGATCTGCGCATCACCCCGCCAACCTCCGAAAGCACCGGCGATGGCGCTTTGACCGTGGCATTTAATGTTACCAACACCGGGCAGCGGGCCGGGGCTGAAGTGGCGCAGCTTTATCTGGGCTATCCATCTTCCAAGGCTATTCCGGAGCCACCGGAGCAACTGCGTGGCTTTAGCCGGGTGAACCTGCACCCTGGCCAGACTCGCAGGGTTGTCCTGACTGTTCCGATTAAGTACTTGCGGTATTGGAGCCAGGTACGGAATTCTTGGCAACTATTGCCGGGAATTTATCATATTTATGTCGGCGATTCATCCAGTAACCTGCCGCTGCGCGGTGTGATGACATTCTCTCCATCAAGCCGTCTCCCGCCATGACGTCACGCATTCGGGGCGAAAAAAATATTTAAGTGGCCGCGGCGGTAGCGCTAGGCGGTATTTTTCTGCAAAACCGTGCTGGTACAGACCTACCCTTGCAGCGGCTCTACCAATTTTTTCCGCCTTTTGCGATATTGGTACACCTGTTTATCAGTGCAATAAATTGCGAGAAGAAGGGTAAAACACACACCAATTATCGGGTGATGGGGAAACAGCGTGTCGCAGTGGCGTTGACACCGCATCAGGAGGGACAACCCACTGTGTTGACCATGAGTTTATGGTATCCTGCCGCGCCCAGACCCCCAGTTGAGCGCCAGAGCCTTTTTTGTGCCAAAGTGCGAAGGTCGGGCTAAGTGCGAAGGTTGGGTTAGCCGGCACATTGAATGTGCCGGTGGGCCGGGACGACCTGTGATTGTCGATGGAAAGCCGGAATCATCAAGCTGGGCGTGCGCAAAGCCGTGATTATCAGGGCGTTCCTGATCCCTCCGAAAAAGTGAGGCCGCTGGGGATCGAACCCAGGACCCACAGATTAAAAGTCTGTTGCTCTACCAGCTGAGCTACGGCCTCAGAAAGGAATTTGTCCTTCCCGCCATTCCTGCGGGACCCAGTATTCTACGATACTGGCGAATTCTAGCAAGCGGCCATGGACTTCCGTGGACTGCAAGCAAAAACAAAAACTCTTCGGTTGAACCGTCCCTTATCGTGAAGCCTTCGTTTCCCACGCGGCCAGGGCTTCGGCGATCTGTGCCTGCAGCTTTTCGTAGTCCTGTTGATGTTTTTTTAGCTTGGCCGGCACTGCCGCAATGACGGGATCGGCAAACTGCGATTCCATTTTTCCTAGTTCCTGCTCTTTGGTCTGGATCATTTTTTCCAATTCGCCGGCGGAAAGTTTTTCAAGATGCCAGGGCAATTTCGGTTTTTCCGCCACCGGCGGCTTTCCGCTCTGCGCTTTAGTCGGCGGAGCCGCCTTTACCGCCTTTGCAGGGGCAGCGGCGGCCGCTTTTGCGGCTGCGGCTTTGTTGCGGGCGCGTTTTTCCCGGTCCAGCACATAGTCATCAAATGTGCCATCCACCAGCCGCCACCCGCCCGGTGCGGTTTCATCGGGTTCCATAGCCAGAATTCGGTCGCAGACGTTGGCCAGGAAATAACGATCATGGGAAACCACAAGTAAGGTGCCGTCATAACTGTCCAGCGCCGTTTCCACCACTTCACAGGTGTTCATATCCAGGTGGTTCGTGGGTTCATCCATGAGAATGACATTGGCGGGTTTAAGGAGCATTTTAGCCATGGCCACGCGGGCCTTTTCTCCACCCGACAGGGTGCCGACTTTTTTGAATATATCATCGCCGGAAAACAGAAACAGGGCGGCGAGTTCTCGAATATCCTGTGGCGGCGTAACGGGTTTGACGCTGTGGATTTCTTCCATCACGGTATTGGCCGGATTTAAGTCCTGATGTTCCTGTTGAAAATATTGCACGGTTGTGCCGTGGCCCCAGACAATTTCTCCGGTGTCCTGAGGTTGCTTGCCAGCCAGAATATTCAGCAGGGTGCTTTTACCGGAACCATTGGGTCCGACAATGCCCAGCCGATCCCCGCGCGTCAGTTCCAGCGTGATATTTTTAAAGAGCACTTTTTGACCAAAAGATTTGGATAAATCCCGGAGTTTCAGCACATGCTGTCCACTGGGCTTTTCAAGTTGCAAATTAAGAATCATACGGGCGGAATCGCCGCCGGGCTTGCCGATGGCCGATTCAGATTTAAATCTTTCCAGGCGCGTTTTGCGGCCGCGCGCCTGCATGGCCCGCTGCCCGGCCGAAAAGCGACGGATGTATTCCTCCTGCTTGGCGATAAAATTTTTCTGCTGTTCATAGGCCCGCTGTTGGGTCAGCAATCGCTCCGCCCGCTGGGTCATGTAGGCGGAATAATTACCGATATATTCTTCAATACCCGCGGACCGCAAATCAATAACTTTGTTGACCACCCGATCCAGAAAATAACGGTCATGGCTGACAATGATCATGGCCGTATCTTCCAGGCCCGAAAGCGTGCCTTCCAGCCAGGTCAGCATGGGAATATCCAGGTGATTGGTAGGTTCATCCAGCAGCAGTAAATCAGCCCCTTCCAGCAACATACGGGCCAGTTGGATCCGGGATTTCTGGCCGCCGGAAAGATTGGCCACGGGCTGGTCCATTTCCCCATCCGTAAACCCAAGCTGCTCCAGCACCATCTGTACGCGCCGCTGAATATCCCAGCCTTCCAGATGCTGGAATTGATGCTGCAAATGATCGTAATGCTTTAAGGCCGCATCATGCTCCGGCCCGTCCGGGTCCCGTGCCAGCTCTTCGGCAGCCAACTGCAACTGATGTTCAATTTCTCTAACATGCGCAAAAACCAGTTCCACCTGCTGCCGCACGGTTTGCGTTAAATCCAGCCGCGGTTGCTGCGCGGCATAACTCATCGATGCGTCGCCGGCGAGCGTTGCGGTTCCGTGGTCGGGTTCTTCAACGCCCGCGATAATTTTAACCAGGGTCGATTTCCCGGCACCGTTGGGGCCGATGAGTCCAATGCGATCTCCCACCTGCACATCCATGGTGATGTTTTCCAGCACATGGCGCAATCCATACGCCTTGCTGACATTCTTAACTGATAAAAGCGACATATTCCGGCGACCTCTTTTTCGCAAAACCAAAGACCAGCCATTCTATCATATTTCGCCGCAGATTTCCCGCCATTCGCCCCTTTGTCCCATTGAGGGGTGACCGGAGTTCGCGTTCCTTTGAATCATCGGGTCGGGGGGGTAAAGTAATGGGATGAACGCAACCGAGGATGTTTTTGTTTCGCGGCCATCACCACCTCCGGCCAGCGGCAGCGCGAAATCCCTGCGGTTTCTTAAGTCGCATCGGCTTTCCGGGAAAAAGCTTATTGATATGGTTTACAAAACCGGCCAGCGGCGGCGGAATAAGCCGTTGATGGCGTGTATTGTACGGCGGGGGGATTCCGGGTCGGCACGCGTGGCTATTTCGATAGCGAAAAAGTGCGGGTCAGCGGTGGAACGCAATACGATTCGCCGACGGGTGCGGGAGGCGTGGCGGCTGGCGCAACATGAATTTCCGCCGGGGCTGGATGTGCTGGTGGTGGTGCAGCCGCACGGGCGCATGGCGATGTTGGAATATCAGCAGCGCCTGCTGGCCATGCTGCGGAACGGTCTGTAACGGGTTAATCATGGAAAATAAAATTGACAACGCAGCCCTGAATCCATCAGCGATGCGGCAAACGCCTGAGGGTGGAGATAGTAGCGTGGCGGAAATGGATCAATCGTTTATGCTGGCGGCTATTGCCCTGGCGGCCAGTGCGGCGGAACGCGGGGAAATTCCAGTCGGTGCGTTGATCGTGCAGGAACTTAATGGCCAGAGACATATTGTCGGCAGTGGCGGCAACCAGCGGCAGATCGACCGCGACCCCACCGCCCATGCGGAAATTATCGCGCTGCGGCAGGCGGGTGCCGCGTTAAAGCGCTGGCAACTTACCGATTGTGATCTGTACGTTACTTTGGAACCGTGCCCCATGTGCGCCGGCGCATTGGTCAACGCCCGGATACGACGCGTGATTTTTGGTTGCCGCGATCCGAAGGCCGGCGCGGTGACAACGCTTTTTCGCATCACCGATGATCCGCGATTAAACCATCGCCTGGAAATCACGCCGGATGTCCTTTCTGAACAATGCGCGGAGTTGCTGAAAACATTTTTCAAATCGCGGCGGTGAGAGGGTGCATGTCGCGGCGGTGGTGGGGCGCATTGTGTTGTCAAAAGGCATTACCGCGGCCAACTCAATGCAGCCGCATTGAGCTATGGGGCGTTGGGCGTGGCAATTTTTCCGGGCAAGGGCGGAAATTTGCTAATGGAGGCCTAAATTCAGGGCTGAGTCTTGGTCTCCACAAAGCAAAAGCGGGTGAGGACACCCGCGGTCCCAGGGATGCCCGGAAAAATTGCCACACCCGGGGCGTTTGACGTTCGGGTGGGGCTGGCGGCATTATCCTACCGCACGCACGGCACGGTGCTCGGTGCGATGCGGCCGCTCTTCCACAGGTTCGTCCGTGGCTTCCTGTGCTGTGGCCGGAAGTGGTTCAGGTTCGCGACCCGCGGCGATTTCCTGGGTAACGCGCTCAAGCCCGGTGAGAATATCGCGTGCGGTGCGATATTTGATATTATTTTCGTCGGGCGGGCGGAGGATTTCATCGGTCAGCCGCTTGAGGTGCCGCGCTTCCAGGCTCTTAGGATTAAAGTGAATAAGTCCCTTGAAATCCGGATTAGAATGCGGTTTGTTCATTTGCACGGCAAGATAGAATAAGTCCACAGCTTTATCGACCTTGTGCAGGCCGCTGCGTAAAACGTCCGAGGTGACCAGACCGTTTTCACTCATATGATAAAGCATGCGTTGAATTTGGGAGGTTTTCATCATCTCTTCAAAAAGCGTATGCAGCAGGGAATTATCAGAGAAGGTTTCACCCACCCGCACCGCCGAGCCGAAATCAATAAACCCGACGCCGTTTTCCGTGATGACAAAATTGTCCAGTCGCAGATCCAGGTGGATGACCCCGATTTTTTCATGCAGCACCGCCAGGAGTTCGCAGGATTGTTTGGCGAAATCAATTTGCGAAAGCCCCTCGCCGCCGTTGCGCATCCAGTTCATATACAGCGTGCGGACAAAACCTTTGGAATCATGTTCCACGCCCAGGCAGCGAGGCACACGGTCGCAGAACGGCTTGGGCAGGTCGCGCTGGAGGATTTTGAGCATCGCGGCCTCACGCGTGAGGAAAACCGGAAATATTTTTTCCGTAAATTTCATGGCCCGGCGGCGAATGTCATCCAAAGAAGCGTCCGGGAATTTGGAGCGCAGTCGTGATACCACCCGATCCACAGTGGGGACCTGTTTGACAACGACATATTTTTCCTGCTCTATATCTTTACGTCCCAGATGCACGTGGTAGGTAAAGCGTTCCGTGGATTCACCGGGTTTCAACAACTGAACGCGGCGCGCCACAACGTAATACACCGGTTTGCCCAATCCGGGGATGGACATGCCGAGAATCGGGGTGCGAATATTCTGCACAGCGCCTTCCAGGATAAAGCCCTCCCAGCGGGTGAATCGCTGAGCAATTTCATCCACCAGCAACTTATTAGGCGAGACCATAACGGCTCTTCCGCCCCAGCGCAGATTCGGAAATACATCTTCCGGAGAAAGCGCTGTTTCCGCGGGTAGAAACAAGTGATAAGGCAGGCCGCGGGCGGTGTTTTCCATACCATGGGCCAGACTGGAGGTATATTCCGGATCACGCGCGAAAACTTTGTTCTGGATAAGCTTGACGGAGGAAGATTTATCCGCCAGCGATTGCAGACGTTCCAGCGAAGCTTTTCGTTCACTTTTCAAGGCCATGAGGTCACCAACCTTCTTTATGCGTTGTCCGCCAATCGCGGCAATTTTTCCACCAGCCCGCGCAACATCTCCGCCCGGCGCAAAGCGTTTCATGGCGCGGGCCACCATTCCTTTATCGGAGGCAAATGCGTCGGCCATGAGATTTTTAACGGGGGATTTTCTCTCCACGTCCGAATAACTCTTTTATCGTTGTTATGGGAATATATTCTGTAATTTTTTTTACAGTCTATCTTGGCGGAAGGAAGCCAGCGGCGGCTCCCGCCCGGACGGCCATTATTTTTCCGACGCCGCGATAAAACTTCGGACTTCCCTGGCTAATTTTTTCCGCATGGGGGCAGGGTGATAGACCATGTGGCCGCCACGGAAAAATACTTCATGAATGTTATTTAGCAGTTTTCGGCTTAAATCAAGATGATCAAAGGTGTAAATGGTTCCGAAAAAGGGCGTGGCTAAATCAAAATAGCCGCTGCACACCAGCACTTTCATGAAGGGATTACGGATCATGGCGTGTTGCAGATTATCCGTCACGTAAAGAAAGCCCATGCCCCCGCCGCCAAAGTGCCACGGGTAGACATCATCGGAAAGCGTTTTGTAGGGCAGATTATTGCGATATTTCAAATCTTGGCGCACGTATTGATCAAAAGCGCTGGTAAACGGCGGAATAAAGTCGGACATCGCCGGATCATAAGAGGCCGTGCCGCCGGTGGGATTCGGGTTGTACCCGGTTAGTCGCGTGTCCATGCGGCCAATGATTTTCCGTTGATCGCGCAGCAGGGACTGCTCAAAAAGTCCCGGCCCGATGCGTAAATTCGCCAGTAAACATTCCTGTTTGGATAAGCCGGTATACCGTGCCAACTTAGCGGCGATGATGTCGCGCTGTGCGGTGGTGAGGTTACTGCCCTGTGCCAGTGCCGAGATGTAATCTGTAATGGCCCAGTGTTCCACTTTTTTCAAGGTGCGATGAAAATGCTTTTCTAAATCCGGTGCCAATTTATGGTGATACCATGCGGCGGCGGTATAAGAAGGGAGGAACAGCGGATAGGGCGTATCATTGCCAAAATCAGGCTGAAGAATCTGGAAATTCAGCGCACAGGAAATAAGTATGACGCCGTTAAGCGTCATGCCGTCGTGTTGGGAAAGATAATCCGCCAACCCGCAGGCTCGCGTGGTGCCGTAGCTTTCCCCGGCCAGGAATTTAGGTGAACCCCAGCGTTGATACATGGTGGTATAAAGCCGGATGAATGACGCCACGGAGGCAATATCCTGTTGGACTCCATAAAATTTTTGGCCCGGGACTCCCGGCTCCGGATGGCTGAATCCGGTGCCGACCGGATCGACAAAAACCAGATCAGACGCGTCAAGCCAGGTCTGGTGATTGGTGACAAGCTTGTAGGGCGGGGGCGTGACATTGCCCCTGGGCGTAAGCTCCACGCGCGTGGGCCCCGCGCAGCCGAGGTTCAGCCATACGGATGCCGCACCCGGGCCGCCGTTAAATAAAAATGTGATCGGTCGCTTGTTGCGCTGGGCGACTGCCGAGATTCCGGGTTTGGGATCCTTCGTATAGGCGATAAAGAAAATCTTCGCCTGCACTTTACCGTTGCTTTTCATGGGCATGTAGCCGGTGGTAACCGTATAGTGGAGAACTTTTTTATGGATCGTCACTTGGGCATGCACGACAGATAGACTGTTCGGATTCGCCTTAGGTAAGTGCGCATCCGTGGGGGCGGGCTTAAGGTGGTGAACGGGCGGTTTGGCGGGAAGGGGTGCCGCATACGCCGCATTTCCGAACGTTATTATTGCAGCCCCTAAGAATAATCCACATGTTATGACTGCCGCACGCATCATTTGAACTCCAGTTTTTTACACCTGATAAGGCTGTTTACAAGCGAAGATATAAGGCTTACGCCGTACATAAGCAAGCCAGAGAGCGACCAGAGAGCCAGCCGGGATAAATATTCCGCTTTCAATTTTAACTCGGCTGGCATATCATCTATACGAGTAGCGGAGTATTTAGGTTTTGTGAGAACTTCATAATGAAACGACTTCTCGACGGCATTGAATCACCAGCAGACATAAAACGCCTGACAGTGGATCAACTAACCCAACTCGCCGGGGAAATTCGCGAAACTATTGTGACCACGGTCGGTGCCAATGGGGGGCACCTTGCGCCGAATTTAGGCACGGTGGAAATTATTCTGGCATTGCATGCCATATTTGATATGCCGCGCGACCGCCTGCTCTGGGATGTCGGACACCAGTGTTATCCTCATAAGCTTATTACCGGCCGATATAAAAATTTCGCCTCCTTGCGGAAAATGGGAGGCGTTTGCGGCTTCCCTGACCCCAGTGAAAGCCCGTACGATCTTTTCAGTGTCGGCCACGCGGGCACAGCCGTGAGCACGGCGGTGGGAATGGCACGCGGTGATGCGTTGTTGAACCAGGATACGCGCGTGGTGGCGTTTGTCGGTGACGCCTCGATTGTTAATGGCGTCGCGTTTGAGGGCTTGAACAATGCCGGTACGCTGAATCGGCAAATGCTCATAATCCTTAATGACAACTCCATGAGCATCAGCGAGCCGCAGGGAGCCTTCGCGGGATATCTCGAACACCTGCGTGTGACGACAACGTATGACGAAGTGAAGCGCCGCGTGCAGGAATTGCTGGATCGGATTCCTTATGGCCAGCAGATTTGTGACATCGGGGTGCATGTGAAGCAGGGCATTAAAAATGCCATTGCTCCGGGGCATATCTTTGAAGATTTGGGTTTAAAATACTTCGGCCCCATTGACGGCCACGATTTGCCGGGATTAATGGAAAAGCTCAACGAACTGAAAAGCCTGAATGCCCCGGCGGTTTTGCATATTAAAACCATTAAAGGCAAAGGATACGAATGGGCGTGTGAAGACCCCACCACATTCCATAGCCCCAAGCCCTTCCGAGTGGAAGGGTGCCGCGTGGTTATGAATCAGGGTTCCGGGCGATCATGGACGGCGGCCTTTGCCGACGCCATGACCAATTTGTGCCGCAAGCATGCCAATGTGGTGGGAATTACCGCAGCCATGCCGGACGGCACGGGCATGATCAAGCTTAAGCCGCTGTTTCCGGATCGCTATTTTGATACCGGAATATGCGAGAGCCACGCCACGGCAATGGCGGCCGGCATGGCGAAAGCGGGATTACGGCCAATCGTGGCGGTGTACAGCACATTTTTACAACGGGCGTTCGATCAGGTATTTCAGGAAGTCTGCCTGCAGGGGCTGCCGGTGATATTTTGTTGTGATCGCGCGGGCCTCGTAGGGGATGATGGTGCGGTGCATCACGGATTTTGCGATTTGTCCTTCTTGCGCAGTCAGCCCGGTATGGTGCTGATTTCCCCATCGGATGAACGTGATTTAATCGGAGCACTGGATTTCGCCATCGGGCAGGAATCACCGGTACAAATTCGTTATCCGCGGGATAATTGCCCGCCTGAACCTTTGGGTGAACTGGTCCCATGGACCATCGGCAAGCAGGGCGGAAAATCGCGCGTATTGAAAGCCGGCGAAGATGCCATGATTCTGGCGTATGGATCGGTGGCGTTGCAGGCACTATCCGCAGCGCAGTTATTGGAAAATGATGGATTAAACGTTGGCGTGGTGGACGCCCGCTTCTGTAAACCGCTGGATGGTGCCATGCTGCAGCAGGTATTTGCATCCGGAAAACCCATCATCACGCTGGAAGATCATTCCGTAGTGGGGGGCTTTGGTTCGGCGGTGGTGGAATATGCTCAGGCCAATGGGCTTGATGCCCGCGTTGTAACCCGCGCGGGTCTGCCGGATCGTTTTATTCGCCATGCCAGTCGATCGGAACAATTTAAGGAAATCGGCCTTGATCCGGTGGGCTTGGCAGCCACGGTACGTGATGCCATCAGCCGCCATGTTCCATCGGATAACCCCACCATAAAAGAACCCGCCGCGCCCGCCCGTCGCGCAGCACGCCTGCGGGATTAACTTCGGGGAATTCCCACCGATGACTCGGACCGGCTCCTGAACCGCGCTACGCTATCCGCCGGGATAAAATATTGGTCGGGGCATTGCAACGGATGAAGCTCCCGACGAAAATAGGGGCGTGAACTTAAACCGCGACCCGCAGCAGATTCTTGTCATCATGCCCACTTGGCTGGGCGATGCTGTTATGGCCACGCCTTTTCTTCGTGCGTTGCGTCAGTTGTTTCCCGTGGCGCGTATCAGTTGCCTGGGTAAAACTCTGGTGCAACCAGTGCTTACGGGGCTTCCCCTCATTGACGCGGCCCTGTTTTATGCCACCGATAGAGCCGGTCGTATCAATTATTCACAAACGGCCGCCGCTCTGCGCAAGCAGAAGTTTGATCTCGCTGTGATTTTGCCCAACAGTTTTCGCTCGGCTTTTCTGGCCTGGCGCGCGGGCATTCCGCGGCGGCTGGGCTACAATCGCGACGGGCGGCGGCTATTGCTGACCGATAATATAAAACCCATGCGGCGCACGGAATATGAAGTCCGTCTGATGATTCAGCGCCGTGCCGCGCGTGAATCGATTGCGGGGGACCGACTGCCGCGTGGGCCAACCGTATTGACCGATCTGCAAAAAATTCCAGGCTGGTATGTGAAAATGTCCTCCTGGAATACGTTTGAGCCGCTGCCGACCCTTGATTATTACCTCGACTTAAGCGGCTACCTGGGCAGCGCATTACGGGATCGGAAAATGCTGCTGGGCATCACCGAAGCGGAACGCAATCAGGCCCAGGCGGTTCTGGGGGAGGTGGGAATTTCCAGCGGTGCACCATTTATGATGCTTTTTCCCGGTGCCCATTTTGGCGCAGCGAAATGCTGGCCGCCGGAGCGATTTGCGGCCGTTGCATCGGCGGTGGCCGCGGGCCACAGCGGGCCGCCGGCTTATGTACTTATTGGCGGAGCCGCGCGTGAACGCCCAATCATTGAGGCTATTCTGGAGGGCATTGCGCCGGATATTGCAGCCCGCGTGATTCCACTGCATAAGCTTAATAACGGAGCCGGAGTAAGTTTGGGAGCAGTCAAGGAATTGGTGCGCCGCGCAGCAGTGGTGTTATGCAATGACACCGGTCCGCGGCACTTCGCCGCTGCGCTGGATACGCCGCTGGTCACCCTTTTTGGCCCCACCGATCCGCGTTGGGCGGAAATATTTTACAAAAATGAGCGGCAGATCGCGCTATCGGTCCCCTGCGGCCCATGCCAGTTGAAATTCTGCCCGATTGATCATCGGTGCATGACGGGCATTACCGCTGAAATGGTTTTGCAGGCAGTCGCGGAAAAGTGGCGAAAGGAGGAGGTATGAAAATAGCGCTGATCATTGAACATTTTGACCCTTCGCGCGGCGGCGCGGAAAATTATACGTTTTGGCTCTCTGAACAACTGGCTCTGCGCGGGCACGAAGTGCATGCGTTGTGCCATGATAGCGCCAGAAAAAGACATAAATATCAGGCCGCCCATCAGGGGGCATCCCACGATGCACAGCGTTCCGCGCATGCGGGAAAATCCCCGGATGTGCTGCCTCCGGATGGCGTTCACGTGCATCGTCTGCCGGCGATAAAATTAAGTACCGGCATCGGGTTTCGGCAGTTTGGTATGGCGGCAAAAGCGTGGTGTAAAGCGCATCATCCTGATGTGGCGCATTCCATGACCGTCGCATGGGCGGGAGATTTATACCATCCCCATGCCGGGGTTTACGCGCGAATTCAGCGGCAATCGATATCCTCTCGTGAAACGCCGCAGGCTGCCAACTTCAAACGGCTGATGCTCCAATTTTCCAGTAAGCAACGCACGCTTCTTGCCCTGGAGCGCCGTGCCGCCCAAGCCGCGGCCGATCAGCCGCCATGGAAAATTCTGTGCATCAGCCCGGCCATGGAAGACGATTTCCGATCGCTCTACGGTTCGGCTGATGGCAAACTGGCGTTGCTGGAAAACCCGATGATGATTCAACCGCCGGAGGCGGGGCAAATTAAAAAAGATCGCCAATGGTTTAGAGATGTCTATGCGTTGGCACCGGAGGACCGTGTGGCGGTATTTGTGGGCCATGATTTTCGTCGCAAGGGATTATCCTGGGCGATCCGGGCGGTAGCGCAAACAAAAACCTCGTGGAAGCTGGTTGTCGCGGGACTGGGTAAAGTGAAGAATTACATTGCCTTAGCGCAGCAGTTGGGCGTGGCGGATCGGGTAAAATTCATCGGGCCTACGCGTGTAACCGGCGGCGTTTACAGCGCCGCCGATGCGCTGCTTTTGCCGACATTTTATGACAGTTTCGGATTAGTGGCTCTGGAGGCGGTGGTGTATGGATTGCCGGTGATCAGCACGCGTTTTTTAGGCTGCCATGACTATATAGAAAATCACAAACTGGGGAGCATCGTGGATTCCCCGCGAGAATTCGCCGCCATGGCCAATGCGCTTGATGCGCTGGCAACGCAACTTCCTGATCGCGCGGAATTGGCCCGCTCGGCCGTTGCCGCCGGGCGGACGTTACTGCCGGCCGCGCATCTCGATAAACTTGAATCGCTGTATGCGGGTTGCCGCAATGCGCAATTAAAATTGCGCCGTTAATAAACCGTTATGTTTTTCACAGGACTTTCATGACCGGCACGCAGATTTCAGTCACGATTTTAATCAGTATTATTATGGCGTATCTGATCGGGGGCATCCCATTTGGATTATTGCTGGGGCTGATGCGCGGCGTGGATATTCGCACGCAGGGCAGTGGAAATATCGGAGCCACCAATGCCGGGCGGGTTCTGGGAATGCGCTATTTCTGGTACGCCTTTGCGCTGGATTTTCTCAAGGGATTCGCCCCGGTGCTGGTGGTGGATTTAATTGTGCGGCATTGGCATGGCCCGGTGTGGCTGCCCCTGGCCACCGCGGCAGCCGCAATTGTCGGACATGTATTTCCCTGCTATTTGAAGTTCAAAGGGGGCAAAGGTGTGGCCACCACTTTCGGTGTGGTGATGGGGGTGTGGCCGGTTTTAACGCTCGCGGGGCTTGGGGCGGCGCTGGTGTTTTTACTGGTATTTCTGGTGTATCGCATCATTTCGCTTTCATCGCTGGTGGGCGTTATGGTGTTTGTGGCCCTGATTCCAATTATTGGCCATGACATAGGCCCGATTGATGGCTTTTTATACCCCCAGCCCTGGAACAAGCTTGCACCGCTGATATTTACCGGATGCCTGATTGGTGCCTTGATTATCATTAAACATCGCAGCAACATTCGGCGGTTACTTAACGGCACCGAACCGCGAATGGGCGAAAAGCATAAGTGATGGCCCCTGTCAGCAGCGCACGAGAATGGCACCGGTTACCGGGGTATAATGCTTCACTGATTAACGCCTGGCCCGGTACGGCTATCTGTCACCGATTTGCCCTTTGGCGTCAAATTTAACACAATTGCGATATTATCACAAAGCAGCTTGCATCTCCCGGTCAGTTATTGGTATCCTAGTGGGTCTTGGATGCGCAGTTTTCCCGGCGAAGAAATTTAGCCGGGCACCATGGCTCTTGAGCCGAGCTGTTATAAGGAATGAAAGGTGAAACTGCTTATAGATATTTTCTAAGCCCATGCCCCGCGGCCGATGCGACGCCCGGCATGGGTGAAACATCGGCACGGTGCGGTGGGGTGTGACCACTGAAGTCTGTGCCCGCGAGAAACGCCCCGCCGCCGCGATTTATATCGCCCGGCGGAGAAGGACGGTTCTGGCGGGCTTGTTGTTTATAGAGGTTTAAAACCGTCAGTAAAGTCAGAAAGTTTTTACTCATTCTTTTAGGATACAGAGGTATATATCATGGCCCACGACTTAACCCGTTATCGCAACATCGGCATTGCCGCTCATATTGATGCCGGCAAAACCACCGTGTCAGAACGCATTCTGTTTTATACCGGTAAAACCCATAAGATCGGCGAAGTGCACGAAGGCACCGCCGTCATGGATCACCTGGAAGAAGAACAGCAGCGCGGTATTACCATTACCGCGGCGGCCACGACATGTCCTTGGCGCTTAAGCGGCCGGGAAGATGGCGAAGAATATATTATTAATCTCATCGACACCCCGGGCCACGTTGACTTTACCGTTGAGGTCGAACGCTCTTTGCGCGTGCTCGATGGTGCTGTGGCCGTGTTTGACGGTCGCGAAGGCGTGGAAGCGCAATCGGAAACGGTATGGCGGCAGGCCACGAAGTATCATGTTCCGCGGCTTTGCTTTGTCAATAAGATGGACAAAGTCGGCGCGGATTTTGAATTCTGCGTTAAAACAATTCACGACCGTCTCGGGGCCAATCCGGTTCCGATTCAGATTCCCATCGGCGCGGCTGAAAATTTCGCCGGCGTCATTGATCTGCTGGAAATGAAGGGCTATCAATGGGATGAAGAATCCAAGGGTCGCACATGGGGTGAAATTCCCATACCGGCGGAATTCAAAGCCAAAGCGGATCAGGCCCGCGCGTATATGATTGAAAAAGCCGCGGAATGCGATGATCAGTTGATGGAGAAATATCTATCCGATCAGCCCATCAGCAACGATGAAATTAAAGCCGCCCTGCGAAAGGGCACCTGTGCGATCAAAATTAACCCTGTGTTGTGCGGTTCGGCGTTGAAATACAAAGGCGTACAACTGCTGCTGAACGCGGTGGTGTATTACCTTCCCAGCCCGATGGATAAGCCGCCGATGGTGGGCCACGATGTGCGTGAAAAAAGCAAGGAGCTGATTCGCAAGGCGGATATCAATGAGCCGTTCTGCGGCATTGTGTTTAAGATTGTCAGCGATCAGCACGGTGATTTGAGTTACGTTCGCGTGTATTCCGGCAAGCTGGAATCTGGTGCGCGTATCATCAATTCCACGCGGGATAAAAAAGAAATTGCCTCGCGTATCTGGGAAATGCACGCTGCCGATCGTATTCAGCGCGAATACGCTGAAGCCGGGGATATCGTCGGTGTTGTGGGCTTCAAGTATGGTCTTACCGGCGATACAATCTGCGATCCGGATCATCCGATTCTCCTGGAAAAAATGGAATTCCCTGAGCCGGTTATCAGCATGTCCATTGAGCCAAAAAGCGCCAATGACAAAAACAAGCTCGGCGAAGCCCTTACTACGCTCCGGCGCGAAGACCCCACTTTCCGCAGTAACTTCGATGCGGAAACCGGCCAAACCATCATCCACGGTATGGGTGAATTGCATCTGGAAATCATTGCCAACAAGCTCAAGCGCGACATGAAAGTGGATGTCACCGTTGGCAAGCCCAAAGTCGCCTACAAAGAAACCATCACCAAGGCCGCGGAAGCCCAGGGTAAACACGTCAAGCAGAGCGGTGGTCGCGGCCAATATGGCGACTGCTGGATTAAGCTTGAGCCGTATGTGCCGGTGGAAGGTGATGATTCCGAAGATACGCTGCTGTTTCAAAACGATATCAAGGGCGGAGCGATCCCCCGCGAATATATTCCATCGGTGGAATATGGCGTGCGGCAGGCTGCTAAATCCGGTGTTCTGGGCGGCTTCCCGATGCTGAATATGAAAGTATCGCTTTTTGATGGCAGCTACCATGATGTCGATTCCTCGCAGATCGCCTTTGAACAGGCTGGTATTCTCGCCATGCAGGCCGCATGTAAGAAAGCCGGGCCGGTGTTGCTTGAGCCGATCATGAAGCTTCAGGTGACCACTCCCATTGAATTCGCCGGGCCGGTACAGGGTGATATTTCCAGTCGCCGCGCCATGATTGAAAACACCGAAAATCGCGGTAACACCCAGGTGATCGATGCCACAGTCCCGTTGGCGAACATGTTCGGCTATTCCACGATTCTGCGTTCACTTACGCAGGGCCGCGCCAACTACACCATGGAGCCGCACAGCTACGCGCAAGTGCCCAACCATGTGAAAGATGAAGTTCTGGCGAGCCTGAAGTAATTCTTCTTAGCCGTCAATCCTTAGCGTGCTTTAAGTAATCAGCGCCCGGTCGACGTAAATCGACCGGGTGTTTTTTTGCCCGCGGCGTACCGGGCCCGCTACCATATTTCCCAAAGCGGCAGGGACTGGCTTTCGTGGAACTGCTGCGTAAACCGGCCGGCATGTTTATAATCATCGTCACCTGCGACGATGGAATGGTTCGCAGGCGGCTTCCCGCGGCACTGGAGTTTAATGTATGCCCAAAGATCCGGCCTGGGCAAAAGCGATGATTCATTCAACGGGGCTGTTTGCCGCGGTGGTGGATGCCGCCGGCCAAATTCTTTTCGTGAATAAAGAAGTCGCCTCCAATTGCGGTCGCAGCGCCGATGCGCTGGTGGGACAACCCGCTTTAGATTCTATATTATCCCCTGAAAATGCTCGTCAGGTGATGGCGTTGTTGGCGAACCGGGATGCGGCCCACAGCCCCATCCATTTTGAACAAGTGTGCTGTTGCAATCAGCAACACCCGCGCATTATTGCCTATGTGGCAACTCGGCATTCCCAGCAGAACACTGGTGAGGCGGTGGCGATTCTCACGGGTTTTGATGTTACCGGCCGGGCACAAATAACCGAGGCCCTCCGCCACAGCGAGGCCCAGATTCGTGCCATCGTTGAAACGGCGGTGGATGCCATTATCACCATGAATGATCGCGGCGTTATTGAATCTTTCAACCCCGCCGCGGAACGCATTTTCGGATATGCCGCCGCGGATGCCATAGGGCGCAACGTCGATATCCTCATGCCTGAGCCTTATCACCGTGAGCATCACCATTATGTGGAGAACTATCTTCGCACGGGCCACGCAAAAATTATCGGTGTGGGGCGGGAAGTAACCGGCCTGCGGAAAGATGGCAGCACTTTTCCGATGTATCTGGCAGTGGGTGAACAGAAAATCGGCGATTCCCGGCATTTTACGGGAATCGTGCGGGACATCACCGAACGCAAGCGCATGGAGGCGGAAATTCTGCACATTGCGGAGCGTGAACAACGCCGCATCGGACAGGATCTGCATGACGGTCTGGGGCAGATTTTGACCGGTGCCGCCATGGTATCCAAAGCCATTGCCCAACGGCTGAAAAAAAAATCCAAGGTGCTGGCCGGTGAAACGGAAAATCTTACAACCCTGCTCAACGATGCCATCGCGCAGACGCGCCGGTTGGCGCGCGGGCTTCAACCGCTGGATCAGGTGGATGAGTTTCCCACCGCGTTACAAGAGTTAGGTTACCAGGTCGGATCTATCGCCGGAATCAAATGCCGAATTCGCGCCGATGCACTGCCGGAGTCCTGCTCCCTTCTGGCGGCGACGCATCTTTACCGCATTGCGCAGGAAGCCATCAACAATGCCGTCCGCCATGGGCAAGCGAAAAATCTTGAAATCAGTTCCAAAACACTAGGCTCGTTGGTACGCTTAACCATCCGTGATGACGGCTTAGGCTTTGCTGAACCGCGCGGCCGTGGCCTGGGATTGCGCATCATGGATTATCGTGCCCGCGTTATTGGCGGACACCTGGATATTCGCAGCAGCCCCGGCGCAGGCGTCACTGTGGTCTGTTCCGTTGGCGGCCCTGAACCAAACTTGGAGAACTTGAATCATGCCGACTATTCGCCCCCGATCTAAAAATGTTAAAGTGCGGCCCCGCATTATTCTCGTAGATGACCATCCGGTGGCGCGTCAGGGGGTGCGGCTGCTTATTGAGGCCGCGGGTGATCTTAATGTCTGCGGTGAAGCGCCCGATGCGGATGTCGCGATGGAGTTAATATCCGCACTAAAACCTGATCTGGTGGTTGTGGATTTATCCATGAAGGGAAAGCCGGGCTTGGAACTCATTAAAGACCTGAAGGCCCGCTATGAGAATCTGCTGATGCTGGTGCTATCCATGCACGATGAAAACATGTACGCCGAGCGAGCTTTGCGCGCCGGTGCCCGCGGCTATATCATGAAGCAGGAAGCCACCGAGAAAATTCTCATGGCAATTCGCCGAATTCTGGCCGGGGAAATTTACGTCAGCGACGCCATCGCCGCCCGCGTGTTGCGTCAGTTGGCCGTTTCAGGAAATCAACCCCTGAAATCATCGCTGGATCTGCTGACGGATCGTGAGCTGGAAATATTCCAATTCCTCGGTCAGGGCAAGCCCGTGCGTGAGATCGCCAAAACCCTGCATCTAAGCACCAAAACCATCGAAGCGCACCGCGAACACATTAAAGAAAAACTCAACCTCGCCAGCAGCAGTGAGCTGCTGCGTATGGCCATTCAAGTGACCATGGAAGCCGGATAACGATCCGTCGCAGTGCTGGAGCCGCGCACCGCCGATCGCGTTCGTCCATGCCCTTGTCATGCCCTTTCCGTTGCGGGCGACGGGTTCATGGGGTAATCTGGCCTACTGTTTTAAGAAAGGATGTTACGGCATGCGGGATCAACGATTAGATAAACTTGCCAAGGTGCTCGTGGGTTATTCCGCGGGGGTTAAAGCGGGCGAACTGGTGAGAATTTCCGGCGACGCCATCGGCCTGCCTCTCATTGAAGCCATTTATGAAGAGGTGCTTCTGGCGGGCGGACACCCTTTTGTTTCCATGAGCTCGGATGCGATGGAAGAAGCGTTTTACCGAGTAGCCAGCGCCCGGCAGTTGGAATATATTTCACCGGTGTCGCAATTCATTGTTGAAAATATGGATGTATCCATTGGTCTTTGGGCACAGGAAAATACCCGTGCCATGACGCAGGTGGACCCGAAAAAGCAGGCAGCCGCCGCGCAGGCCCGCAGACCGATCAGCAAACGATTTCTGGAGCGTGCCGCGCAGGGCAAATTAAAATGGGTGGGAACGCAATATCCCACGCAGGCCAGTGCGCAGGATGCGGAAATGTCCCTGCACGATTATGCGGATTTTGTTTTCCGGGGTGGATTGCTGCATCTGGATGATCCGGTGGCGGCCTGGAAAAAGATCAGTGAAAAGCAGCAGCGGCTGGCGGATTATCTTAACGGTGCCAAAGAAGTGCATGTGATTGCCAAAGATACTGATTTACGATTGGGCGTGGAAGCACGCCGCTGGATTAACTGCTGCGGGCATGAGAATTTTCCGGATGGCGAAGTGTTTACCGGGCCGATTGAAGATGCCGTCAACGGTGTCATTCGCTACAGTTTCCCGGCTGTGCACCATGGTCGCGAGTGCGATGGCATTGTGCTGAAGTTTAAGAATGGCAAAGTAGTGGATGCCGCAGCCTCCAAGGGCTTGGATTTTCTGATCGCCATGATGGATCAGGACGCCGGCAGCCGGACGCTGGGCGAATTTGCCATCGGCACCAATTTTTCAATTCAACAGTATACGCGTAATACGCTCTTCGATGAAAAAATCGGCGGGACGTGTCATGCCGCATTGGGAGCGGCCTATCCGGAAACCGGTGGAAAAAATGAAAGCGGCCTGCACTGGGACATGGTGTGCGATTTACGCCAGCCGGGCTGCCGCATCGAGGTGGACGGAAAAACAATTCTGGAGGCGGGGCGCTTCGTCAATGCGGACTGGCCCAATCCTTGACGACGTTTGTTCGACGATGTTTGATTTGTCCGTGCCGCGAAGATCGCGCATAATACATCGAAAGCGTTTGTGAACCACTATTTTGAGGATCATCAAAAATGAAAACCCTGCCTAGAGCATTTATGTTGACTTTAACTTCCGCACTCACACTGGCTCTCGCCGGCTGCGGCAACTCCGGTTCGCAACAGACTCCGTCGACATCTGCCCCGGCGACTCCGGTCAACGCTACCGCCGTCGTCCCCGCCGTCGCAACAGTCGGCAAGGCGTCTACCGCTCCAGCCACTCCAGGAGAACATGTGCGCAAGCTCGCGGACGGATTGATTATCAAAGATATTAAAATCGGCACAGGCCCGGTAGCAAAAGATGGCGAAACGGCCATTGTCCACTACACGGGCATGTTGATGAACGGCAAAGTTTTTGACGCCAGCAAGCTCCATGGCAATCAGCCGTTCCCATTTGTACTGGGTGCCGGGCAGGTGATTCCCGGCTGGGATATTGGCGTAAAAGGTATGCGGGTGGGCGGAATTCGTGAATTGATAATTCCTCCGGCACTGGCCTACGGGGATCAATCCCCTCCGGGTAGCGGGATTCCCGCCAACAGCACGCTGAAATTTCGGGTGCACCTGCTGGGCGTGCAAACGGCAAATTAACAGGGAGAATCGTCTGGAAAAAATACTCTTGCTTTCTCCCAAGGCCGAGTTACACTAATTGTGAAGCTGGCGAGAGTGGCATGAAGGGCTTTTCCGGGAGGTTGCCAAGCCCCGTAAGCTCGGTTAGAATCTTCACGCAGTTCGTGAGAATCTCGGAGTCGGAAAAAAATCTGGCACTGTATTAAAGCAGTTTGACCGTCTCACGAGGCAGGGAAGGCCGCCCGAAGCAACGAATGGATTCGATATGCTTGGTTTATTGCGAAATTTGATCAAAAAAATGCACGGAGGAGATGTCCTTTGCGCCGCCCCGGATTCCGCTGTTAAAATGTTATCATCAACGTGTTATTTTTTATTCGCAGCAAAAAACAAATTTGCGGGTCCAGGCATGGAGATCACCGGCTGGGCTATTTCCTCACCCCTGGTCGCCGGGTTGGGCGGTGTTTCACCAAACAACCATCGTCGCGCTACAATGTTATATGGAAAATTCAAGGGGCATGAAGCCCACGTGTTTTCTGCGCCCTGCGGATATCAAAATAATCATCCGTTCCGGTGCTGGTCTGGTCAAGGAGCGACCCATGGCAAAAACTCGCACAACTACCGCGGCCGTTGAACAA
>DAHVEJ010000199.1 GCA_027313145.1 Phycisphaerales bacterium | reverse complement strand
ATTCCGGTGGAAGTATCGACTCGACACGGTTACGCCCCCATAACTATTGATATGTTATTTTGGAATCACACTACTAGATATCTCGTTGCCGTTGTCACTCGTGAGCACCAACGTGTCAGCGCCGGTGGGCAGCGCCGGCATGCCATAGGTTCCCGAAGCATTCCAAGCATTGAGCGCCCAGTTGGACGAATTTGAAAAACCGTCGCTGATATCAGCACGGGCCAAAGCCCCTCCCGCCCCGATCGCCCCTGCGGCGGCCAGCGTTGCGAAAAGCAGCGCCAAAGGTTTTCCACTACTGTGCATTGACATATCCATAAAATACTCCTCACCGGGCATGAACGCCCAAAGAGCCAAGCCTCTCTCCCGGAGTCAACACAACCCCGAGAATTGGGGCCAAAACAAGAAGACAAAACACACATTCACCTAGCTCGTGGGACTCGAGTGACTATCCCGTCGGTACCAGACGACGCACCCCCTTAAAGGGTATTTAACTTGCAACCGTCCTGCGAATCAGGATCATGCATCGCTCCTTAATAAAACGACAAACCTAGTGTAGCTTATGTTTTTTTAAATGTCAAGCCCCTTCACGATTTTTTTTACAATTGCTTTTTTTCGGCAACAAACCCAACTTTATCAGATATTTGAATCATTAAATCACTATTATTTCAAGCCCATGTCACCCATATATCACGCCCTGGCTTGCAGAGATAATTTTCTAAAATAATGTTCATAAAATAAAAGCTAATACGCTAACTTATTACTTAAAGTTCTTATCCGGATCCCGGTTACCAAAAGTTGCTGTTTTGGCCTTCGAGGATGAAAGCGGAATATGGAATCTGGAATTTTCTGGAAGCGCTGACGTTGCAATTTTGCTCGGCAGGTGAACCTGCCGGATAACATTTAACTTCCGCCGGTTACTGCATGCACTGCCAACTGAATCTGTAACCTGATCTTGATTATCCGTTGACTATGCTTGCCAATCTTGCCGTTTGGATGAAAATAGTATATATATACATTGTGTGATTTTGGACACCGTATGTTTATTTATCCCGATGACAAATTGCATGGTGCCACCTTGGCAAAGCAGCAAAAACGCGAAAACCAACCAAAATATGCGATCGTGTACGAGGCGCTGCTAAAGGCGATTCGTCGTGGCAAGTATACGCCGGGCGGAAAGCTGCCGAGTGAAACCGAATTAATGGAACAATTCCAGGTATCTCGTACGACCGTGATTCGCGCTCTGCGCGATCTGCAGGTCGCGGGGATGGTTTGCCGCCAGCGTGGATCGGGCAGCTATGCCGCGAACTCCCAGCCGGTCAACTTAACACCCATCGGCCTGATCCTCCCTGAGTTGGAGCCGGGCAGCCTTTTCAGTGTTGTCCAGCAGATATTGTTGAGCGAGGCTCAGAAACTGGGCTGGCATATTTTGATCCGCCGGATCGACATGGACCAATTGTCGGAATCTGCGGCACAGATACTGGAAGACCTGCGCCAAGGGGGCATGCGGGGGCTATTTTACCTGCCATTGCCCATACGACCCGATTGCAGCAAGACCAATGAAGCCATTGGCAGGCACTGTGTAGAGTGGAAAAATCCGCTGGTCCTGCTGGACCGCGACATTCATCCTCTGCATGATCGCAGCCAGTTTGACGTTGTCTGCAGCGACAACGAGCTGGGCGGTTTCCAGATTGGACGACATTTGATCCGGGACTGTAGTTGTCGCCGCATCGTCTTTTTGTACGAGGGTTTTGAGTACCCAACAATGGAAGCCCGGCTTGAGGGCATCCGTAGCGCAGTGGCGTTATCGCCCGAAGCCCGATTGGAAGTGTGCGCAGGCGACTGCGATGACCGGAATCTACTGACCGGTATTCTGGAAAAATTTCGCCCCGACGCTATTGCCTGTGTCAGTGATAAATCTGCCGCCAAAGCGCTGCGAACACTCATCAACGTCGGAGTGAATGTTCCACAGCAAATCAAACTCACCGGATTTGACGATACCGCTACCGCCGCGTTGTTGGCCGTACCCCTGACGACGGTTCGCCAGTCCCCGGAAACCATTGCGATGCAGGCGCTAAATGCGATGCGCCAGCGACTGGAGAATCGTGGCTTAAGCGCACTGACGATATCCATCGCCTGTGCACTTGTTGTCCGCGAGTCCACCGCCGTTCCGGCTAATGGCGCTGGTGCGGGATCCGTCGGCGTCACCAAGCGGACCCTCAAAGCCGCTACGCCCCACAAAACCAGCGCTCATTAAATATCTTCGTCTGAATTAAAATAATGTTGCAACTATATGCCATCTGCCTTGGCTTAGATCCAGCGGCCAAACCGCCGCGTCCGAAGCGTCCGAGACGAGGAATAAAAGTGCAAGGTACGAATGGCGCTTTCTTTAAGCTCTTGATCATGCGGCAATGGCCCTTCTGGTCAGTTGGAGCGGGCTTCTTGGCGTGGCACGGCCATTAGGGCAATGGGGTTGGGGCTCGGCTTGACGACGCGGGGTTCGTAGCCCAACCTTCGCACCTCGGCGCTAAAAAAGGCTCTGGATCTCAACCAGGGGCAAAAGTCTGTACCGTAGACTCATGGCCGACTCCGTGGTTAAGTCCCTCCTGATGCGGTGCCTAGGCAGCTTTTGCACCGGTGTAAATCTGCGGTGGCGGCTCGCGGAAGCTCCAAGCCCAGCTTCTCCAGTGGCATTTACTCCGGAGCTTAGCCACGAGAATTTTATTTCCAGAAGAGAAAACCCTTGATGGTTTTATTATTGATGAGCCCTAGGCTGGTTTTTTGGCGGCAAAGTGTACCCATGTAAAAAACACAAATTTCCTTGATTTTCGAGGGGGCTTGTTCCAGTGCCAAGAAGTTGAAAATTGATATACATCATTATTGCGGAATGAGTTATGTATTTTTCTCTCCAAAACTCCGGTTTACTGATCTAACTGCAACTCCCGCCACCACTGGCGACCCAGCCAACGGTCCCCATAACTCCGAGGGCGATGAAGCTGGATTTGATCCAAATAAATGGCCATACTGCTGAGCTGCTCTGGCGCAACCACTTCGGGCTTGGCAAACAACGTCATGCTTTGCGTCTGATTGGCAATGGGATCAAAGACCTGCAAGGCTCTGCACTAGGATTCTTCCTACGCGCTGGTAAGTTCACCGAGATAAATAACCTGTCGCTGTATCCATTGGCCCCCAGCGCCACGGCGCTTCTCCACCACCCGATGATATACTGTTCGCGGGTATTGACGGCACAATGGATAATGCGTCTTTGCCGGCACAAAGGGCCTATTTACGCCACCACTCGCGATCAGCAATGTAGCACCAGAGGCCGAGAAGCGTATAGGTGTGTATTTTACCGTTCTTCTCGCGATCAGTGGCACTGATAAACATGTGTACCAATATCGCAAAAGGCGGAAAAATTGATGGAGCTGGCCTCAAAAATAGGTCTGTACCCGAAGGGTTTTGCAAAAAATACCGCCTGGCGCTGCCGCGACGGCCACTCAAAGATTTTTCGGCCCCAAAAACCACGCAAAGTGCGAAGGTTGAGTTAGCATTCTACAACGATGCAGTTCCTGTCGAAAACCACAACCTTTTCCAAATTCGCCGGAAGACGCACTTCGCGGGCTGGTGCCAATACCCAACGGTCGCGTTATCCGCCGGGCGGATCAAAAAACAGACCGCTTAGAACGGCGTTTTCCCCGCGGATCGGATCAAACCGCACGCGTACACTCCCATGGCACTCAAACACCATATACTTTCCTCCGGAAAAATGGGAGAACGCCTGTACCGGTGCTAGCAACTTTTTGGTTCGCAGGTCTTCAATCGTAATCGTTTCTTTGCGATTTTTATGATCAAAATCGATAGCGTACAATGCCAGGCGATAGGGACGCGAATGCTTTAAACGTATATCGACGGCAGCCTGCGGATTGCGATTAACCAGGTTGGAATAAAATACTCCGGCCATACGATGGTGCGCTCGATTTTGGGCGCTTGCTGCCAGCGCTCGAATATCCGAACCGGAAGTGGCCCACCGGATTTTATATCCCCATAAACAATGAACCGATTTGACATAGTGCGGGAGATGTTCAATGTTCGCGTCTTTTACGCCATCTGCAAAAAGAACATAACCATCGTGTCCATACACGCCGCCCCAGTTGCCCTGCGTGATGGAATCCTGCCCCAGCACCTGCACCGGGTAGATAAACGGCTCATGCAGAAAGGGCGGGGTGTGCCCATGGTACGAAATCGTCAGTGCATATTGACCGGATTGCACGTTGGTGAAATAAACAAAGTTCCGGCTTTGCACCGCACCGCCCACGCCGATACACGCGGTAAAATGACCATCATGCCATGTTGAATTGCCATTGATGGTAATGGTGGTGATGCGGCGGCCTACCTTGGGTATCCCGATGCGCGCTACAATCCCCGCGGGAATCGTGTACTTGGCAGTACCATGGTTCACATTTAGCGATTCGGAAATGACTCCATGCGGTGTGGGGGCTGTGGCTTTCACCCAAGTCAGAGTGCGACCAAGATGGGGAACAATATCCACTGTGTTAAATCCAGGGGTGGTGGGGCGGATACCCGCAATCCATTGAGTCAGCCAGGTGGTGCAGCCGGCACTCCAAGGATGGCAGAGGCTGGTGGGGCCGCAAATCATGCTGGGAATACCACCATTGGTGGGAATAATCTGGTTCCAGCTTGGCCGGTAAGCTTCAAAAAATGTGGTGCCTCCATAGTTAATCTGTCCGCCCCAATCATCAAGCACGGTTTCCAAGGCCTCGTCCCATTGGTGGATCCGGGCCATCGCCTCCACCACGAAGTACTCGTTGAATGGCGAAAAAGAGATTCGATCCAACCGATTGGCAAAGCATCTTCGGTACAACGTCTGCTGCTGCGCCGGAGTGGGAACGCCGGCGTTGATGCCATCGCTGGCGGGATAAATGTTAACGCTGTGGACCCAATTGCTGCGGCTCTGAATTTTTGCGGTATCTTGGTCGGCAATCCTAATATACTTGGCCTGCATATCTTTGTGCCCGGCCGCTCCGGCCGCCCACGCAAAACGCCGACAGGTCTCCACAAACAGCATCCTGTACGCCTCGCGGGCCTGTGGATTTTCCGCGCTGGCAAAGCCCCCGAGCCGGTCGCCCCATCCATAGAACCGAATCGGTGGATGCGCAAAATCGGTGGCAGCCCTGTCCAGCAGCTTTTTCACCAGTGGAAAATACCGTTGCAGTTCTACCGCATCGCCGGAGTAGCGGTAATAGTCCACCAAACTCAATACCCAATACAGATAATAACTGGCAATACGGTTGCCCTTGCCGGCGGAAATATTGAGATTGTGCATGACGAAATTGAAATTTCCAAACGCTGCCATGGCCGCTGACTGGGCAATGTGCGCGTCTCCCACCCAGGAGATGCGATCTCCCCGATCCATCAGAATAGCCCCGAAATAATGGTGCAATAGATTCAGTTTGACCGTGTAGGCACCCGTGTACCATATCCGGGTGAGCATTGGATTGCTGCAGGAAAAACTGCCGTTGTAATTGGTGGGCTTAATCTGGCAGACCGCCCGTATGGCAGTAATATGCCACGGCTTGCCGGAAAATCTTTTGATGTAAATCCAGCCAAAGCGCACGCCTTCATAGTATTGCCGGTTGAGCTTGAGCCGATATGTCTCGCCGATTTTCTCAGGCACGCCGATGGCATGGTTGGGTTCGTGCGCGGGTGCCTTGAACTCGCTTACACCCATATTGATCGTGCCGCCGTTAAAATCGGGACTGTCAAATTCGATCCATGCGGCGCTTTCCGTGCCGAAGTCCACGCGAATGGAACCCGTCCCCTTGACCGTGATATTGCAACGACTGGTGGTTGCGGATTTCAGACCGGAGAAAGACTTGGGCGTGCGTGTACTAACCGCCATCGGGCGCAACACATAAGTTTGCAGTCCATCGGAGGCGCGGGGATGTCGCCAGCGATACGCCACCAGCGGATCGGGAGAAAGTGGTACCGGCGGAGCGGAAAATGAGCCCCCGTGCAAAGACGGATATGGCTCAGGAATTGGAGAAGCTTTGGATACCAGATGATATTGAGGCAGACCGATCATCCGCGAGGCCTGGCCTCGCACCGCCGGTCCGCCGAGCATGGTCAACGCCAGGCACGTCAACGCCAGGCACGCGGCGAAAGCGCTCAGAATACCAGATAGAATGGGCCTACGGTGCTTCATATTTATTCCTCAATTCGCGTAACCATCACAGGATCACACTTCCATACCTTATCCCGGTTTCACGTCCGTGTTGGGATGGCGCTTGGAATTCTCCGGTTACCCGGTGCGCCTGGTTTCCAATCCACCGTTCGGCCAACCAATGATAACGCCCGGAAGGTTCCGTATGGCCGGCGGCTCCGCGCAGAGTCATCAGATCGTCCACGGTAACAAGTATTCTACCGCAGTATCTCGTGGTACGGGTGCAGCGTATGCAGGTGCTGGCGGAAAGTGAAAGTAGTTCGTGCTTTATGGATCAAGTATCAAAAAATCAGATTGTTGTTTAAACTGCATCCGTGTCGGAAATCAAAAAGGATCAACGCATGAAGATTGTTCGATTTTCTGATGTTCAGGGTCAATGCCATTGCGGCGTACTTGAACCCGATGGCCAGGTCCGTCTCATCACGGGCGATCTGTTTGAATCCTTTACGCTCACAGACCAGCGGTTCCGACCGGTGAAACTGCTGGCTCCGGTTCAGCCGACAGCTATTTTCTGTATCGGTTTGAATTATCGGCGGCACGCTGCGGAAACGAATGCCCGCATCCCGGAATTTCCGGTGCTATTTATGAAAAATCCAGCGGCGGTTCAGAACCCCGTTGATCCCGTGACGTTGCCGCGGCATCTGAACAGCGATCAGGTGGATTACGAATGCGAATTAGCTATTGTGATCGGACGCAAGGCCAAAAACGTTTCGGCGGATCAGTCGCTTGATTACGTATTGGGGTTCACCGCCGCCAATGATATTTCCGCGCGTGACTGGCAGATCCAGCGGGGGGGATCACAATGGTGTCGCGGAAAAACGTTTGACACCTTCTGCCCTCTGGGGCCGGCGATTGTTACGTTGGACGAAATCGGCGATCCGAACAAGTTGAGCATTCAGACGCGAGTAAATGGTCAAACGCGGCAGCAATCCAATACCGCGGATATGATTTTTTCAGTAGAGCGCATCATTGAATTTCTTTCCGGATCCACGACACTCCTGCCCGGCACGGTAATTTTAACCGGCACGCCGGAAGGTGTGGGCATGGCGCGGCAACCGCCGCTGTGGCTTAAACCGGGCGATCAGATAGAGGTTGAGATCGAGAAAATCGGCGTTCTGGCCAATCCGGTTGTTGCGGAAGCGGTGTGATCTGCCGTGGATACAGAGGGCGTACTTGAGGCATATTGCTGCCGGCCCTAAAATCAGCGATTAAATCCGCTGCTTGAAAGCGTGAACACGGATTGGCGAAGCCTGGCACATGGCTCAGCATGACCGTGACAGGCAGCTACTGTTTTGAAGAAGAGACTATAAAACATGCCAAAATCAAAGAGCAGAAAAAGCGTCAAATCCCT